>CAJTYD010000008.1 GCA_910583775.1 uncultured Muribaculaceae bacterium | reverse complement strand
TGTCGAAGCCGCCGGCCTTGATATTACGCCTAATAAAGGGATTTTATAGATTAATTTAAATAACTTACATAACTGCATTAACCTTTCAACATCATGAAAACAATCATGAGATATATTACCGGAGCGGTTGCCTCAGTGCTGATATGCCTGGGGCTGATAATTGGTTGCAACCGTGTACCTTCGTCATTAGCGGAGGTCGACTTTGTTATTGAAGATCATCCCGACTCAGCACTCGCGATTCTCAAGGACGTAGACACCGTAACCCTGACGAAAGAACATGACAAGGCGTTGTATGGCTTGCTTCTTACACAGGCGAAAGTAAAGACCGATGCTATTGATGTCGACACAGTCCTTGCCAGCTCGGCAAGAGGATATTTCAATCTTCACCCGGAAAAAGATTACCGCCTCCGGGCCAACTATTATTCCGCTTACAAGCAGTATCTTGATTCATGTTATAACCCGGCAATAGTCGGAGCTGCGAATTCTTACCTCGAAGCGGAAGATGCCAAAGCCCCTTTATGGATAGCGCGGTCTGCCGAATTGATCGGATTTATATTTAATCGGTTAGATCAACCAGAGGTATGTCTTAAATATGATTCTATAGCATATTTCAATTATAAAATATGTGGAAAGGAATTGAATGCTGTATATAGTGCTGTTGATTTGGGAATTGCATTGACTTCTGTAAAGCGACATAGTAAGGCGGATCAATTATTTGCTCGTCTAATAAATCATATTATTAAAGAATATCCAGATGACAAAAATTTGATTGCTTATGTTATGGATCCAGCCATAAGGGTTAAGATTAGATTAGGTCTATTCGATAGTGCGGATTCTTTGATAAGCAAAAAAAACAGATATATCGGATCTAAAGCTCCTACATCAACAAACTATGCGTCATTGGCAAGAATAGAATTAAATCGAGGGAACCTGGATAAAGTTAAGAACTATCTTGATCACGCTCGTGAAACTATAGAGTCTGATTTTGATAAAGAGCAATATTATATCGTTCTCAGAAATTATTACCTTAAGAAGGGAGACGTATCTATGGAGGGTAATATTTTAAGAGAATTATACAATATCGCTAGCGAGACTAAACGCTTTCATGATTCATCCCCGGTTAACAGCATTTTGATGAGCATAATAGACAATCATCATGATGGTAAAATAAAAAACATTGGTTCTGAGAAAACAATGACTTATATACTATATATTCTCCATTTTAATTGTTTTGGTTTTTCTTGGTATAGTAACATATAAGTATATAAAGAAAAAGCGGGAAAATAAGATAAAGGATGATGAAATTGCAATAACATCAAAAAAACTCAACAAGACGTTAGAGATTGTAAATGAAAGAGATGTCGTTCTTAACGATCTGAATGACGAACTTTCTGAATTGAGAAGCTCTGCTGATAAAAGCAGAAATGATTACAACGAAAAGATTGAGGCAATCTCAAACATATTGAAAAAGGAAATTCCTATCATAAATGATTTATGCGAGACTTTGCCGGAATTAGAGGGGCCGCAGAATAATATAGCCCAGCGGGCTACTATTTTAAAGGATAAAATAGAGAAGAAACTTAAAGACAAGGATTTATCATGGGTTGTCTGCAGCGCCGATTTCACAACAGATGGAATGCCCTCTCGTCTTAAGGAAGCTTGTCAGGATCTGAAAGAGAAATATTTAATACTGTTTTCATTGTATTGTCTCGGTTTCTCTACAAAAGCCGCGGGAACCTTCCAGAACATAAAGCGCAACGCAGTAGACCAGCGCAAGAAAAGACTAAAAGAAGCCATTATTAATTCCTGCCTGGACGATGAAGAAAAGGAGAGTTTCCTTAATATTATAAATTAAAACATTACCATAGCAAGTGATTTTTAATGGATTAATAATTCAAGTTTCGCAAGTTCCAAAGAACTTGAAAACTTGAAGTTTAAGGTTTAAAGTTTAGGTTTAGAGGTTGCCGTCTAACAGAGATGACAGGACAAATGGTATTATCTAAACTCTAAACTCAAACTATAAACCAATTTAAATTTACTTGCAAATTTTAAATTAATAATTTATAGCTAAGCATTTAATATTATAAAATATCAACCTACAAATGGGCGCTATTCAGAAAAATTTTATTGGAACTGTGGTCTCAGCGATGATATGTCTAGGGCTGATAATTGGTTGCAATCGTGTACCTTCGCCATTAGCGGAGGCCGACCTCGTTATTGAAGATCATCCCGACTCAGCACTCGCTATTCTCAGGGAGGTTGACACCGTTGCCCTGACGAAAGAACGTGACAAGGCTTTGTATGGCTTGCTTCTTACCCAGGCGAAAGTGAAAAAACGATTCAAAGACATAGATACCACGCTTGCCGGCTCAGCAAGAAGATATTTCAATCTTCACCCGGAAAAAGATTACCGCCTTCGGGCCAACTATTATTCCGCTTACAGGCAGTATCTTGATTCATGCTATAACCCGGCTATAGTAGGAGCTGCCAATTCATATCTCGAAGCGGAGGATGCTAATGATGCATTATGGACGGCCAGATCTGCCGAATTGATAGGAGCTATTTTTAATGCATGTGGTTTACCGCAAAATGCCATTAAATATAATCAAATTGCAGTGAAGCATTATAATAAGGCTGGAAAGAATCTTAATAGCCTTTTCTCAGAATCGGATCTTGGTATTAACTTTGCAGGTTCGTATAAATTCGAAAAAGCGGACAGCGTTTTTAAGGAAGTATTGCGTAAGAACCGATCCTCTTCCATTAACGACACAAATCTTGTATGCTATGTTTTAAGAACGTATTTGTATGTTAATGACTTCTTGGGAAGATATGCGATATCTGACAGCATAGTGAACGCATTCCGGCAGTTGAAAAATAGTTATCCATCGACCTTTTACTCACACTTGTCCATAAAAGAGAGTTTTAATGATAATTTTGAAAAAGCAAACTGCTATTTGGATTCTGCTAAGGAAGCTATTAATGACAGATTTGATGAAGAAAGTTACTATGATGCAAAATTAATTTATGCAAAACGCAGGGGCTTTACAAATATGGAAAAAGAAGCTAATGATAGTTTATCCGAAATAAAAGATCGGTTTATAAAAAGTTCAAAAATAAACCCTGCAAATACTATTCTGACTTCTGTCACGGAAGATTTTTTTAGCAAAAAGCATGTAGAACAATCTAATAAGAATTCTCAGCAGATTCTTCTTGCAGTTATTCTTATTATTTTGTTTTTAGTTGCCGTTGTGATATTATTCTGGCAGGTAAAAAAGACACGGAATCAATTAAAGGAAAAAGATAAAAGATTGCAACTTCATTTGAAACGGCTTGATATAATCAATGAGCTTATGAATGACAAGGATGCCACAATAGATGATATCCAATATAGGCTTGATTCCTATAAAAATGAGACAGGATTAATAATTAACGAAAGCAAAGATAAAATTAAAAACTTATCCAGTTTAGTAAAAGAAGAGATATCTATTGTAAAGAAATTATATGAATCTTTTCCCGAATTCGAAGGTCCTAATATCAACATAGCCCAGAGGGCATTACTGTTAAGAAAACAAGTTATATCCAATTTTAATATAGAAACAATTAATTTACTTATAGATTGTACAGATATTATAAACGGGGGGCTGAATTCAAAATTAAAAAATGCCTGCCCGAATCTGTCAAAAATTTATATTGATATTTTTTCGCTTCTATCCTTAGGGTTTTCTTCTAAATCTATTTGCTGTTTATTGAATCAAAAAAGGAGTACTATTGATCAACGCAAGAGACGTCTTAGAGAAATTATTGTTAATTCTAACATAAATATAGAGGATAAGAAAGTCTATTTGAATATCCTGACACTAAAAAAGGGGAAAAACTCATCCAAAATGGATGAATTATTGATGTAAAAATCTTACATTAAAGATTTTTTATAAAAACCTGGTATTCAAAGGTATAAAAATAAGTGACTATACTGTCCCGTAGAAATTATACATTGATTATAAGTCACTTAATTTGTTGTTGTAAGATTCGAAAAGACGAAAGTAAAGAACACTATTCGAACATTTTACTAATTTTGCCAAAAAAAACAGAATGAAAAAATTAAAGTTACTCTTCATCATAGGGTTGTCAATTCTTCCCCTTCAAGTCAAGGCGGAAGGAGATGATTCTTCTGGAGGCACAACGACTAATCCTCCGGTTAATTTAGATACGCGTCCCAAAGCTCCGGCGCGGAAGTTGGTGTCGTTTGAAGTGAAGGACGGATTTATGACGGTTAAGTTCCGGTCTCCGCAAGGTAAGGCGGAGATGGAGGTCCTGAATCTTGAATCAGGGATGACAGAGCAATATGAGTTTGACTCGGACGCTCCGTTTACCTGTTTCGTAGGGGCTTCCTCGCTTGGTTATGATATTACCATCCTAACCGAAACCGGCTACACGATCAAAGGAACATTGTAAATCAAATACAATATGAGGAAATTATCCTTATGTCTCGGTGCTTTGGTGTTAGCGACAATCCCTTTCTCCTGCAGCAAGGACAAAGCGGAGAAAGAGGTTGTCGGTAGCCTGACAGGAAAGGAGATTGTCCTGCCCGAGAGCCTCGACTGGAGGATAATCGACGAAACGGTCGACCCGGGAATCGCCGGAAACGACTATACTATCGTCACTTACCTCGATTCCACTGGCTGCACGGAGTGCCGCATGAAGCTGCCGGTCTGGGACAACATAATCAATGAATTCAAGCGTAATCCGGATATATCCGTCGGATTTCTGATGATTCTTGATTCCGACAGGAGAGAGGAAATTTCGCGTGTATTGCGCAAGAACAATTTCCTGCATCCCGTGACCATCGACTCTCTCGGAGCATTCCGCAAAGCCAATTCTCTGCCTGAAGATTCACGGTTCCACACTTTTCTTCTCGATTCCGAGCGAAAGGTAATCGCTATCGGCAATCCTGTTTTTAATCCCAAGATTCGAGAATTCTTCCATCGCTCAATCAAGGAGGATTACGGTATCGATACGGCCATTAAAGACGCCGGGATATGCAGCGCGCCGGCAAGATCTGCCGGAGCGGTCGCTTCCGGAGACACCCTAAGGCTGACGTTCCGCCTGAAGAATCCCCTTGACAAGGAAATACGTCTTCAGGAAGCGGTGCCGTCATGCGACTGTGTAAGTGTCAACACCTCTTCCGACAGTATTGAGCCTGCAAAATTCATGACAGTCACAGTGAGCTATGTGGCCGACACCGTCGCGGGGCCGTTCCTGCAATACGCGGATATCTTCTTCAAGGAGCTGTCCGATCCCCAACGCCTTATAATCAATGGATATATAACTAAATAATCTGATTATTTTAATTTAAAAAAATTAGGATGAAAAAAAGAGTTATTTTTGCGGCAGCACTGACATTGACAGTTTGCGCCGGCTGGTCATTCAGCAAATTGTTCACAACAGAGAGCAAACTCAGCGAGCTTCAGATCGAGAACGTCGAAGCGTTGGCCCAGTCGGAGGGGGGCAGTGGAGGTTATATCGATCCGAATGACCGCTATGGTTATGAGTTTGTATATTGTTATAAGAATAATCAAATTGTAGGAGGCCATTGTGAAGAAGGCGGCCATCCGGAAAGTATTTGCAATGTCAAGAAAAATTTCGGAAAATGCAATTAATAATAATTTTATTATTAAGCATAGTTTCATTGACTGTCGTTTCCTGCTCGAAGCATGAGGAGGCGACAGCCAATGCCGTATATGACATCGATCTGACGAAACTGGATGCGGATTCTCTCCCTTTGTCGGAATTTGCTGATTCCGTAATTTACATTGATCCTGAAACCACGGCGGATTCAAGAATAGGCAGAATCAAGGATATGGCAATGGTCGATTCATCTATTGTATTGATTGATAATGCTTCAAATGAGGTTATGCTTTTTGGCTCAGACGGCAGATATGTCGGGAAAATCGGTTCACGAGGACAGGGCCCCGGTGAATTTATCAAGCCGAATGCCATAGATGCGGATGATAAAAATATCTATGTCTATGATCATGTAAAGGGAGAGATATTGAAATATGATTATCAGGGTGATTATGTTTCTTCCGATAAAACAGATTTCGCTGATGATTTCAAGCATCTATCCTTCAAAGACAGGGACGCTTATTTGATTAGCCGGTATAATACGGACAAGAATAATGCCGGGGTTTATCTTATCACTGAGGATGGCAGCAGAAAGTCAAAACTTCTCGGGTCTCGTTACGGCATAGCCATAAATCATCCATACGACATTCTGAAGGATGGCAAGCGAATAGTAGTTTTTTCAAACGATTTCGAAAACTGTATTTATACACTGAAAGGCGATTCTCTTGTTTGCGAGACTAAGCTGAACGTTACTCCGCTGCCGACATCGGATGAAATTGAGAAATGGGAGGCTCCGGACATCCTGAATCATTATGTGAGAACCGGATTCTTTGTCAACGGAAAATGGATTTTTTTGAACTATTCAGGACCGGAGGGCGGTAGAATTGTAATTATTGACAAGATGAATAAAACGGTAAGAGTCACTAAGAACATCTACAACGATCTTGATTCCACTCATTTCATTTTCTGGCCGCGAACGGCCGCGAATGGCAACCCTCTTATTGAGACAGACGGTAAAGATGAAGAAAGCAATCCTCGGCTTGTTATCCCCTGTCTTAAAAAGTAGTTGGACTTTTGTGTCATGACACACAAACTAAAGCTGTCGACACCGTCGCGGGGCCGTTCTGGCAATACGCGGATATCTTCTTCAAGGAGCTGCCCGATCCCCAACGCCTTATAATCAACGGATATATAACTAAATAATCTGATTATTTTAATTTAAAAAAAATTAGGATGAAAAAAAGAGTTATTTTTGCGGCAGCACTGACATTGACAATGTGCGCCGGCTGGTCATTCAGCAAATCGTTCACAACAGAGAGCAAACTCAGCGAGCTTCAGATCGAGAACGTCGAGGCAATCGCAAATGATTCTGAGGACAAGACCTGCACTTTTAACAAGGTAAGTAAGGATGAAGAGAAAAATGAACTTAAATGTTCAGGTAAAGGAAGCCAATGCTGCCAGATGAACTAAATGTAACAATACTTACCTAATCAGGCAATCAGTCGGTATATAATGCCGACTGATTGCCATGTTTTTGTTTTTTCGATATCATTATGAAATACTCTATTTTAAGAATTATTCTTGCGGCGCTTGTCGTTTTGGGCGCCTCCTGCGGTAGGAGACAATCAGACAAAGATGGCGAGGCTGAGATACCGGCCGTATCCTTCAGCCTTACGGAGAAAAGCGCCGATCTTTCATCGCTCGACATCAGTTTTCTCACATTGGAACAGACGGATAAATCGGTGGTCGGAGATATAGGCGCTATCGAAACCTGCGACAGTACCTTCATCCTTTCGGATTCCTCAAATTATGTTCTTCTGGAATTCAACCGTAACGGTAAATTCATCCGGCAGATCGGCACCCGTGGGAACGGCCCGGGCGAGTATATCGATGTCACTTCATTCTTCTTCGACAAAACCAAGAATATTGTCGGAGTCTACGACGAACAGCAGTCTAAGCTTCTTTTATATGACTATACAACGGCCCGGCTGAAAGAGGAACTGGAATTCCCCGACATAGTGACCGGAGGCTGCATCCCTTCCGGAGACTCGCTTATATGGTATAATCAGGGTTATGAAGGTGAGAATTCCGATAGATATTTTCTTGTCTCCGACTATAAGGGCAAGATCAGCAATTCCTTTGTAGAGAAAAAATTCAAATCGGGCTATATGACGGGAGTGGCATATCCGTTTTATAGACTTGACGGAAAGATCTACGGTTATACTCCTTACGATATGACAGTATATTCATTGACGTCTACAGAAGCGGTTCCGGCATTCAGAATAGAAATCGACGGAATGTCGACTCCTTCGGTGGAGGAGCTGAACAAACTGAGTGACAACGGACAGTCGTCCGGCCTGTTCAATGCCTTGTCTACTTCAGGATTCATATCATTCTTCAGGGTACTTGAAACGGAATCTGTGCTTTCGCTGACAGCTATAGCAAATAAGGAGAAATTCAGCGGATTATATGACAAAAACACCGGAAATTCAGTCTTCATGAAGAACGAACTGCTTGCCGGGAGACTCGGCTTAGGTAAATCCTTTCAGGTGACGCCTTTCTCAATGGACGGCTGTATCCTGGCGGTGATCGAACCGATGGCTGTCAGGGAAGCCATAGAGGAAGGTATGGACATCCATCCCGCTCTTGCCGGCGTCATCAATGACCTCCCCGAAGATTCCAACCCGATTATCGCAAAGATAAGGTTTAAGTTGAATTAGTTTCCACATATTATGAGACATTCGGACTGCAATTTAAGAATTATATTTAGTCTGTCGTTTTTCATTGTAATGCTTGGTTCATGTTCACATGAAACGAAAAAAGGATCGGCATACGATGAATTCTATCAGCTTGATAATCCTCGGGATGCAAAAATCGAAGACGTTTTCTCCGATGTCGAGTTGATTCCCCTTGAAAATGAAGGGAATTTTTATCCGGCTGGAGTAGAAAAGCTCGATATAATCGACGGCTATTATAAAATCACCGACAATAAACAGTTCATGCTTCTATTTAAGAAGGATGGAAAGTTTGTGTCAAGTTCGGAAGAGAAATTCGGCGCGGGTCCGGAAGAATTTTCGACCCCCATGGGTTATTCTTTCAATCCGCATTCCAAGCTTGTCGAGGTTTTTACTCCCGCCAAGATAATGTTTTATGATACAGTCTTCAACTATGTGAAGGAGTGTCCCCTCCCGACACTGCCTGGAAAGAAGAGTCAGTTCTATTCCTATAGCTATGACCTCTCGGATCATAGACATATACTTGTTCCCTCTCCTTCGAGCGACAGCCCCAATAGTCTTATCCTTTACGATTCCTCCGACGCCTCCGACACCCCGCTTTATTCATACGATGAGGATGTGGTTATCAATACTACCTTCCCGCCCAAATGTTTCCATGAACTTGAAGGAGGAAGAATCCTATTCACGCCTCCGGCTCTTGCGAATACAGTCTATGAGTTAGACCGGAAAAACCTTACATTCAAAAAGACAATAGGCTTCTGCTTCGGCGACAAGGAGATGTCGGCAAAAGACATAGAGCCATACAAGGACAATCGTGATAAGCTTATGAAATATATGCTTACTAATAAACGACTTGTCCCGATGAGGGTTTTGCCTTCCGACAATAAATTAGTCATCATACATAAAACCGGAAATTCAATCGACAGAATGAAAACAGTGGTTGTCGACAGAAAGACCGGAGAATCACGGCAGCTGGCAATGTATAAGGACAGAAAGAATGTTTTCCCCCTCATCGAAGCCATCGATAATGAATACGCATACGCGATTGCCGAAAAAGAGACCCTTGAGGTTTTCCCGGAGTTGCTGCTCAATAAAACCGCGGGCGATGCCTTATCGGGCATCGAGGATGAGTCGCTCGTAATCCTCAGATATAAGCTCAAATAATCATTATAGCTATATTACCGACAACAAAGATTAATACTCTGCGGCTCTGCGGGATTTTTATAACGCATTGATTACCATTTTAACCCTTTGCTTTCTTCGGGCCTTTGGTGAGATAAAAGCACAGTATTTTATTTCACCACCAGTGAATGAAAACGGAGATTGCCGCTTCCTCAGCTAAACATGATAAATTGGCTTCTTTTAATTGTTTTGTAACAGTATTTTAGTTACCTTTGTGATTAAATAATGTAATATGGGTACAAAGGATTAGCTTATAGAACGCGCTGTAAATGCGTCCGGCTGTCAGAGAGGTCTATATATCGGATAGGAATACAAGAGATCGTTTTTGAAATATCACATCATGAAAGTCGATACTGAGAAGAAAATAATAATAGCATTGATGGTCTTTCTCAACGTTTTTACGATGGCCGCCCAGGATAAGATCCGTCTGAGCGGAAAGATTTTTGATGCGCTCACATCACATGAAATAAAGAAAGCAAAGATCCGGATGTTCGATTCGAAACGTCAGCCGGTGGATTCTGCCGAGGTGCAGGGCCTGGTGTATTTAATCAAGATGGACGGGGATCAGCCTATCTATGAAATCCGTCACACATATTCTCTAAGTGTGCCCAAGACAGAGGGCGATTATGTGATCGAGGCAACCAGCGACGGATATGAAATTACGGAATTTCCGTTTCCGATGAGGAAACTCGGACGCAGGGAGGCGGAAAGATTCATTCCGAATATATATATGAAAAAAATACGGAAAATCAGGGAATTGTCGGAGGTTACGGTGAAGTCGAGCAAGGTAAAGTTCTATCATAAGGGTGATACGATTGTCTATAATGCCGATGCATTCGATCTTCCGGAGGGCTCGATGCTCGATGCCCTTGTGCGTCAGTTGCCGGGAGTCGAGATTCGCGACGGAGGGCAGATTTATGTCAATGGAAAATATGTAGAGTCGTTACTCCTGAACGGCAGGGACTTCTTCGCCGGGAACAAACGCGTGATGCTCGACAATCTTGGCGCCTATATGGTTAAGGATATAAAAGTATATGAGAAGCTTGGGCGCGTCGGGGAACTGATGGGCAAAAAGGCCGGCGACGAGCAATATGTGATGGATGTCCGTCTCAAAAAGGACTATATGGCAGGAAATCTGCTGAATGTGGAGGCGGGCGCAGGAACAAGGGGACGCTGGCTCGGCAAGATATTCGGCTTGCATTATACCAACAATTCCCGCATCTCCCTTTATGGGAATACCAACAATCTGAATGATAATGAAAAGCCGGACGAGGGAAACAAAAATTCGTTTAAGGAGCCGGAGAAAGGGCTTTCGAAGCTTTATCGCGGCGGTATCGACTATCTTGTGGACAATCCGCAACATACGTGGGAGGTAAATGGAAACGCCGATTTCTCGATGCGACACCGCACTGCGAATACCGACATCTATCATACGAGCTTCATGCCCGGAGGAAATACCTATGATTATACTTTCATTCGTCCCAAACTTAAGGATCTGTCAGTGACCACAAGTCATAAGCTGACGCTGAAGAAAATGTCCTGGATCCTTGATGTCAAGCCCTCGTTCAGTTACAATCATGACAAGAGCACCGACAAAAGCGTCTATGCCGGTTTCGACCGGAAGATAGAGGGGATTGAGGCCGAAGGAATCGAAAACCTTTTTTCGCAGGATGCCGGCGCAGAAATGAGAGAATCCTTTATCAACCGTCAGATCGCCGACAGCAGATCAAAAGGTCATGGCCTGAATGCAGGGCTTTTTTCGGAATTTCTATTCAGGGTTCCGAAAACATCCGATGTTACATCGGTCTGGCTTGAGACCGGATACAGCGACTATCGCAGCGACCGCGACCGTATTCAGGATATACGGTATGCCGATGATTTGATTCCCGCCATGATCCGCAAGCAGATAATGCATTCGGTGCCCAACCGCAATTTTACCTTCAAGCCCGGAGCGAAGTATTACTATAGCATAAAAAACGGCTCGGTGGGAATATATTATAATTTCAATTATACAAGAACCAGAAAGAGTACGGATCTTTTCCTTATCAACGCCCGAATGGAGGGTGATGACGCTGTTTTCAACGATGCGGACGCGGTTTTCGATCCCATGAACAGTTTTACGAGTCGCCAGACAGAGAGCAGCCATCTCATCAGGCCTTTCTTCTCGCAGTCTTATAACACCGATATTGGAAAATTCAGTCTGAGACTCTCGCCTGAATTCGGTTTCTATCATCGAAAACTCGACTATCACCGTGGAGGTATATCATCGACTCCCGTGAAAAACGATTTCATGTTGAAGATCATGAACACAGGGATTGAGTGGAGTTCGAAAGATCGTCGCTGGAATGCCGATATCGGATTCGGACGGACTCCAGGGCTTGCTTCGTTGACGGATATGGTGGATTATCGCGACACTTCCGATCCCCTTAACATCCAGGAGGGAAATCCGGAACTGAAAAATACGTTCAGAAATGTGATCGGCTCCGCCATTAGTTATTATTCTAAACGGAAGATCACTAATATTCTGCTTTTTAATGTTATCTGGCTTGAAAATGATATTGTAAGAGGATACAGATACGATTCCGCGTCCGGCATCAGGACTTTCAAGGCATTTAATGTATCGGGAAACAGAGAACTGGAACTTGAATATTCTGTTTCCGGTTATTCTTTGTAGGGAGGACTCCTGAAATTCAATAATAGTATAAAATATGTCAATTCCATATATGCCGATATGGTAGGTTATGATGCCGCTCCTGAGCGTCAGAAAGTTTCAAACGATATCGTTTCCGAAAGACTTTCGGTCGGTTTCAGATCCGGCTGGTTTGAGTTCGGTCCCGGCGGCAGTGTTGAATACAGGCATACGAAATCGGATTCTTCTGAATTTGCACCTTTTAATGCTATTGATTTCTCGTATGGCCTTCATGGAACCATGAAGACCCCTTTCGGTCTGCAGATAGGAACGGATCTGACGATGAATTCTCGCAGAGGCTATTCTCAGTCCGGGATGAACGACAACCGCCTGCTCTGGAATGCGCGTGCCACATACAGACTCATGAACGGAAAGTTGCTTCTGATTCTTCAGGCAAGAGACATTCTTGGAAAGGAGAAGAATCTCAGCTATTCCGTCAACGGTCAGGGTCGCACGGAGACTCGTTTTCAGATTCTTCCGCGATATGTGATGATTTCGGCGCAGTTCCACATCGATTTCAAGCCAAAACGCCTGAAAGAACATAAGAAATAGTAATTGGATTCTTGAATCGGGCTTACGCGCGGCTTGGTGTGCGGGAAGTTTTTTTGATATTGCAGGTTCTGAATTCATTTTGTAAATTTGTGGTTTAAACAGGCGTAATCTTGATAAACAAAATTAAAACATATTGTTTTCTGATTTTATTGTCGGCAGCTGTTTTTCTGACCGGGGGCTGTTTTCAGTCTTGCGGTAGATCCGAGAACGGAAGAATGCTCCGGGACGCTGACGCCATCGTTGAGACCGACCCTGATTCGGCTTATAGAATAATTGAGAAGATAGACACTGCTTCGCTGGCTCTGGGGAAAGAGAAGGCACTGTTCAGTTTATTGGATGTTCAGAGCAGACTCAGAATTCTTAAGCCGGTTAATGACAGTGCAGGAATTTCGTCAGCCCGGAAGTATTTCAGCCGAAATCCATCAAAAGATTACAGGATCAGGGCCAATCTATACAGCGCATATCTTTTAGCGCAGGATTCATGTTATGAGAAAGGAATCGTAAATGTGGCGAATGCCTATTGGGAAGCCGACAAAGCAAAAGAAGGTTTGCTGAAAGCCCGTTCTGCACGATTGATCTCAGATATTCTGTCGGAATGCGGACAGATACTTCGGGCTTTGGAATTCGACAGTATCGCGGCCGAGGAATATTTAAAGGCCGGGAAAAGAAAACTTTATTATCTGTCTCAGCTTAATAGAGTACGCCATCTCGCCGGACTGTATGATTATGAGAGGGCTAAGGCCGACTTGCATGAAATAATGGAAGAGCTGAAGAATGAGCCTGTGGTTGATGCGAATTCATATCTGTTATGCCTCCGGACGGGGATTATCATAAATGTATGGACGAAAAACTATGGAACAGCCGATTCTTTAAATAATGTCTATCATGATATTTCACTTTCTGATAAACTTTCTTCAAGTCATCTCTCGTATCTTGCGATTATCGAAAACTCCAAAGGTAACTTCGACAGGGCTGTAGAGTTAATTGATTCTGCAAGCGCATCCGTCATTGATGATTATGACAGGGATATGCTTCATGAAGCACTGATCTCACATGCATGTTCAACAGGAAACAGGAAACTTGAGCTAAAGGCTCTTAAAGATAAAAATGATTTCAGCTTCATTTACCTGAGCAAAACAAAGAATAACCAATCGGTCCTCCTTTTGGATAAAGTAATTGAAAGTAAAAACAGGGAATACGAGGCAACGAGGAATGAAAGAGCGATATTTTATGTATCTTTACTCTTTGTTTTAGCGATATTTTTTGTAATATTACTGATAAAGACAAGAAAAGGGGCTAAGAAAAGAGAATCTGAACTTTTCTCGAAAGAAAAGGAACTGCAGGAGTCGGAGAATCTTTTGCAGTTGGCTGAGCAACGGATTTCTGAAATTACTCGGGAGCTCTCTTTGCTTAAAAGTGAACTTACGGATGCCGGAGGTATAAACAGCCGCATGATGGAAGCTATCAGGAATGTTTATGACCGAGATCTTCCGTTTATAAAGAAGCTTTATGAGACATATTCCAATTTCGGAGGTCATATCAGCAATGATGTTGACAGAGCAAATAGACTGCGTAAAGACTTGGAGGAATATTTTTCAGAGAAACGACTCGACTGGTTTGTCGAGGTTGTGGATATAGTGAAAAACGGTCTTGTCTCGGATTTTAAAAAAGCCTTCCCTGATATAAGGGAATCCTACATATCTCTGTTTGCGCTTTATGCCGCCGGATTTTCGACAAAGGCAATCAGTATCATGTTCGGTGTTAACCGCAATGCCCTTGATCAACGCAAAGTGCGACTTCGCGATTGGATACTCGCCTCCGGCATCGCTGACAAAGACAAATTTTTGCAGAATATTTATACGAAATAAATTCGGAAACATTTCATTTTATTAATCATATAGACGTTTCCATCTTATGCTTCAGATTTAAAGACAAAATCTGTTTATTGTCCGGGTAGTACAATGTATTGCCTGTTACTTTGACTGCGGAAATGTGTTGACGTATGGCATGTGAGACCGCTTTTTAAGAATCATTCCATAAGATGCATATTTATTGAATATCTTGTTCAATAATGCCGCAAATACTAATTTTACGCACGAAATCAAAAATTTTACACACGAAATCAAAATAGGTATTGAGATGAAAAGTAATTTATTTTTAAGTATCATGGTCATGTCTGGAACTTTATGCGGCTGTTCCGGGGCAAACGGAACTAAGGCACATTTGAACAGCGATGGCAATGAAATAGTAGAGGTGAAAGTTTCAGAGCCGGACGGTAAGGACTCTGGAAGTAACTTCGTCAAGAGCGTTGATTGTATTCCCATGCAGGAATCGTCGGAGGCTATGTTTGTCAATGTGGATAAGATGATATATGACAACGACGAATTCTATATGCTTGACAGGATGGGTGACAACACTCTGGCGGTTTTTGATAAAGATGGAAAATATCTCAGATCTATCGGAGCCAAGGGGGAAGGCCCGGAAGAATATGTCAGGGCGTGGGATTTTGACGTGGACAAGAGAAATGTGTATATCTACGACAGAATGCGAGACAATATGCTTGTCTTTAAAAAATCTGGTGAATTCATAAAATCTTTGAAGATCCCTAAAAGTTCCAATGGGTTCGTATTGCTTGAAAACGGAGGATGTATCTTCGCCGCTGATATGGATAATTCCGGAAATCAGATCGTGATCACAGATTCTCTTATGAATCCCGTTAAGGAGATGATGCCTTTTGCAAAAGGATATGCCAACGATTTCATGATCAATAATATCCTGAGAAAAACGGACAAAGGCATTCTGTATTATAGAGCGGTTTCCGATACTGTTTATATGTTCTCGGGAGATGGCGAGCCTATTGCAAGATATGCCATGAATCTTGAGGGAAGGAATGTGCCTAAGGAATTGCAGCTCAGTTTCGAGCAATTCCTTATGTCCGGTAAATCCAAGGATTATGCCTATCTGAATGATTCACCCATGATTTTAGGCGACAGGATGGTCGGAACTTTTGTCGACAGGGATAAACGAGGGAATTTCATCTACGATCTGAAAAAGGGAACCACTCTGAATGTCGCCAGACTTGATCCGGAGACGGTCGGCGTCCACACGATTCTCTCCCCTGTCGGGATTAACGGGAACTTCATCTATGGTATCGCTGATGAAAATGCCTTGGCTCCGATGATTGAGCGTGGAGAAATACCCGATCCAATCGTGGATTGGGTCAGGAAAGGCAACCGCGTCATCATCCGCTATGAGATATAGAAATCCTTATATAATATAGTGATGCTTTAAAATATTCACATCTCTTTATAATAGAATGGAGCACGGTGGATTCGGAGACAATCCTGCCGTGCTTCATCCAATTTTACATCATTCTTAAATGATCGGTGGCGTTTCTGCAGAGCCTTGGCCTGACTTTCGAATTCCGGAGTTTTTTTTATGATTGCAATTCCATGCGGCTGAAAATAGAGCTCGCCAAGATGATCTGCTCAAGCAGATCTGAAGCACGCAAAGTCGGCTTCGGCATGGTGCGGAAGACTTTGCGGGCCCTCTTGCCCCTTTGCGGGAGATTCAAACAATTAGTAATGAGGAATTATTAATTAGTAATTTCTGCGGTGCTCCACTACTCCAGCATGTCGAAGACGCTATTAAGACATAAGCACACAAGAACAAAAATCGTACTCCTCTACTTCTGTCTAAGAATAAATATTTTTGCGGCGCTCCTGTGCTAACCCAAGCCGAAGGCGCTGATTGAGACATAAGCACACAAGAACATAATATTTGTTCTCCTGTACTCCTGTCTAAAACCTCCCGCAGAGCCGCATAGGGCCCGCTGAGGTTTTACCGCAAAGGCTTGTGCTTTTGAATTTTGCCTCAATTTAGAGAGGTCATCGCCGTTGGCTCTGGCAGTTAATCCTCTGCGGCTCTGCGGGGGTTATAACGCGCTGATTGCCATTTTAAATCTTTGCTTCCTTCGAGCCTTTGGGTGAGATATAACAACATAATACCTTATTTTACAAGTAATGATTTTTGTTTCAAAAATAAGAACATAAAACTTAACACCCTACTTATTACTGCGCTTTCCTTGTTTATTCTTGAAAAAGAATTAATTTTGTAAAAGAAGCGATTTAGAGTGTTTGGATTTCAAGATTTACCCTTACATTCTCTAAGAAACTGTTTAAATTTCTTTGGAAAAATTTATTATAGTATTTCTTTCAAGACTTTTAAGAATCTTTTTGGCTGTTTCCGCCAAGTTTCGGCAGTCGAAACCGAAAGGTTTCTCCTTTCTCAACTTGCGAAACCAGCTCAAAAATCTTCTCAAAATCCTTTGAAAATAAATTTAAACAGTTTCTCAACATCCATGTTAATCTCAAATGCTGACATAGAAATGGATTACAATGTGCGTGACATATTCGAGTATCTTATCGCCTTGGTAAACGAGTTTGCCGAGAGATTTAATTTGACCGACAGGCAGGCCTTTAATTATCTTAAAATTCATAAAGGAATTTCGTTTGTCGAACAAAACTACGGAATAATCCATACACTTGACTTTAATGAGGCTGTAGACAGTGTTGCTGCCTATTGCCGTAGAACGGGAGGAGAGTTATGATTCTTTATCATGGGTCAAATTTGGTTATGAAATTATGAACAAAAGCGATATTAAGTATATGATTGAGGGGATTGTAGCGGATCTTGCGGAATTACTTTCAAAAGATTATGGAATGAGTGTCGTGCAGGCTCTTGATACGCTTTATAATTCAGAAACATATACAAAACTGACTCTTCCCGCTACCGGTCTTTTTTTTCAAGGAAGTCTATATGTGTATTCTTTCCTTAAAAAGGAGTTGACAACGGGGATAGTTGCATAAAACTTACTTATCGTTTAAATTTGAATATTTACGATGAATATAACAGTGCTTGACGGATTCACGCTGAATCCCGGCGACCTGTCGTGGGAGCCTCTAAAGAAACTCGGAAATCTTACCGTCTACGACCGCACGCCGCGCGAGCTCGTTACGGAACGCTGTCGCGGCGCGGAGGCCGTTTTTACCAATAAGACTGTCATCACGGCCGATGATATCGCCGCGTTGCCCGGCCTGAAATATATCGGTGTCTTCGCCACGGGCTATAACGTGGTCGACGTGGAGGCGGCCACGAAAGCGGGCGTTATCGTCACCAATATCCCTGCCTACAGCACGATGTCGGTGGCGCAGCATATCTTCTCGCTGATACTGACCGTCAGCAATCATTCGGAGTATTATGCGATGAAGAACCGCGACGGTGCCTGGTCGTCATGCCGCGATTTCAGCTATACCGATTTCCCGCTCTTCGAGCTCGATGGCAAGAGGCTCGGCATTGTGGGCTACGGCAATATCGGTCATGCCGTGGCTCGTATCGCGAAAGCTTTCGGCATGGAGGTCTGCGTCTCTTCCTCCAAACCGCAGGAGGCTATTCCGGAAGTCAGGAAGATGGACATCGACACGCTCTTCAGCGAGTGCGACATCGTCTGCCTATGCTGTCCGCTGGCTCCGGACACGAAAGAGATGGTCAACAGCCGACTGCTGTCGAAAATGAAGAAGACGGCGATATTGATAAATACCGGTCGCGGCGGCCTGGTGAGGGAGCGGGATCTTGCCGACGCGCTCAACGAAGGGCGCATTTATGCCGCCGGTGTCGACGTGCTTTCTTCGGAACCGCCGAAGGCTGACAATCCCTTGCTTCAAGCGCGCAACTGCTTTGTGACCCAGCATATCGCCTGGGCGACTATAGAGGCGCGCCGCCGCTGCCTGCAGATCGCCGTCGACAATCTGCGCGCCTACCTCGACGGCCATCCTGTCAACCAGGTCAAGCAGGAATAATTTTGAATGTTGAATTTTGAATTTTGAATTGGGGCTGGCGCCGGGATTTTAGACAGGAGTACAGGAGAACATTCTTTCTTAGCTTTTGTACTCCTGTCTTTTTAGCGTCATCGACTTATTTTTTTTAGCACAGGATGGAACGAGATTGAGACGCTGTAGGGACGTACGGCTCGTGCGTCCGCCTGACTGCCAATGTATTATTGATTTGACAGGAGCACAGGAGAACATTCTTCCTCAGCTTTTGTACTACTGTACTCCTGTCTTATTATTAGCGTCTTCGACTTATTTTTTAGCACAGGATGGAACGAGATTGAGACGCTGTAGGGACGCACGGCTCGTGCGTCCGCCTGGAATGACAGGAGATCGGACAGCCATTGCGGAATGGGTCAGGAAGCTGCTTCATCCAATTTCAAAATCATTTCTTTAATTACAGATAACACTATCGTTGAAAAATCAGATTTGTCATAGACATTCATCAAATATACTTTGCCTTCCGATTCGGCTGCAATCAAAGTATATGTTATTACTCTTGCGCCGCCTGATTTCCTTCTTCCTTTGGAGGCTATAGCCATCCGTATTTTTTCTGATTCCCGGGCTAAGCTCTATTCCTTGAAAGGGATTCTCTGCCAACGAAATCACAAGATCTTTTAAATCATTTTTAAATGATCGATGGCGTTTCTGCAGAGTCTTGGCCTGACTCTCGAATTCCGGAGTTGTGGATACTTCAAAGCTCATCGATAAAATCTAAAGCTGATTTCTCGGGAATGTTTCCGGCTTCCATCTGTTTTACCTGCTCCCAGCTGCGTTTCAGACTTCTCGCCATTTCATCCATCTGCTGTTGCTTCGTCGATGAAAGCGAGATATCCTCTTTCCCTAAGCTGACAAGAGCATAAAGCGAGTTCCGGCGTCGAATAATGACTCGCTCCCCTTCGTCTGCACGATCAAAAGAGGCAGATAAATTATTGCGGTAGTCCTTTACTGATAATGCTTCCATTTCCTATAATTTTAATTGTTGCAAATATAGTTATTATTCAACGATATAACAAATAAGTGTACAAAATTTTGTACACTTTATATAATTTCATGTAAGAAATTATTATCTGACTCAAGTTTCGCTAGTTAATTATAATAATATTATAAGTTAATTCTTAATATTTTAAATCTCCCGCAAAGTAAGTCGAAGGATTGTTATCCCTACCTTAAAGGTAAGAGAACAGGTAAATCTCCCGCATAGCCGCAGAGGATTAACTGCCAGAGCCAACGGCGATGACCTCTCTAAATTGAGGCAAAGTTCAAAAGCACAAGTCTTTGCGGTAAAACCTCGGCGGGCCCTCTGCTTCTTTGCGGGATGATTAAAAAAGTTGAGAATAGAGAATTTGTAAATTAGAATCGCATTGTCGTTCAGGTATTTAAACCTCCCGCAAAGGGGCAAGAGGGCCCGCAAAGGGTTTTCGCAAAGTTTTTCAGTTGCATTATCCGGATTATATGTCCTAAAGAATTACCTCTGAACCTCATGCAACTCTGCTGGATCTTATAACATGTTAAATTCTAAAGCATTATCCCCAAGTTCAAATTAAGTTCTTTGCGCCTTTGCGTGAGATTAAAGATTATCAGAATTACATACGAAACTTAAATAGATGTTTAACTAAAACAGTGCTGATATGAAAAGGAATTTTATTATCGTTTTGACTGTGGTATTCACGGTTCTGTCTCAAAGCTGTACTGATTCAAAAAAAGGAAGTTCGGAGCCGGGGGTGAAGGATATTTCTTATGAAATCGCTGAACTTGATTCAACCGAAATAAAGGCAGACTTCGCGAGCGGGAACGGGAATTTCTTCATGAGGGATTCAACGTTAGTATTTGCAGATATGCTCTATTGCAAACTGTTTTCATTTGGCCTGGAGTCGGGAGATTACAAAGGCTTTAGCCTCGGGAAGGGGCAAGGCCCCAACGAGCTCGCAGCCTTGATGTTTGCTTATCCTGTTCAGAATGACCTCTCTAAAGTGGTTATTATCGATAACAATATGGCTATGTCACTATACGATTTTACTACAGATTCTCTTGCGAATTATGGCATGATAGATTTCAAGTGGCAGAGTGAACCCTCTTCAGATTATAATTCCCCGGCGGTGTATGGAGCGGGCGACAGCCAGTATGGCGTAAGATATTACTTGCAGAGGGACGGTTCCATATTGACTCCCGTGTCGATTATGAGCAGATTCCTGAAAACGGTTGATGCGGAGCGCTATAAGCAGGGCAGATTATGGGGAGAGATAAGTCTGAAAGGAGACAATGCCGAGATTACGAAACTTGAGGGAAGTTTCCCAAGGAGTTTCATTGAACATCCGAACACATATTTCGAATCATTCGACTATGTGCTTGATCCCGCTGATTCCACTTATTATGTCACTTTCTTTGCCGATCCTAAGATATATGTCTATGACAAGAACTTCCGGCTTAAGGATTCTTTCGGGTTTGAAAACGAAAAAGTTGACAGGAGTTATACAAAAGGATATGAAATCGACTGGGAGACTGTCAAGGGTGACTATAAAAGAGTTGGCGGCAACACCGGGATCATGCTCGATCAGAAGAATGACTTTCTGTTGAGGACAATGCTTGAATCTTCTGCGACAGGAAAGATCGTCATGCAGGGCTATAAAGGAAAGGATCTTGTTCTTGAGGGTGAGATGCCGCGGTATTTCAAACTGCTCGGTTTCTATAACGGAAAATACTGGGGAGTAAGATATCTTCCATACGAAAATACGGACAACGTTATTTTCACGCTGTACAGTTTCAAGATAAAGGAAGGGGAATGAATCATTCCCTTCCGGAAACTATATTGGGGGGTGCTTCGTTAGATGAATGTTGTTTTGAGATATTCCTGGCAGCATGGCGGTATAGTTTAAAATTTCTTTTTTCAAATCTTACGCGTAATATCTAAGGCTGGATTTAATTATCTGTATTATAGGAAAATGGCATGATGGGAGAATTGGGACCACATGACATAAATTTGCCTTTTGGATGGTTTAGCATGCTGATTCTCATCGAGATACTCCATGTAAGATTTTTTTGACGGGAATTGAGCTGTTATGGGTGTGGAAGTTTAGGGATTTTGTTGTAAATTTGGCAAATTTAAGTGACACGCATCATGAAAGTTGAGAAAACAGTCGTTATTGGTTTTGTATTGCTTTTGATGACCGGATGTTCCTCGGAGAAGGGAAAAGAACAGACCGCTGCCGACGGGAAGGTCGTGGCGAAGGAGAAATCCTCCGGCATCGCCGAGGTCGAGACTATGGATCTGGAGCCTTCCGTCTTTTCACATAATATCGTCAGCAACGGCAGAATCCGCGCCGCAAGAAGCGTGGATCTGTATTTCCGCAACCCGGATCTCGTGAGCGAGGTCTTTGTCCATAACGGGCAGAGGGTCGCCGCGGGGCAGGTGCTGGCCAAGCTCGATTCATATAAGCTCAATTCGAGGCTCCGTCAGCAGCAGAGTGCTCTGGAGCAGGCCAAGCTCGAGATGCAGGACGTGCTGATAGGCCAGGGTTACGACCCTTCGAATCTGAAGGCCGTCCCGGCAGATGTCATGCACCTGGCAAGGGTGAAGAGCGGCCTTGAGAGCGCCGAGGCCGCATTGGGCGAGACGCGACGCGATATCGAGGAGGCTTCGCTGCGGGCACCGTTCTCCGGTGTGGTCGCCAACGTAAAGGCCCGGCGTCACGGCATGGCCTCTTCCTCCGATCCGGTGTGCCGGATTATCGACAACTCCTCGATGGAGGTGGAGTTTCCGGTGCTTGAAAGCGAGCTGCCTCTCGTAAAGACCGGCGACAAGGTTGAAATCGCTCCTTTCGCCGGAGGCGAGAGCCACAGCGGGAGCGTGAACCGGATAAATCCCCTCGTAGATGAGAACGGTCATGTAACGGTCTCGGCGACCCTATCGGGAGCCGGCGGTCTTGTCGACGGCATGAACGTGCGTGTGAAGATAGAGAGGAGCGTCGGCGAGCGCCTTGTGGTGCCTAAAAGCGCGGTAGTGCTCCGCAACGGGCGCCAGGTGGTGTTCACATTCGAAGATGGCAAAGCCAGGTGGAACTATGTCACCACCGGACTGGAGAATCTCGACAGCTATGTGATCGACGAAGGACTCGCGGCCGGACAGAAGGTGATCGTGAGCGGGAACGTGGATCTGGCGCATGAGGCTCCGGTGAGGTTAGGTCATAAGTCAGAGTGATTGGGTCATATGTGAAGCTGGTGCTTTAGATTGAAAGGTTATGGTGAAATTCCTGCTTAAGCGGCCGATAGCGGTTATAATGGCGTTCCTGGCGCTGGTGATACTCGGGTGTGTCACCTTCTTCACGCTGCCCGTCTCCCTGCTGCCCGACATCGACATCCCGCATATATCGGTGCAGGTCGAGGCCGAGAACTCATCGTCGCGTGAGCTGGAGAACACGGTGGTTGCTCCCTTGCGGCGTCAGCTCATGCAGGTTGGCGGTCTGGAGGAGATAAGAAGCGAGACCCGCGACGGCTCGGCGACGATAAGCCTGACGATGCAGTATGGCGTGGATACTGACCTGGCCTTTATCGAGGTCAACGAGAAGATCGACGCCGCCATGAACGGCTTCCCCAAGGACGTGAGGCGTCCGAAAGCGATGAAGGCGAGCGCTACGGATATTCCGGTGCTGTATGTCAACATGACCTCCTCCGACGGCTCCGGCGATTTTCTGCAGATCAGCGATGTAGCCGACAACATAGTGAGAAGACGCCTCGAACAGCTTCCGGAGGTGGCGATGGTCGATGTCACGGGGCTGGCCGGAAAATGCCTCCGCATCATTCCCGACAATGAGCGGCTTGCTTCGGCCGGATATTCGGTCGACGACCTGGAGGCGGCGATAGCCGCCGGCAACGCCGAGCCCGGGAGCCTGACCGTAAGAGACGGCCATTATGAATATAACATCCGCATCTCCAACCAGCTCCGCACTCCCGACGAAGTGCGCCATATAAAACTGATGAAAGGGGGAAGGATGTCGGAGTTAGGCGATTTCTGCGAAGTCTCCCTCACCGAAAGGTCACCCTCCGGATTCGCGACCTACGGCGACCGCCGCGCCGTGACCATGGCAGTCATCAAGCAGGACGCCAAGAGCATGGGCGCGATGGAAGACGCGGTGACCGAGGCGGTGGGCCGTTTCTCGGAGCAGTATCCTGAGATTACATTCTCGACAAGCCGTAGCCAGACCGAACTCCTCGACTTCACGATCTCCAACCTCGAGCAGAACCTTATACTGGGACTGATACTCGTGTTTATAGTCTGTGCGGTCTTCATGCGTGACATCCGGCTTCCTTTCGTGATCGGCCTCACCATCATCGCTGCGGTGATCATCACTTTCCTTCTTTTCTATCTCTTCCATGTCTCGATCAACATCATCTCGCTCGCGGGCCTGATCCTCGCCATCGGAATGATGATCGACAACTCCGTGATCGTCGCCGAGAACATAACGCAATACCGCCTTCGGGGCGATTCGGTGGCCGTAAGCTGCGTCAGGGGCACCAACGAGATGATAACACCGATGCTCAGCTCCTCGCTGACCACGGTGGCGGTATTCGTCCCGCTGGTCTTCATGAGTGGAATAGCCGGTGCCATTTTCGCCGACCAGGCTTTCTCTATCTCCGCCGGGCTTGCCGCTTCGTATGTTACCGGAATAACCCTTATGCCGGTGCTTTATTCCCTTTTCATGAGGAGGAAGAGAGTGAAGAGAGGAGAGAGAAAGAATTCCACTGCGGAGCGTAAAGATCATCTTATTGCCTTTTATGACAAAGGCATCGACTTCGTGTTCCGTCATAAGCGGCTCTCGCTTATTTTCGTGTTTATGAGCGTGGCGGCGCTTTATCCGCTGTTTTCAGGACTTCGTCGCGAGCGTATGCCCGAGATCGACAGCGCCGAGACAATCCTTGCCATTGATTGGAACGAAAACGTCAGCCCTGCGGAAAACAGCCGGCGCGTGGCGGATCTCGGCAAAGCGGGCGCCGTCGAGAAATCGGCCTACATAGGCACGCAGGGCTTCATGTTGAATTCCTCGTCGGGTCTTTCATCTTCGGAGGCTCAGGTATATTTCCGGACCGCGTCGGCCGGAGAGCTGACCTCGCTGAAGGATTCCCTCTCAGGGATATTGCGGAGGCGTTATCCCTCTGCGTCGTTCGTTTTCCAGGCTCCCGAGAACGTGTTCGAGAATGTCTTCGGTTCAGACGAGGCTCCTCTTGAGGCGCGTTTCTCTTTGCGACAGAACACGGATCAGGTAAAGACCATGGCGCGCATTAAGGAAAATATAGAGGCCCGGACGGGAACCGAGGTTCAGGAGGAGCCGTTGAGGGAGCAGACCGACATCACGCCCGACGGCGAGAAAATGGCGCTTTACGGAGTGTCGGACGCGGAGGTGCGCCGCGTTCTCGAGAGCGCGTTCAAGGGGCGGCAAAGCTCTCTGCTGCGGTCGTTCCAGGAATATATTCCCGTGGTGGTAGGCACGGATAACGGGAGTGTGGAGCGCACTGTCTCGGAGACTCTTGTCGAGTCATCTTCCGGGAATCCGGAAACGCGTTCGGCGGTTCCCTTAAGCGCAGTTGTGAATACCTCTTCGAGCAAAGGCTTCAAGACAATCCGCGCGGATGCGGGAGGAGAATACGTTCCCGTGGCATTCGACTGTGGGTCGGACGAAGCTCCGGAGATCATGCGCTCTGTCAGAGAAATAGCGGCGGAAGAGGAAAGCGCCGAGGTCGCGTTTGCAGGTTCCATTTTCTCGAGCGAGAGGATGATGAGGGAGCTTGCCGTCATTCTCGCCGTCTCCCTGGTGATGATGTATTTCATATTGTGCGCGCAGTTCGAGAGCTTCCTGCAGCCGTTGATTGTGCTTGTGGAGATTCCACTCGACATATCGTTCGCCCTGGCCGGGCTGCTGATTTTCGGACAGACGCTCAATCTGATGTCGGCGATCGGAATAATCGTGACCTGCGGAATCGTGGTGAACGACTCGATCCTCAAGCTCGATGCCATAAACGAGCTCCGCAAGGAGGGCGCTCCTCTGTTCGAGGCTATACATCTTGCCGGACAGAGAAGGCTGAAAGCGATAATAATGACGTCGCTCACCACGATATTCGCCATGCTCCCGGTGCTCTTCACCTCCGACATGGGTTCGGAACTGCAGCGCCCGCTTGCCATCGCCATGATATGCTCGATGGTTGTCGGTACGCTCGTGAGCATTTTCATTATTCCATTGATATATTATCTTTTATACCGGGGAAAGATAAAAAAGATAAATGCTGTGTCATGAAAAGGATCTTTCTTTATATTGTTTTCGCCGCCGCGGTCCTGATTGCGCCCGACGGAAAGGCGCAGAGCCTGCGGCTCACTTTGGGCGATGCCGTAAGGCTCGCCAACGACAGCTCGCTGAATGCCTTCAGATATCAGAACCTTTATGCGTCGGGCTATTGGCAGTGGCGCACATTCAAGGCGCAGCGTCTCCCCGGGCTGTCGCTTTCGATCACTCCGGCGAATTATCTGAGGTATATCGCGCAGCGATATGACTCGGAGGAGAATGTCGACGTCTTCCGAAGCCAGAGGTCGTATGGCGCTTCGGCCGGACTTACGGCAACGCAGAACGTCGATTTCCTCGGCGGCTCCCTTTATCTTCAGAGCGACCTCGAATATCTGCGTAATTTCGGCGACATGAAGGGAAACCAGTATTCGAGCGTGCCTGTGAGGATCGGTTACCGTCAGGACCTGATCGGATACAATCCGTTCAGATGGGAGCGGAAGATCGAACCCCTGAAATACGAGAAAGTGAAGAAAGAGTTCCTTTACAACATGGAGACCGTTTCGGAAGATGTCGTGAAGCTTTTCTTCTCTCTGGCACTTGCACAGACCGAGATGAGGCTTGCGAAAGAAAACCTGTCGTCGGCCGATACGCTTTATGTTATCGGAGAGCGCAGATTCAGGATCGCCTCCATCTCGCAGTCTGACCTTCTTACCCTGAGACTCGACCGCGTGAACGCCGAGAATTCGGTGGAGAACGCCCGGATCGGTGTCAAGAGGGCGATGTTTGAACTTGCCTCTTATTTAGGGCTCGACCGGGAGACGCATATCGACGCAGTGCTTCCCGGGACGCCGGTGGCCTTCGATGTGCCTCTCTCGGAAGCCCTTATCCACGCCAGGGCCAACAGCCCCGAACTTATGGGAGAGCGCCAGACCGTGCTTGAGGCCGAACGCGATGTCAACAAGGCGAAAGTGCAGTCGATGTTCAACGCCACTTTCAACGCCAGCGTCGGTTTCAACCAGTTCGGCACAACGCTCGGGAGGGCATACAGCCATCCGCTGCGGCAGGATATGGTTTCGGTGAGCATAGACATTCCTCTTCTCGACTGGGGAGTGAGAAAGGGAAAACTGAACATGGCCCGCAACACTCTGAACGTCGCTAAGATTGCCTCGCGCCAGAAGGAACTTGCCCTCGAGCAGGACGTGACCATGACAGTAAACGAGTTTTCGTCCCATCAGAGGCTCGTAGGGAGCGCCGTCGAGGCTCTCGACATCGCCGACCGGGCGTATGCCCAGACCGTGAAGCGGTTCATCATCGGGAAGGCAGACCTTAACACTCTCACTCTCTCCCACAACCGCCAGCAGGACGCCAGCCGCAACTATATCAACTCCCTGCAGAACTATTGGCTGAGCTATTACAAGATAAGGAAGCTCACTCTATATGACTTCGAGAGGAAAACAACGCTTTCAAGATCGTTCGACAATGAGGAGGGTGTCAGATAGGGCGCTCAGCGCATCCTCTTTTTCGGTCATAGTCGTTTTTCTGGCGATGGCCTTGCTCGGGTGCGTGCTTCTTCCGAAGCTGCCCGTACGGCTCACGCCATCGGAATCCCTTCCCGGCATAACGGTCAGGTTCGCTATGCCGGGGGCGTCGTCGCGCGTGGTGGAGTCGCAGGTGACGAGCCGTCTCGAATCGATGCTCTGCCGTATCGGAGGCGTCACGGGAGTCGCGTCGCGTTCCTGGACAGGCGGGGGAGAGGTGTCGCTTGAGTTCGACCGTTCGGCCGACATGCAGAAGGCCCGCTTCGAGGTGTCGACCGTTGTGAGACGGGCTTGGCCGGAGTTTCCGCAGGGCGTTTCCTATCCTTTTGTAGGTGTCAGAGGAGTGGACGATAATGCGGGGAGGCCATTTATGTCATATACCGTAAACGCCGATATCCCGGCCTCGGAGATAATGGCATACGTGGAGAGGAACGTGAAACCCTTGCTCAGCGCAGTGCCGGGCGTTGACCGGGTGGAGATATATGGCGCCACCCCGTTGGAATGGAGGATAGAATATGACCCTGTGCTTCTTGCGGGATTCGGGATCACCGCCGACGGAATCCGGGATGCGCTTTCGAGATATGCCGATTCCCGGTTTCTCGGCATTGTGCCGCTTCGGGAGGGGGATACGGAGGTGATACGCGTCGCAATGGCTCCGGCATTGCGCGACGGTTTGCCTGATCCGCGGAAAATCGTGATCGGGAATTATCACGGCCAGGTCGTGACGCTCGACAAGGTGGCGCGGATGACACATGCCGAGGCGAAACCCTCGGGATATTTCCGCATAAACGGACTGAACTCGATCTATATGAATCTTTATCCCGCGGCGGCCGCCAACCAGATCGAACTGAGCCGGCGCGTGAGGGAACGGATGGCGGAAGCGGGATTGCCGCCTGGATATCTCGCGGATCTGAATTATGACGCATCGGAGAAGATTTCTTCGGAACTCGACAATATCTACTTCCGGACGGGGCTGACGGTGCTTATCCTCCTTGCGTTCGTAGGAATCATTACGCTTAACCTGAGATATCTGCTGCTGATCGCCCTGAGTCTCGCGATGACGATATGCATTTCGTTTGGGGTCTATTTCCTGGCGGGAGTCGAGATTCAGCTATATTCCCTGGCGGGTATCACCATATCTCTCAACCTCGTGATTGACAACCTGATCGTAATGACCGAACATCTGATGCGCCGTTACGACCTGAAGGCGTTTCCCGCTATCCTTGCGGCTACTATGACGACTGTGGGAGCGCTGTCGGTCGTGTTTTTTCTCGACGACCGTCTGATGCTGAGCCTGAAGGATTTCGTCATAGTGGTGATTGTCAATCTCTCGGTCTCTCTTCTTACGGCTCTTTTCCTTGTGCCTGCGCTTATGGCAAGGATCGGAGTGAGGAAGGCGCGTCCGAAAAGACGGCTGAAGAAGGCTCCCGTGGTGATGATGAGGGTCTACCGTGCCGTGGCCAGTTTCTGCGTCCGGCACAGGGCGCTGACAGTAACATTCTTTATTCTTGTTTTCGGAGTCCCGGTCTTCATGCTCCCCGATAAGATCGAGGGCGATGGAAAGTGGACGAAGATATATAACGCCTCGTTTGGCTCGAATACGTATAAGGATAAGATCCGACCATTGACCGACAGGATTTTCGGTGGAACGCTGCGCCTTTTTGTCGACAAGGTTTCCGACGGAACCTACTGGGGACGCGAGCCGTCGGAGCCGGAGCTGAATATCGGAGCCTCGCTCCCTTATGGCTCTACGCTCGACCAGATGAACCGCCTTGTCTCCGGGATGGAGGATTATCTGACGCAGCAGGAGGGCGTGGAGCAGTTTCAGACTTCGGTCTACGACGCACGGCGTGCCGGAATAACCGTGAGATTCAAAAAGGAGCGTCAGCGTGACGGCTATCCATACCGGCTGAAGGCCGACCTGATCTCCAAGGCCCTTACTCTTGGGGGAGGCAGCTGGAGCATCTGGGGCCTTGAAGACAACGGTTTCAATAATGATGTCAGTGAGAGCCCCGGCAATTACCGCATAAGGCTGAGGGGATACAATTACGATGATCTTTACGGCGCGGCGTCAAGGCTAAGGGATTCACTTCTGTCGCATAAGCGGATTAGGGAGGTGACCATAAACTCGAGGTTCACTTTCTGGAAGGAGGATTATGAAGAATTCTGTCTTGAGTTCGACCGGCAGAGGCTTGCCGCCGACAGTCTCTCTGTCGGTGACCTCCGGAGAGCCCTTGGCAGGGAATTGGGCGACGGAATCTTTGCGGGTTCTGTCGCCACGGAGCGCGGCAGCGAGGAGATAACGCTGTCTTCATCGGGAAGAGCCCGTGACGTATGGGGACTGATGAATGTACCTTTCTCTGTCGGCAAGCGTGTCGTAAAGCTCGGAGACTATGCCGCTGTCGAGCGGCGCCAGACCCCGCCGGAGATCGCCAAGGAGAACCAGGAATACAATCTCTGCCTGCAATATGAATACATCGGTTCGTATGAACAAGGGAACAAGGTGCTCGAAAGGATTCTCGACCGGTTCCGGGAGACGCTGCCGACGGGATATTCGGCCGAAAAGGAGGAGTTTATGGGTTGGGGGAAGACCGACAACAATTATCTGTGGCTTTTGCTGCTCGTCGTGGCTATAATCTTCTTTATTTCCGCGATTCTGTTCGATTCCCTCAGGCAGCCGCTGGCTATAATAATGGTCATTCCGGTTTCGTTCGTAGGAGTCTTTCTTACTTTCTATCTATTCGACATCAAGTTCGGACAGGGCGGTTTCGCTGCCTTTATCCTTCTCTGCGGAATAACGGTAAACGCGGCGATCTATATAATAAACGAGTATAATTCGCTTAGACGGAGGTATCCCCGTCTGAACGCGCGGCGTCTTTATTTCCGCGCGTTCAGGACAAAGATTATGGCCGTTCTGCTCACGGTGCTCTCTACGGTGCTCGGTTTCATTCCGTTTCTTGTCGGAGACGTGAAGGAATCTTTCTGGTATCCTCTGGCGGCAGGGACCATGGGCGGTCTGGTAATGTCGCTGGTATCGGTGTTTATCCTGCTTCCGGCGCTTGTTTTAAAAGCGGACGCACGAACCGTGCGTCCCTGCATCGATGCGGAAAATCCTTCCGGGGAAATCTATCCGGATTAATTACGGAGGAGCTGGAAGTAACGGTTGAGCACGTCCTGGGCGGCGGTGAAAGATGACTGCTCGTTATTGAGGACGCGCATCTCTTTCTGCTCGAGGAGGGCACGGATCTCCGGCATGCGGTAGAAGTTGTTTCGCAGCTGCTCGTTGATGGTCTCGATCATCCAGTATTTAGCCTGCTCGTTGCGCTTTTTCTCGAAATATCCCGTTTGTTTGGCGTATTCGAAATAACGGTCGATCATGTCCCATACCTTATCGATGTTCAGTTCGTAATATCCGCTGTAGGTGATCACCTCGGGACGCCATTTGCTTGGCGTCGGCGGGAAGAGCATCAGGGCGTTGCGGAACTGGGCGGCGGCGAGGTTGGCGCGCTCGATATTGTCGCCGTCGGCCTTGTTGATCACGATGCCGTCGGCCATCTCCATGATACCGCGCTTGATGCCCTGGAGTTCGTCGCCGGTGCCGGCGAGCTGGATGAGCAGGAAGAAATCGACCATCGAATGGACTGCGGTCTCGCTCTGGCCGACGCCGACGGTCTCTACGAAGATATTGTCGTAGCCGGCGGCCTCGCAGAGCACGATTGTCTCGCGTGTCTTGCGGGCCACGCCGCCGAGCGATCCGGCAGAGGGGGAAGGTCGTATGAATGCCTCGGGCTGCTGCGAGAGCTTCTCCATGCGGGTCTTGTCGCCGAGAATACTGCCCTGCGTGCGCTCGCTGCTCGGGTCGATGGCCAGGACCGCCAGTTTGCCCCCTTTCCCGATAACATGGAGTCCGAAAACATCGATCGAGGTCGATTTCCCGGCTCCCGGAACCCCCGTGATGCCGATGCGTCGCGATTTCCCGGAATAGGGGAGGCATTTCTCGATCACCTCCTGCGCGAGCGCCTGATGATGCTCTGCGGTGCTCTCGACAAGTGTAACTGCCTGGCCGAGAATGCTGACGTTGCCTTTGAGGATGCCTTCTACATATTCGGATGCCGTGAGCTGCGGGCGGCGTGCGCGGCGAGCGTTGCGGTAGGGGTTGGTGATGGGCTGGGAGGTTACGCCTGAGTTCACCTGCAGGCCTTTGTATGAGGAATCGTTTTCGGGATGATCCATGATATTATGGTTTAAGGTTTTTGAAACTAACTAATAGTGGCTTTAAGGACTCTAAGGTCGTTAAGGTCATTAAAGTCTTTAAGGGCCTTAAGGTCGTTAAGGACTATTCGATTATTCCGCAGACCGGGAGCGTCCTGACGGGATGCAGCGGGTCGTCGGTATAGATGTCGATCTTTATCTTGAAGGGGCCTTTCTCGAGGCGCGTCGGATCGAGGGAGCAGGTGGCCTTCTCCTCTTTGCCGGCCTTCACTGTGGAGGGGATGCGGCGGATGCTAATGGCTTTGGAGGGTGAATGCACTCTTGCCACGCGCATCTGCGTCTCCCCCTGGTTGCTGATCACGAAGCTGAAGTCTCTTTTCTTGCTGCCCGATATGACGCCGAGGTCCACATTCTGAGGCAGGATATAGCATCTTGGCGCTTTTTTTTCATCTTCGACGCTCATTCCTCTGAAATCGGGCTTGATGTTGGCCTTGAGCGTCAGCGTGAGGGGCTCTCCTCCGGCGTTGGCCACGTCAGGCGCGATCGTTACCGGAATCGACAGCGGCCCGGGCTCCGGAACGTCTCGCGTGTTGAGATAGAGGCTGAATGTCACTATGTCGCCGGGTCCGACGGCTGTCGACGACATATCGATGCTCAGCGCTTTGTCGGCGCTTGTGGCCGAGGGATGGATGGTGTCGAGCGTCTGGTTGTAGCCGTTTACGAAGAAATGGCGTGTCTGACCGTAGACGATCTCGCCGGCGGGGATCACCGATTCGGTGAGCCTCAGCGGGCCTGCCTCTATGGGATAGAGCACGGAGAGCGATTCGGGGGTGCCTAAGACGTTGCCGCGGATATGGATGGTGCTCGTGTCGAATTCGCCGATGTAGACGCGGATGGATTTTTCAAACCTTCCGGGCCTTCCTGTCGGGTTATACGTGAAGGAGATCGTCGCGGTGTCGCCGACGGCTATTGGGTCGACGGGATAGTCGACCGACGTGCAGCCGCAGCTCGGGCGCGCTCCGGTGATGATGATCTCCTCGGGACCCGTGTTGACGAATCGCACGCTGCCGGTCTTGGAGCCCAGCTGTTCCTTCATCAGTCCGAAGTCATAGTCCTTCTCAAGCCACACGACGTCGGCGCGACATACCGCCGGAGCGGTTATGGCGAGCAGAAACGAGGCGAGGATCTGTAGAAGAGGGGCTTTCATTTTAAAGTATGTTGACGGGCTTTGGGCTTTTGCTTCGGTCATTTATTGGGGTTTACTGTGCCGGAGATCTTTATCACTTTCATCTTCGGTTTGGCGTTTGTCTTGATCTTTACGTTCTTGACGAATCCGCCGGCGTAGTTCTTAGGAAGAAAAGTGACTTTGATCTTACCCTTTTTGCCGGGAGCGATAGGATTTTTAGGATATTCCGGGCGGGTGCAGCCGCAGTCGGCGGTAGCGTTGAGGATCACGAGCGGGCCGTTGCCGGTGTTGGTGAACTCGAATTCATGGCTCACCGGCCCCCCTTTTTCAGGGATGATGCCGAAATCGTAAGTCGACTCGGTCATGGTCATGACCGGGTTGCCTCCGTTCTTCTTTTTCGCCTCAGAGGGCAGGAGGAAGAGGACAACGAGCAGGAGAGTGGCTAAACTTTTTATTTTCAATGAGCTATTCATAATTTCTATTGTCTTGACGATGGTTGCTAAGGCCTACAAGCTGTCCCTTTTTGGGGGTGTTGTCTACGCCTTACTATGATTAACAAAATTAGCCAATATTTTTCACTTGACAAAATGATTATTTCTGGGATTATCGGAGCATCTTGGAGCGGAGGCGGGGCGGGAGGGCACGCTTGTAGCGTGTCCATTCGCGGAGCATGAGGCGGTGGGCGTTCAGCAGCGAGTCGCCCTTCTCGCGAAGATCGGCGCGCCCCGTGGAGTCGGCAAGCTCCAGATAGAGTTTCCCAAGCTCTTTTCTGACGATAAATGTGGTGTCGGCGTCGAGGACGGCGCCGAAAGTGCGCCGGTCGCTCCCCATCAGACTGTCGGCAGCCTGTGTGGTTTTCAGAGCCGTTGCGGTGTGGCCGCGGCGAAGCAGTTCGCGGGCCATGATCACGAGCGATGCCCGCTGTGCGCTTACCTGTCCGGCGGGAGTGCCGTCCATATAGACGTATCCGGGTGCATTCGGCGTCTGAAGCATATCAAGCGTCCGTTTCATGATTGAATCTATTTCCGTGTCCGTCATTTTCCCGAGGCGCGGCCCGGCAAGCGAGGGTGAGGTATAGGCACGGAGGCCGAGCAGATGCTGCCCGGGCAATGACCGATGCCAGTAAATAGGCCTTGGCTGTTTCGATTCTGCATTTGCCGCGAGGATGTTCAATACCATCAGTTTACGGAAATTCAAGATCCGTCCCGCGCCTGTCGCCGTGAGGCGCGACAGCGGTATGATCACGGTATCGCTTCCGATCGGCAAGCTGACTTTACCGACGTGAGTCTTGAAATCCTTGCTTTCGCGTAATTGCCTGATCATCTCGGCTGCATCAGCGACGCTGTCTTTGGCCGGTGCCGCTATTTCCGGGAAAAGGAATGCGCTGTAGACGATGTCTTCAGGCCGGAAAACAGAGGGAATGCCTTTCGCTCCGTCCCAGTCGCGCATCATCATGGCGGCATATTGCGGCAAAGAGAGATAGGCCATGTTGATGACGCGCACATCCTTGCGCACGCCCTCCACCTCCTGCGAATACCAGAGCGGGAAGGTATAGTTGTCGCCGTCTACGAATATTATGGCATCCTTTTCAAGCGAATTCAGCAGATTGGCGCTCAGCGACGAGGCCGCGCGACGTCCCGAACGGTCGTGATCGTCGAGATTCTCGAAAAACATCAGCAGCGGTACGCCCAGGCACAGGCATGAGCCGATAATATATCCGGCTTTGACTGCATTTCTACGTTTCGGCAGCGGCTTATTCCGCGTCAGCCGTGACGCCAGGCGCCCTGTCCCGGCTGTGATGGCCACGGCTCCGAAGCCGATCCAGGCCGCGAACGCCATGTAGGAGCCTAAGAACGAGTAGTCGCGTTCCCTCGGCTCTCCCGGCCCCTGATTGAGATAGACCACGATCGCAATCCCCGTCATTACGAAAAGAACCGCGATCACTCCCGCGGTCTCCCTGCCGCGGCGCCCGTTGGCGATCAGCCAGCCGATGCCCGCAAGACCAAGCAGCAGCGGGAGCATGAAATAGCGGTTGCGTCCCGGATTACCGCTCCCCGCCTCGGGCGGCAGATAATCTTCGGCGCCGAGCATCAGGTTGTCGACCGGCATGAAACCGGTGATGAAATTGCCGTGCTCCACCTCGCCGGTGGAATGCATGTCGTTCTGACGCCCCGAGAAATTCCAGAGGAGATAGCGGAAATACATATATCCCATCTGGTAAGAGAAGAGCATACCGAGGCTTTGCGTGTATGTAGGTCGTTTCGACACGGCTTTTGTCCGCTTCCCTTCTCTATCGAGTTTCGTGAGGATACGTCCGGCCGAATCGATCACTTCCGAGACTTCGACCTCCGTCATGTTTCCAGGGGTCATGCCGGTCCAGTCGGCGAAACAGTCGAGGTCTTCCGGGTCGCGGCTCGTGATTCGCGGGAACCACATGTTGAGCTCCGGCGTGAGAATCGGTTTAGCAGAATATCCTCGGATCACGTATGCGTCTCCTTCCCGTTCGAGAGCCTTGCGATTGAACGCCGAGTCCGAGGCCGTGAGCATATCGTACGGGTCATGCAGAATGGCTCCCTTCACCTTCGGCATCACATATCTGTGACCCGGAGTCAGGGCTATCTTCGAATAGTCTGGCACACTGTCGCCGGAACGGAATGTCTCGCGGAGGAGAGCCTTGCTGTATGGCGTCTGGCCGTAAAGCAGGGGCGACGAGCCGTATTGCTCGCGCGCCTGATAGGCGGCGAAAGAGAAGGGATCGCCGGGCAGTATCGGATTTGCCGGCGAGGGTATGTCGCCGCGCAGAGGAATGATGGCGTATGCCGAATAGCCTGTGAGCAGCATGGCCAGCATCCACATCGCGAGGTTGAGGCGCCCGGTGTCGAAGCGGATGCCGCGAACGAGCAATATGCTCGCAATCGCCGAAACGGCCGCGCCGACGAGGAAATAATTGCCGATGTTGAATATGCCTGAAAGAAAGATTGCGGGGAAGATGGCCGCGGCGATCACTCCGCGGTTGTGCGAGCGGGCGGTGACGGTGAGTGCCAGCAGCAGGGCTGCGGCGAGCAGCACGACATATATGCCTACGCCCCAGAGATAGGGCAGACCGAGAGTATTGACGGCGAAGAGCTCGATCCCGGCTGCCAGGGCGATTGCCGAAGGCATCATGCCGACAAGCACGCAGCCCACGGCGGCGAGCGAGAGGATGAAAATGAGTATGAACTTGAGCGGCGAGCGGATTCCGCGTCTTATTCCCCAGATGATGGCCAGCGCCGGGATGCAGAGCAGGTTAAGCTGATGCACGCCTATGGAGAGGCCGAAAAGATAGGCGAGCAGAACGAGCAGCCGCCGGGCCTGCAGGCGCGAGGGAATCTGCGCCCATTCCACCATCAGCCATACGCAGAGCGAGGTGAAGAAAATAGACATCGCGTAGACTTCCGCCTCCACTGCCGAATACCAGGTGGAGTCGCACCATCCGAAAGCCAGCGTGCCGATGACGGCGCCCGTGGCCGCCAGCCATAACGAATGGCGGCGCAGACGCGACTTGCGTGTTATCCAGACCGAAATCGCGAATATTGTCTTCGACAGGAAGAATGCGGCGAGCGCCGTGAAAAGTCCGCTCGAGAGGTTGACAAGCAGAGCCGCCTCTCTCCCCGAAGGCGCGAGCATGGTGATCACGCGCTCCACAAGCATCCACACAGGATTTCCCGGAGGATGACCCACTTCCATTTTCCAGGCTCCGGCAACATATTCGGGGCAGTCCCAGTAGGAGACCGCGTCGGGAGCGGTGAGCCAATAGGTGGCGAGCAGGATTAAGAATACTCCTGCGCTGACCGCGTTCTCGATTCGTTTCTCTCTTGTCATTGGTGCCGTTATTCCTGTTTTATGCCGCTGTGAAATTTTATTACGGAGTTATCTCTCGGCCCTCATCGGGTTTGAGAGGAAATCCTGATATGCGAGGGCGATCCCCTCTTCGAGATCCGTGCGGTAGGTCCAGCCCAGGCGCGTGGCCTTCGAGACGTCGAGGAGCTTGCGCGGCGTCCCGTTGGGCTTCGTGGTGTCCCAGAGGATGCGGCCTTTGTAGCCTGTCGTCCGCGCCACGATCTCGGTAAGCTCGCGGATCGTCACCTCCTTGCCGGTGCCGGCGTTTACGGTCTCGTTGCCCGAATAGTTCTGCATCAGGAAGACGCAGAGGTTGGCGAGGTCGTCGACATAGAGGAATTCCCTCAGCGGCGAGCCGTCGCCCCAGCATGTAACCTCTTCGAGCCCCTGCTCCTTAGCTTCATGAAATCTGCGGATCAGAGCCGGAAGCACGTGGGAATGGGTAGGATGGTAATTGTCGTTGGGTCCGTAGAGGTTTGTCGGCATCACGGAGATGAAATCCGTTCCATACTGGCGGTTGAGGTATTCGCAGTATTTTAGACCCGAGATCTTGGCGAGCGCGTAAGCCTCGTTGGTTTGCTCGAGCGAGGAGGTGAGCAGGCAGCTTTCGGGCATGGGCTGCGGCGCCATACGCGGATAGATGCACGATGAGCCCAAGAACTCGAGCTTTCGGCATCCGTTGCGCCAGGCGGCGTTTATAACATTCATTTCCAGCATCATGTTCTGATACATGAAATCGGCCGGAGCCTCGTTGTTGGCCACGATGCCGCCCACTTTGGCGGCTGCCAGAAAGACATATTCCGGTTTCTCATTCTCGAAAAAACCGTTAACTGCCCTCTGGTCGGTGAGGTCGAGCTCGGCGTGCGTGCGGGTCACGATTTTGTCGAATCCCTGGCGCCTGAGTTCCCTGACGATCGCCGAACCCACCATGCCGCGGTGACCTGCGACGTATATCTTCGAATCTTTTTCCATTTTTGATTGGTGATGAGAAAGTTGGCTTGCAAATTATTTCACGATTCCTTTCTCGAGATATTCCTCAAGGTTCATCTTCACATATTCCGAAGCCTTTTCGGCGGCTACTTTCTTCATGTCGGAATCCACCATTCGTCTCACGAGTTCCTCGAAGGATGTCTTCGAAGGGTTCCAGCCTAATTTCTCCTTGGCTTTCGAGGGGTCGCCGAGCAGGTTGACCACATCGGTCGGGCGGTAGAAATCGGGCGAGACCTCGACAACTACCTTGCCTGTCGCGGTGTCGATTCCCTTTTCGTCGGCGCCTTCCCCTTCCCAGCGGATGTCGATTCCGACGGCCTTGAAGGCGAGGGTAGCGAACTCCCGGACGGAGTGCTGCACGCCGGTGGCGATCACGAAATCGTCGGGCTTCTGCTGCTGGAGCATCAGCCACATGCATTCCACATAGTCGGGGGCGTAACCCCAGTCGCGCAGCGACGAGAGGTTGCCTAAGTATAGCTTCTCCTGTTTCCCCTGGGCAATGCGGGCGGCGGCGAGCGTGATCTTGCGGGTCACGAAAGTCTCGCCGCGGCGTTCCGACTCATGGTTAAAGAGAATGCCCGAGCAGCAATACATGTCGTATGCCTCTCGATATTCCTTGATGATCCAGAAGCCGTAGAGCTTTGCGACGGCGTACGGACTGTAGGGATGGAAAGGGGTGTCTTCGTTCTGAGGCATCTTCTCGACCTTGCCGTAGAGCTCGGAGGTCGAGGCCTGATAGATGCGGCAGGTGGAGGCAAGGCCGGCCTGACGCACGGCCTCGAGCACGCGGATAACTCCGGTGGCGTCGGTGTTGGCCGTATATTCGGGCACATCGAACGATACCTGCACATGGCTCTGGGCCGCAAGATTGTAGATCTCGTCGGGCTTTACGGTCATCACTACCTTCAGCAGGCTCATCGAATCGGCCATATCGGCGTAGTGGAGGTGGAAGCGGGGATGGCCCTCGAGATGGGCGATGCGTTCGCGGAAGTCGGTGGAACTGCGGCGGATCGTGCCGTGAACGTCATATCCTTTTGATATCAGGAGTTCGACAAGATAGGAACCGTCCTGGCCGGTGACTCCGGTTATTAGTGCTTTTTTCATTTTCTTTGTCGGTTTCCGGAGAGAGTTATTGGGTCAATATTGTAGATTTTGTCAAGTTCGTCAGTGAAGTGTTTCCAGGAGAGCCGTTCGGAATAATCCTTGAGAGCCTGTAGTCCCATTCTCTCGCGCAGTGCCTGGTCGGAGGCGAGTCGGCGGATTGCGTCGGCGAGGGCGCCTGCGTCGGCGGGAGGTACGAACAGAGCGGTTTTGTCTTCTTCGAGATATTCGGTCTGGGCTCCGATCCCGGTAGTGACCTGCGGACGTCCGGCGGCCATGAAACGGATGTTGGCCATACCGCAGGCTTCCATTTCAACCGAGGGCACCACTCCGATGTGACAGTCGGAAGCGCAGGTGTCGGCCCAGGGTCCGGGAAGACGTAGATTCCAGTCTATGCTGTCCATCACTCCTCTGTTTATGGCTCGGCGCCGCATACTGTCTACAAAATCGGGATTGCCGGAGCCATAGATTCGGAGCCTTGCCTTAAGGTCGCGTAGTTTCACCATCGCGTCGATCAGTGTCTCAAGTCCCTTCCCGGCTACCACGGGGCCTAAAAACATGACTATAACGGGACCTTGCGGAAAAGTCTTCTGTTCGTTGACGATGTTGAGGCTGTTGTGAAGGATAAAGCTTCGTCCTTCGGGTAGTTTTACCGGGGGGAATCCGTTGATGAACCGGTCGTAGGCAAGACGTGATACGAAGATATGCGCGTCCACCATACCATACATCTTCCGGAAGAAGAAGGTGTTTCGGCCGTGGCGCACGTTGTGGCGCGTCGAGACGATGCGTATGTCGTGACGTCTCGCTATCCTTTTGGCCAGGAGCGCGGTGAAGGCGTCGCGGTAGCGGTGCACGTGGACGGTACATTTCCCCTGCGGCGTTTTCTTGAGCTCGCGGGCGAGCGTCAGGATCGAGTTGATGTCGAAAAAACCTCCCACGGGGGCGTGGAGGAGGCGGATGCCTGTCTCAGAGAAACGGGAATCGATGTTGACGGCGTTGCGCGTGAGCGCCGCCACGTTCCAGCCCCGGTCGTGGTAATGCCGGCATATATCGTATGCGTACGTCTGGACGCCGCCCCATTTGTTTGAAGGAATGATATGCAGGAGACTTGGTCTCTCGTCCATACGCAGGTCGGTTAGTTGGCGGCGGAGATCATCACGGAGATGTCGACGCTCGGCATCGAGAGATAGCTGCCGATGAGTTTATCGACCAGTTTTCCGTGATAGGTTATTATTCCATACTGCACTCCGGGAGTTGTGGCGATCATGCCCTCGATGCCGTTCTTGATGGCCATTTCGTCGAAGAAGTTCACCAATGCGTTCGACATCGCCATCGCCACGGTGCGGGGCACCGAAACCGACGGGTGCGTCTCGTTTAAGTCGAGCACATATACGTTTTCCTTCATCGCCGCCGATAGATTGCGCGGGAATTCGAAGGGGCGTGTGGTGGTGCTTGTGATGATCACGTCGGCGGTCTTCACTTTGTTATAGAGCACTCGGGGATGGATCGAGACGGTGTCTACGGCCGGACCGACGATATCCTTGGCCACCTGGAGGGTGGAGATGTCGTTGTCCATCAGCGTCACTCTGGCGCCTACGGCCACGGCGGCCTTTGCTGCGGCGAGCATTTCGTTGCCGATGCCGATCATCAGGATCTCGCAGGGATTGATTCCGGCCACTCCGGCGAGAAGCACGCCCTTGCCGCCTCCGAGATAGGAGAGGGCCTCCTCGGCATACATGATCGCCGTCCGGCCGTCGATCTCGTCGATGATGTTGGCGAACACCGGCTCGTCGTTATGGCTGATCATGTTGTCGAAACATCCCGTGGTGATATGCTGTGAGAGAAGAGCCTTGATTGTGGCCGCGTCGAAAAGCAGGGAGTCCATCATGCAGAGCAGACATGCTCCTTTTGTCATTTTCTTAACATCCTTGGCTTTCAAGGCAGTGTATGAGAGCACGATGGGCGCCTTGAGAGCTTCGTCTCGGCTCACGACTTTGGCGCCGTATTCGGCGTAACGTGCGTCCGTGAAGCTGATGTCGGTGCCGGCGCCCTCCTCGATGCAGACTCCGAGGCCGGCGGAGGTAAGCATTCCGCACGCTTCGGGGGTGAGGAGCATGCGCGTTTCCGAACTGTCGGGATAATTCCCTAAGATTCCTATCTGAATGGATGAGCCTTCGGTCTCGATAACTTCGACCATCTCTTTCACGTCAGGCTCATTCTCTTTTTTGTGACTTGTCATAGCTGTTTTAGTTTAACTGCCCCGGTTCCCCCGAGTAAATGGTATAAATACTCTTGCTAATTTAGTATTAATAATCCAATCTGCAAAATCAAGCTTCAGTAAATTGTATCGATTTTTTAAGGAACAGACTCTTGAACCGTCCTCGTTAACATTTTTTGAGGGTTGAAGACTTTTTTTTTACGGGCTTTCTTTGATCAGCGGGCGCAGTCGGGATAACGGGCTATGAATTCTCGGATCGTGCGCGAGATCTGCGACTTGTCTTCGAGGCGCGAACCACAGAAGCTGATCTCGGCCTTCGAATAGAATGGCTCGCGGGCGGCGAGGCCTTCTGCCACTGTCTTCTCGATCTCCTCGCGGCTTTTTCCGGCCATAAGCGGTCGCTTCGAGTTGTTTCTCACAAGCCGTTCCACGATACGCTCGGCCGGAGTGGCGAGGCGCACGGTGAAACCCCGTTCGCGCATGAAATCCATGTTGTCGAAAAAGCAGGGCGTTCCGCCGCCGCAGGAGATAATGGCGTTATCGAATTCGCCCACTTCCCGGAGCATGTCTCTTTCGATCTGCCGGAATCCGTCTTCTCCTTTTTCGGCGAAGATCTCGCGGATGGTCTTGCGGAAACGCTGCTCGATGTAGAAGTCAAGGTCGAAGAACTCCCTCTTCAGCTCGCGGGCCAGCGCTCTTCCGAATGTCGTCTTCCCGCTCGCCATATACCCTATTATGAATATCGGTCGCATAGTCATTACTGTAATTATAGGTTAATTCACAAATAATGTAAGTTTGTCAGGTTGAAACCGTATAAATTTTAAAATGGGTTATTTATCAATATCCTTTAAAATCGTTTCAATTTTTTCTACTGCAGACTCATGCTCTTTCCTGCATATAAAATGAGCAAATTGAGAATTTAAAGGATTGTCATCAACCTCAATTCTGACACTATGATTTGTATATTTATTTATCTGATGATCTTTAGTGAATTTATCAAACATTCGAGAAAAAAGCCTGCTTCTATATTCTTGTGGAGAGATGGCTGCATGATTTCTCTTTAGATCTGTCATTGCATCGCAGTAAAAACATAATATGGCATCTTCATTTTCATTCATAAATTTAGCCAGTGTTTCAGAAACTGCATACAACATTTTATATCCAACATATCCTTTCCCGGATTCACGTACTAATGTAACATCGTAAAATACGAGGGTCAGTGTTAGAAGATCAGAGGAAAAATGGCTTAAAATCTCTGAATCATAATATGAAAGGGCGATCCTTAATTGGTCGCCCTTTTTACCATCTATTATATCAAAAGATATATCCATTTACACTGCTGTATTAAACGTATATTTTACACTATTATAGTAAATGTACATTCCTTTTTTTCAGACAACTCTTTTATCTGTTGCTGTTTTTTTTCTCTCAATGAATCGAAGACTTGTATCATCTTTTGAGAGGGATTTTTTATGGTGATATTACGAGTCATTGATATATGAGTTTGATTTATTTTGTAAAGTTATAATATTTTTGATTAGATTGCAAATTTTTAATGTGTTATATTTCCTTTAAGAGTGTGTCTGGATTTAATGAAATTAATACAGATAGAGATTTTTGAGGGATTTAAGCAAGTTGAGAAAGGAAAAAACTCTCGTTTTCGACTGCCGAAACTTGGCTTAAATCACCAAAAAGATTATCTGTAATGATTTCAAGAATTTCCGTTACATTCTCCAAAAGTTAAAATCGGTTTAAATTCAGACACACTCTAAAACTCTTTTAAAGAGTAACAAAGAATATCGAGGTATTGTTTTTTATTTGTTAGAGGAAGAGGTTGCGGAAGAGGAACCAGGCGAGGATGGCGACGGAGAAGATGACGATGTTTGTTACGGAGTGGATCCGCATGTAGAGACGGGGATGCTTATGGCGTGTGGCCTCGGCGTATCCCATCGGAATTAGCAACGGAATCGAGGCCATCAGGAAGGCGTTGTGGTGCCAGGCTTCGGCAAACTCGCCGTGAAGAAGCGCGTGAATCATCCTCTGGCTTCCGCAGCCGGGACAGTCCCAGCCCGTCATCATCTTGAAGGGGCATTTGAGCGCCCAGGCAGTTTGCCCGGGATCGATAAGGTAATATATCGCACATATTGCGATAATCCCTATCACCGAGCCTATCAGAAGCGGGCGGTTCATCACATGAACATCAGGAAATAGAACGGAGCAGCCACGACCCCGAGCACGATCGAGGCGATGATCCAGTATTCAGCCATTCTGGAGGCGCGGCGCGCGCCCTCGTAATCGCGGGCGTAATACTTCGAGCTCACCATCGAACTGAAGATTATGGCGATTATGCCTGGAATGAAGCAGCAGAGTATCGTGGCGAGGATCGACCAGAGAAGATATGTAGGCGGCATAGGCTCAACCTGGCCGTCGCTGCGGAAATTCTGCGGCTGCGGAGCGACAGGCTGCTGATATGGCTGTCCGTAAGGCTGCGGCTGCTGGACGGGTTGCTGAAACTGTTGTCCCTCGGGTTGACGGAAAGGCTCCGGCCGGTGAGGCTCGAAGGGCGCCTGCTGAGCGGCGGCATCCTGCGGCATCGCCGGCGGCGTCATCGCCTGAGCAGCCTGCTCGACTCTCTCGGCGTCATACTCAAGACCCAGCACATCGGCCCACTGACGGTCTACCGAATGCGTGTCGGTCAGGAACTTGGTCACTTTGCGCGGCGCCTCTTCGGGAGCGCATTCCTCGATGTCTATGATCTTGCCGGGAAAGGCCTTGGTGAATTTCTCGTCGAGCAGAGGGAGAAACCTGTCGAGAACGATGATCTCGACATCCTTTCCCTTGAGGGTCTCTATCACCTGCATGGGGGCGTCGCGCCATTCTTCGCGCGGAATTGTCAGGGTCTCGAGGCCGAGCTCCTGCGCCTCGGCAAGCGACGAGCAGTTCTCGCGGTCGGTGGCAAGCAGGGTAACCTTGAACCGTTCGCCGGAATTGAAGGTATCGACAAGATTTTTCAGAGCCGGCGACTCAATCGATGTAAGGACAACTATATTTTTCATAATCAATTGTTTTTCTATTGCTATTAAACCTGCTGCATCTCGACAAGACGGCGGTATATGCCTCCGAGTTCGATGAGCTCGGAATGTGTACCCTGCTCGACGATCCTTCCTTCGTGAAGCACGCATATCTTGTCGGCGTTCACGATGGTGGAGAGTCGATGGGCGATCACAACCGTAGTGCGGTCTTTCATCAGTTTCTCCAGGGCTTCCTGCACAAGGCGTTCGCTTTCGGTGTCGAGCGCCGAGGTCGCTTCGTCGAGGATGAGTATGGATGGGTTCTTCAGGATTGCCCTGGCGATGCTTATGCGCTGTCGCTGACCTCCCGACAGACGGCATCCGCGGTCGCCGACAACTGTATCGTAACCCTGCTCGGTCTCCATGATGAAATCGTGGGCGTTCGCTATCTTGGCGGCGGCGATCACCTCCTCGCGGGTGGCCTCTTTCTCTCCGAAGGCTATGTTGTTGTAGATGGTATCGTTGAAGAGTATAGCTTCCTGGTTTACATTGCCCATAAGCGAGCGGAGATCCTTCACTCTCAGATCTTTGACGTTTATGCCGTCGACCTCGACTTCTCCGTTTTCCACATCGTAGAAGCGCGGTATGAGGTCGGCGAGGGTGGATTTGCCGGAACCCGACTGGCCGACTATAGCCACGGTCTCTCCGGGGCGGACTTCCAGGTCGATGTGCGACAGCACGTCGCGCTCGCCGTCATAGCTGAAGCTGACGTCGCGGAACCGGATGCTGCTCTTACGGCGGTCGGCGGGAAGGTCTTTGGGCGCCGGCGGATCCTGGATGGGATTGGTGGCGTTGAGGATACGGTCGATACGCTGCACGCCTCCCATACCCTTCCGCACGGCGTATGACACTTTGGAAAGGTCTTTGGCAGGATTGATGAGGCTGTAGAACATTACCATATAGTAGATGAACTCCGGGGCGTCGATCGACGATTTTCCGGATAAAATCAGCGAGCCTCCGAACCAGAGTGTTATGGCCACTGCCATCGTGCCGAGAAACTCGCTCATCGGGTGAGCCAAGGAGTAGCGACGGCCCACGCTGTTGTGGATGCGGTAGAGATCCTCGGTCTCACCGCCGAACTTGCGCTCCATCTGGCGTTCGGCATTGAATGCCTTCACCACCCGAAGTCCGCTTATGGTCTCCTCGATATTGGCCATAATGGATCCGAGCCGCTGCTGGCCGGCCAGAGTCTGGGTCTTCAGCTTACGCCCTACGGTGCCCATCACCCAGCCGATCACCGGGAGCATCACCAGCACGAAAACGGTGAGCTGCCAGCTGATGGCGATCATCATCCCGAGGCAGGCGATGATCATTATGGGATATTTCACCAGAGCGTAAAGGCTCTGCATCACCGATGTCTGCACTTCGGTGACATCGCTCGACATTCGCGATATTATGTCGCCTTTGCTCTCGTTTGTGAAAAAGCCGATTGGCAGCGACACGATCTTGCGATACATCGCGTTTCGGATATCCCTTACGACGCCGTTCTGCAACGGCAGAGTCGCGCATTCGCTGGCGTATGCCGAGAGCACTTTGAAGAGGGTCATCACCGTCAGGATCATTCCTAAGAAAAGGAGCGTCAGCGACGGCCCCTCGGTGGAGATCATTTTCCCGACGTAGTAGTAGAAATTGTTTACGAGAACATCTTTCAGACCGGCCTCTCCGATTTCCATGTAGAAATACTGCTGCGTGTTGATGCCGAACAGCATCTGGAGAATCGGAATGATGAAGGCAAAGGAGAATAATGTGAAAAACGCGGTCAGCAGGTTGAAAAACACGCTGACCACGATATTCCATTTATAGGGGGCGGCGAATCGCCTTATGAATCTGATTAATTCTTTCATTAATTGCAAAATTAATGAAAAAACCGATACGGAGTATATCTGAGGTCAAAAATATCAGATATTCTCGGGGGTGCTTTCTTTTATCTGCTTTGGCGAGAGGCCGTATCTGCGGGCCACGGCAGGGCGGATCACCCATTTGCGGGCCATCCATCCGACAATCCACCAGGCCACGGCGAGAATCCATAGATTGATGTAACAGTCGCTCACCTGCGAAAGCGAGGCGCCGTTGGCATTCATTTTTATAAACCCTTCCACGCCCCAGGTCGACGGGCAGATAGCGCTGAAGGCGCGCCATACGGGCCACATATCGTAGCGCGGCCAGATCAGACCGGAAAGAAGAAGGAAAATAAGCGATGTCACGACCCAGAGCACAAATACCGATTCCCGTTCCGTAACCACCGACTGGAAGGCGAACCCCACTCCGAAGCATGCTATTATCATCGGAAGAAGGAACATCAGTATCTGCCATGTATCGCCCGCCATCGGGAACTTGAATATGAGAGGCACATAATGGATCATGAAGATTATGGGCACGATAAGAAGAGTGAAGTAGGCGAGTGTCTGTGCTATCATGGTGCCGAGCACCGATTTGCCTTCGTTGTCGGCAACATACCCTACAAGCCGCGGATTCTCCCGCTTGGCGCCTCCGGCCATTCCGACGGCCAGCACGATCAGCTGGTGTACTATCAGGATCAGCACTCCCGGCATGATGAAGGAGTCGAAGCCGTTGCGGATGTTGCCCATGGGCACATAGTCGATGGGCAGAGGATCGCCTACGGCAATCGTTTCGGCAAGGGGCACTATCTCGTTGATCTTTTTGGTGAGCAGTTCGCTCCCCATGGAGGTCATGATATCGGTTGTGGCCACTAAAAAGCCGCGGTATCTGAGGAGAAGGCTCATGTCGCTGTAAAGGACGGCGTTGGCCGTCTCGTCACGTCCTATTTTCTTTCCGAATCCTTCCGGAATCTCGAAAATGGCGAAACATTTGTGACTGTTCATGGCGTGTCGGGCCTCGTTGAGATCGGCAGCGTAGCCTATCACGTGCGCTTCGTCACAGGCATCGAAATTCCGTATAAGCTCGCGGCTTATCGCGGTGCGGTCGTTGTCTACCACCACCACCGGCACCTCCTTCACAAGCTCCGGATTGTAGATAAGGGAGTATATGATGGGGTAGACAAGAGGCAGAAACGCGAAGAAAAGCAGAATACCCGCATCATGGATAATCAGCTTGAACTCGCGGCAGTAAACCGTGAAGTAATTTCTTATTGCTTTTTTTATCGAAGCCATGATTAAGTAGTTTCTAAAAATTAATCGATATATGAGTAGATGATATCTTGAACTATAAAACTTGATCTTTCCTTCCAGGCAATCGCCTGTCGCTCGGCATTATCAAACGAGTTTGATTTTGCTCTCGCTTATGGCGATTTTTGGCCGCTTGGGTCTTGTCAGTCAGTCGCATATATTAATATGCTCCCTCCTTCCGCAACCCAATCGCCTCAAAAATATCTTCGGTTTATATGTTCATTATTTTTTATCAACTACTTATTTGTTTTTCTTGTTTTTTGAAACGCCGCGATATCACGGAACATATACCGGGTTTTCCATCTCTTTCTTCAGTCGCCACAGCATTGTGAACGGCAGGAGCATGAAGATTATGTATGCCACGAACCATATCCTTGAATAGTAGATATGAATTCCATTGAGCGCCTGGTCGATATAAATAAGGAAGTTATATCTTATCGGAACAATATAGCTGAATATCGCCATCCCTCCGTACATGCTTTCCACCGGGAAGGAGAATGCGGCGATCGAGAAGGAGAGGATACCGAGCAGCGCACTCACCGATAGCGACAGCCGCAGGTTGGGCAGAACGCTGATGATGAACACCGCGAAGCCCTGGCAGGCAAGGACGAACATGAATTCCGACAGGAGCATCCAGAACCATGAGCCGTTCATCGGGAAATGATTGTAACGGTAAAGCCATGAGGTCATGAAAAAGGCAATCACCATCCATATCACTGTCTGTGGAAGCAGTTTGCCGAAGAGAGCCTTTACGATGGAGCCTCCGGCCATGTTCATAAGTCGGCGGGAGGTGTGATATTTCATTTCCTGACCAAGACTGAAACAGGTCATCAGAAGAATCATCAGCTGCAGGGTGCAGGGAATGAATGAGTTTCCGAGATATACGGCATAGTTCAGTGTCGGATTGCCGATTCCGCGTCCCTGTATGTTGATCGGCTGCAGAAGCGGCGCCAGAGACTCGGCGTTTGCGCCGGCGGTCTGCACGATGTTCATCGCTATTCCAGCCTTTGCGAAGACGGCGGTAGACTTGAAACTCTTGAAGAGCATCGTGCCCGGCACGAAATAGGTCATGTTGGTGTAGAAGGTGATCGCCGGCTTGCGCCCTGCCAGAAGATCTGACTCAAAATTCTCCGGAATCAGAAAGAAACCGTAGATCTTCCCTTCCTGCATAAGATGTCGGGCCTCCGTAAAACTGTTGGAGGTGTATTTGAGGTCGACCATCTGCATCCCTCCGAGCGACTGGGTGATTTCTCTGGAAAGGGAAGTGCCGTCTTTGTCTATAATCGACGAAGGTATCCGGGTTGGCAGTCCCTTGCTGAGCATCGAAGTGATGAAAAGAAACATGAACAGAGGCATGAGGAAGAATCCGAACCAATAGATCGGACGCCTCACGATCTGGATGAGACTTCTGAGCATAATGGCCCTTACTCCGGTCAGGCCATTGAGCGAAGCAGGCAGTTTCCCTATGTTCTCGGAATTATTCAACATCTTGCCATTCTCTTATTTCTTTACGCCGAGGTATATCACCGACATTCCGGGGCGAAAATTCTCGATCGGTTTTTCCGGGCGTGCCTTTATCTGGAAGGTACGGGCGTCGTAGTCTCCGGTTGCCTTAGTTGCCTGCCAGTTGGCGTAAGTGCCGAGGTCCTTGATATAGAACACTTTCATTTCCGTCTCCTTGTCGAGGGCCGGAATCTTGACTTTGAGCACGCTGCCGGTCCTGATGTCTTTCAGAAGAGTCTCCCTGACGTTGAAGACAGCCCAGTGGTCATCTTTCTGGAGCGTCATGATGGGTGCGCCGGTAGCCACAAGCTCGCTTACATTGGGATATATCACGGTTATCTCGCCGTCGCAGGGAGCGACCAGATACTGGTCTTCAAGCAGTGCGTTTACCTCCTTGACGCCGCTTTGAGCGGCTGTCACCATGGCGGAAGAGGCCTCTTTATCCTCTTTCTGGGCGCCGGATTTAGCCAGGTTATACTGACTTCTGGCGGCTGATTCTCCGGCTTTGGCTGCCTCGAAGGCGGCTTTGGCCTCATCGCGTTTCTGCTCGCTTATGACCCCCTTTTCAAACAGCGACTGCATTCGCTCGTATGTCTTCTGGGCTATGCCGGAGGCGGCGGTGGCCTGGTTGAGAAGATCACGCGCTCCCTCGATTATCTGCGAGCGGGTGCCTGCGTCGACCTTGCGGTTGGTAGCCTGGGCCACGCTCTCCATCGCCTTGGCCTGCTCCATGCGGGCGTCGACAAGAGCTGAGTTGATGCGTACGAGGGTGTCGCCGGCCTTCACGTGCTGGCCCTCCTCGACATATATCTCGGCCACGCGGCCCGGCAGCTTGCCGGAGATACGGATCTCGGTAGCCTCTCCCTGTCCCTGAACGGTGTCGGGCTCCGGCTTGATGCAAAGGAATCCTACCACCGCGAGAATGGCTACGATGAATAGAACGACGATGATGGTTGAAATCAGAAGACGGTCTTTTCTGGTGACTGCTTCCGGATCCTGTGCTCCTGTCGGCTGGCCGGCGGAGTTGGTATTATTTGCTGAAGATGCCATATATCTCGGTTTTTATAGTCGTTTGTAGTTTCTGTTTTCTCTTTTTATTATGTGGAATCTGTATTTTTGTGTATTGTCGGTTTTCAATAATTGAGGTTTCCGAGCACTTTGGAGAGGTAGACGTCGCAGAGGTGAATGCCTATCTCAGCGTCGATCTTCTCTGAGTTTGCCTGAAGCCAGGCTGTCTGGGCGGCGATCACGTCATCGGTGGTAAGTACGCCCTCTTTATATCCTAATTGGGCCGAGCGCAGATTCTCTTCGGCGCTTTTCATGTTTGCCACGGTCATGTCGTAGGTCTTGAATGCCTCCTGATAGCTGAACTTTGCCTGATTCACCTGTAGCTCCACCTTCTCTTCGAGGTCTTCGAGCAGAAGGCGCTGTGCGTTGGTGGCAGATTTCGTGGCGCGGTAGTGGTTGTATTTGCCGCCCCAGTGCCAGATCGGGATGGCTACGGTCGCCCCGACGCTGAAGCCTCCGGCGAAGCTTTTGCTGAATCCGTTGACAACATTGGGGTTGGAGAAGGAGTAGGCTCCGACGAGTGCCACTTTCGGAAGCATCGTTCCGAGTGCGATTTTCTCACGGTTCTTTAGCACCGAGATGCCCTGTCGGATTGCCTCGAGGTCCTGACGGCGTGCGAAGACGTCGTTGATGTTATAGTTGAGCGAGGCGCCGGTTGCAGGGTTGCTCTTGTAATCTTCATCTGCGAGGTGCATTTCGCTCTGGACTGGAAGCCCGCAGACCTGGGCGAGCGCCATGCGCGCCAGAGTAAGCCCGTTGTCGACTTTTGTGAGCATTATCCTGGCCTCGTTGAGCTTGACGTCTACCGTCAGAAGATCCGACCGGGTGGCGACGCCTGCCTCAAGCATTGCGTTTACGTTATAGCGCAGAGTGTCGACAAGCGTCACGAAGCTTTCGGCGAGTTTCTTCTTTGATTTCAGCGATACTACCGTCCAGTATGCCTGGTCTACTCCGTAGATCACATCCTGTACCACGCTGTTTCGCGCGGCCACGGCAGCCTTCTCGGCATATTTGGTGATTTCATTCAGGGCGCGTATTGTGCCCCCCATATATATGGGCTGGGTAAGGGTGAACGCGCCCGCGAAGACGTTGTGCACATCGTAACTCATCGCTTCTTTGGGAATCACGGCTACCTCCGTCGGGATGTAGCCCCCTGTGGAGGGATCTTTTATGGGTGTTCCGTTAGGATCGGTGAGAATGTTATATTTGAAAGTCTGGCTCGAAGGGTCGAACGACATTGTGGGCAGTTTGGCGTCTTCACCCAAAAGGCTTATGACCTTCTGGTTATACATGTAGGTGCCTGCGAAATCGATGCCGGGAAGATAGGCGGCTTTGGCAGCCTTGCGCTCGTAGCCGGCCCCTTTGATCCCTTCTTCCGCAAGCCGGATCGTCTTGTTGTTGTGGATCGCCAGGTTGCGGCATGAATCAAGAGTGTAAGTCTGGGCGTATGCCGTGCCGGCGCAGACAAGCATAGCCATCGAAAGCGTTATTTTAACTATAGGTATCATGCAGCTTGTGAGATTTTGGATTATACCTGGGCCCGGGGGGTACTGACTTTTTCCGTTTTATTTATTGGACTGAAACTCCGGTTTTGTGTCGAATATATCCCTTCCGGATACGCCCTTTCTTAGTAATAATACAAAATTAGGCTATTTTTGTTTATTTTTGTAATTTTGCACATTTCGAAAGCTGCGGTTTATCAGTTATCGTAAATAAAAAAAGACAAATCGTATAATCTTTATGCTGGACAAGGTTTCGTCAAAGATCAATATCAGGAATAAATATAAGGAGGAATACGGCATTCTTTTGCGTCTGGGTCTTCCGGTGCTCGTCACGCAGCTCGGCGTGATCGTCGTCAGCTTTGCCGACACTATGATGGTGGGTGCCTATGGCGTCGAGGAGCTGGCCGCGGCGGCCTTCGTCAACAGCCTTTTCGTGATCGCCGTGGTCATGCAGATCGGCTTCGCGCAAGGGCTGACTCCGCTCGTCGGCGCGCTGTTCGGACGCGGAGAGCTCGAGGAAGCGGGAAAGACGCTTCACGGAGGCGTCCAGGTAAATGTGGCGGTCTCGGTGGGTTTCACTGTGATTATGGGCGTGCTCTATTTCTTTCTCGACCGTTTCGGACAGCCCGAGGAGCTTCTGCCGCTTATCAGGGAATATTACCTGATTGTTCTGTTCACTATGTTGCCGATGTCGGTGTTCAACACTTTCCAGCAGACCTGCAACGGGTTCAACGACACGCAGATGCCTATGTGGATGATTCTTGGTGCCAACGTGCTTAACATCTGCGGCAACTGGCTTCTGATCTTCGGTCATTGCGGAATGCCGGAGATGGGGCTTGCCGGTGCGGGCTGGAGCACGCTTGTCTCGCGATATGCGGCGGCTTTCGGAATAGTGCTTTTTTTCTTTTCGCGCCGCCGTTATCGCCCCTATACCGCCGGATTCCGCAGCAAGGACAGTCTCGGCGCGTTGCGCCGCAGAATATGGACAACCTCCTATCCGGTCATGATCCAGAGCGGCGTGGAGTGTCTGTTGTGGTCGTTCGGCGCGATTGTCAGCGGCTGGTTCGGCAAGATTCAGTTGGCGGCCTTCCAGGTTGTCAACACCATCGCCCAGCTCGGTTTCATGACCTATATCAGTTTCGGAACCGCAGCCTCGATCCGTGTGGCGAACTATACGGGACAGAGCGACTGGCGGGGAGTGCGTCGCATCGCGTTTGCCGGGCTGCACCTTAACCTGCTTCTCAGCACGTTCGCCTCCCTGGTATTCCTGCTTGCGGGCCATTGGCTTGTGGGCTGCTTCACTTCCGACGCCGGTGTGATTGCATCGGCCATGAACCTCATCGTTCCGCTTGTGGTATACCAGTATGTCGACGCCATCCAGCTCACCTATTGCAACGCCATCCGCGGCACCTCGAAGGTGAAGCCGCTGCTCTTCATCTCCGTGTGCACTTATATCGTTATCGGCCTTCCGGTGCTATATCTCTTTGCGAAAGTTTTCGACTGGGGTAACGTTGGCGTCTACTACAGCTTCGACGTCGCCCTGCTCGTGGCCTCCGTCCTCGCCACCCTCATCTTCTACCGCATCGTCCGTCGCCTCGAAAGATAAAAGGATAAAAGATAATAAAGAGAGGCGGAATCGTTGCGATTTCGCCTCTCTCTTTATTAGTTTTTTATAATGTCTTTCTTGCAGATACTTATTACAATATGACTTTGAATGATTTGCCGTTGACCCGAACGATATACAAGCCATGATCGAGATTTCCGATGGTGTTCTCACTGGTCTTTGCTATCCGTGTCCCTGCCCGGGAATAAACTTCCGTCTGAGTGCCATTCGGAGCTTCTATGAATATGACTCCGTTGCGGACAGTGACGTTTATTCCTGAGTTCCCGTCAATGTTGTCTATTCCGGATTTCACTTCAACGAATACCTTGCATACTGCGGAAAGTCCGTTGGAGGTCTCGGCTGTAATAGTTGTCATTCCCGAATTCACTGCGGTCACGACCCCCATATCATCTACAGTGGCGACATCAGGATCGCTTGAGCTCCATGTAACTGACTTGTCTGTTGAATTGCCGGGAAGGATGCTCACCTCAAGTTTGAGAGTCTCGTCTTTCTTCAGATTGGCGACCGTTGTGTTAATAGTGATTCCGGTGGCTTCGACATCGGGAATTGTCACTGTGACAGGAATGGTAGCTACCGGCCCGTTGGCGTAAAGGGTTTCGGCTATGATGTCGCAGCTTATGAGAGCGCGTGTCTCCACTTTATTTTCTGCTACAATCGTGACTGTTCCGTTATTGTCAACAGTGGCGATATCCGGATTGGTCGAACGCCAGAACACTTCCTTGAGGGTCACATTCTCCGGATAGACTTTTGCTTCAAGCTGCACGCTTTCTCCGGGCTGCGCCGCTATGTTGTCTATATTTCCTTCGATCTTTTCAGGAGTTATTAGAGGCTCTATCTTGAAATTTTTCCAGCATGCGGGGGCGTTTCTATAGGCTTCTATTACGGAATTGTTTCCGGGATCCTGGAGATTCAGTTGTCCGGAATAGTCGCTGAACACATCATCCGGTGCAGTCGGTGGTGTCTGGGCAGTAATGCTTACTGATGTCGGATTTGTGCCGCTGAAAGCTTTTTCTCCGATAGATCTTACATTCTGCCCCATGACGATAGTCTTCAGACTTTCAACATTGAGGAATGCTGAACTGCCGATGGTCTCTACGCTGGGAGGAATGACAATTTCAGAAAGTTGTGTGTCTGCGAATGCGTATTCCCCTATCGTTTTCACTCCTGTTCCAAAATTGAGGGAGGTAAGGCCGGAACAGGCGGCGAAAGCCATATTACCGATTGTTGTGATAGAATTGGAGATTCCCACCTTAGTCAGACTCTTGCAATTGATGAAGGCTCTTATGCCGATTTCTGTAATTGACGTGGGAATCTTAAGCCTTTTCAGTGCCGGACAACTTTCGAAAGCACTGATCCCGATTTTCAGTATTCTCGAATTAATTGCCACGCTCTCAAGATTTGCGCAGCCTGAGAAAGTATTATTCGGAAGTTCTCTGATGTTGCCTTCGATAGTGGCTCTTAAAAGGTCTGGACAATAGGAGAAGACTCCATTGCCAAGCGAGTCAAGAGGAGCTCTCAGTGTCACTGCCTCCAGCCCTCTGCAACCTGAAAACGCTCCGTCTCCAATAAGAGTGGCATTCAGGGTAATGTCGGGGGTATTGATATGATCGATTCTTTGAAAGGCTGCTCGTCCGATTTCTTTAAGTCCACGGGGGATGTTGACTACTAAATAATTACAGCCGTAAAAAGCCTGGTCGCCGATATGGGTCAGCGAAGAAGGAAGCTGTGTCTGTCCAAGATAACTGCAGAGATAGAAAGCTCTTTCACCTATCTTGTTTAGAGATGTTGACATTTCTATACTATGAAGTTCTGTGCTGAAATAAAATGCACCTTTCCCGATCTCTTTTACGGTATTTGGCATTAAGATGTTGGTAACACCACCGAAGCTGAAATCTCCGATACCGATAAGAGTATAAGATTCATCTCCGTCTTTCGGCGCCTGCGGAAGGCTTATTCCTCCTTCCATTATATTGGCTGCTTTCTTTATGGTGCCCGGAGCAGTGATGCATGTGCGTGCGTCTTCGCTGATAACAACGTAATTTACTGTGTCTCCGTTATATTCATAACTGAAAATATGTTCTTTCTTTACGGTTATCTTGAAAGAAGCCTCCAACCCGTTGACTGTCCTGGCTATTATGGAGGTTTCACCTTCCTTCACTCCGGTTACGAGACCTTGGTCGCTTACCGTAGCGATATTTGTGTCGTTCGATTTCCATGTAATGCTTTTATCGAAGGCATTCTCCGGTGTTATTATGACATTAGTCTGGATGCTATTCCCTTCTGTGATATCTGCGAATTTTCTGCTGAATGTTATCCCGGTAGGTTTTATGTCGGTCTGTGTGACTGAAAGAGGGAAAGTCGCTTTCGGACCGTTATAATAAAATGTCTCTGCAATTATCTCGCAACTGCCGCAAGCGGTAAATACGCTGACAAGACCTGCTTCATTTACAGCGGCTACTTTGATGTTTGTAGAATTCCAGAGAATATTTTTGAGAGAAGTGTTTTCGGGAGAGAATGAAACGGAGAGTTGTACGTTTTCTCCGGCTTTGGGTGGTATGTTTTCAATGTTTCCCTCGATTTTTTCGGGAACAGTCAGGGCTGAGCTTTCAAAACGCCCCCAGCAAGAGCCTGCGTTGTGATAGGCGTCGATTGTTGAATTGTCGCCCGGATCCTGAAGATAAAGATTTGCCGAATAATCGGAGAACGCGTCATCGGATAACGCGGGCGGTGTCTGGGCGGTTATTGCGATATAGGAAACCGGCGATTCATCGAATGCTTTCTGTCCGATGGATTTGATCCCATATCCCATGATTACCGATTTAAGATTGGTGTTACCTGCAAAGGCATAGCCGCCTATTGTTTCCACGCTCGGGGGTAAGGCTATTTCCGAAATCTTCGATGTAATGAAGGCTGCTTGTCCTATTGATTTCACTCCATTGCAGATAGAGATTTTATCCAGGTTTGGGCAGTAGGCGAACGCCTCTGTGCCGATTGAGTCAACTGTTGCCGGAATTGTGACGGAAGGTAATCCTGTATAGGAGAACGCTTTGTTCGAAATGAAAGAGAGTGCGGGCGGGAAATTTATTTTAGTAAGCGAGGAACAGCCGATAAACGCACTGTTACCGATTTCGGAGAGAGCGTCCGGAAGCGAGATTTCTTTTAGACTGGAGCAGTCGGAAAAAGCTCCATTTCCGATTTTATCGGTAAAATAGAGGGTGACTGTTTCAAGTGATTTACATCCTGATAGAAGACCATCCGGAATTGGAGTGGAATCTTTGATAATGAATGTTTTAAGATCCTGACAATTCTTAAAGGCCTCTTTGCCGAGTTCTTCAATTGCTCCATTTATATTTACTCTCTGAAGACCGCTGCAATTATAGAAAGCTCCGTTTCCTATCTTTGATGCTCGGAGGGTTATGTCAGGAGTGGTTATGGTTGTGTTGCCCCGGAAAGCGAAGGCCCCTATTTCCTTCACAGCACGTGGAATATTTATCTTTAGACTGGAAGTATTGTAGAAGGCCTGGTCTCCTATATACTCAAGCGACGGAGGAAGTGTCACCTCTTCAAGTTGGTCGCACTTTTCAAAGGCACTTGCTCCTATTTCAGTTACCGTATTGGGGAAGGTGACTGAAGTCAGGAGGGTGTTGTTGGTAAAACTACATTCTCCGATACCGATGAGTTTATATGTTTTCCTTAAGTACATGACAAAAATTTGAAAACATCGAATTTTGGGGTATAAGTCGGAC
>CAJTYD010000007.1 GCA_910583775.1 uncultured Muribaculaceae bacterium | reverse complement strand
TAAAAATCGCTATTTTTAGGCTCTTGGATAGCGTTGGAGATTAGGAAACTTCTATTCTATCCGTTGAACTACAGAGGCATAGATACGGCGAGCGCCTGCTTCCCCGTCCCTTCGCGGAACGCATCCGAGGCTCTCGCTGCTTTTGCAACTGCAAAATTAGTGTTTTTTTCGTTACTTTCCAAAGGTTAAATGCTTTATTAGCTTTTCATAACGAATTTTGCGTGAAATCGGCCCTTGGGGAAGATCCGGTTTCATGGCTGATCAGCGGAGGCGCAGCGTGGTGCCGGGGCGGTCTTTGGCCTTCGGATTGAGGGCCATCACGGCGGCGAGCTTCATGCCGTAGCGTTGCGCTATCGAGTGGACCGACTCGCCGTCGCCGATCACGGCGCGCGAGATTCCCTCCGGGGCCTCGGTGCGTTTCTCCTCGAGATAGACCTCTTCCCAGGGCTTTATTTCTCCGTCTTTCTCGGCATCGTTATATTTCATCAGCTTCTTCTTGTCGATGCCTAATTCTTTGGCGATCGAGGCGTAGGTGTCGCCGGGAGCGGCGATAACGCAGTGCAGGCCGCGCGAACGGCGCACAGGATGGGTGGCGAGGAGCATGCTGTGGATGAAGCCGGCGCCTTCTTCGGCGCGTCGTCCGGCTTCGGAGTCATAGAGATAGAGGGAGTAGCGCTCGATGATGGTTATGAGGCGGGTGGCGTAGTTGGGGTCGGTGGCGTAGCCGCAGGAGCGCAGGCCTTTTGCCCAGGCCGCGTAGTCGGAGGGGTCGAGGTCGAAGAGACGTGAATATCTTTTGCGCAGCAGGAACCGCGAGTGATCGTCGAAGCTTTCGGCGGCCGTGGCATAGACGCGGAAGCATTCGTTTGCCGCGTCATCGTTGCGCAGAAGCGTGTCGCCCTCCCATTCGGAATGGCATTTGATGCCGAAATGGTTGTTTCCTTTTGTGGCGAGCGTCGAGCGGCCTGCGGCACTTTCGAGAAGTCCCTGCGCCAGAGTGATGGAGGCCGGGATGCCGTGGGCGTTCTGCTGCTCGATGGCCATGGCCGAATATGTGTCGATATATTTCTGATAGGGATCCTCTTTGGCAGATCCCCCTGTTGCAACCGACAGGATAACCGAGGAAATCAATGTGACTTTAAGCAGATTCATGCAATTTCAGGTAGGTGAATGATTCGGAGTGCAAAAATATATATTTTTCAGGTAAATTTATTAATTTAGCGAATAATAGTGAATTATTCCGAAGGAATAAATTAAATAAAGATCATGAAAGAGAAAATTATAGAGATAAAGATAAAGGAATGCGCGTTTCTGGAGCTTGATTCCGAAGACCGCGAGCTTGTGGAGACGGCGAAGCGGATGGCGCTTGGTTCCTACGCGCCATATTCGAAATTTCATGTCGGGGCGGCGATCCGCATGGAGAACGGCGAGATTGTCGGAGGATCGAATCAGGAAAATGTGGCTTATCCGTCGGGCACATGCGCCGAGCGCACTGCCGCTTACTATGCCTCGGCCAGATATCCGGGGATGCCGATGAGAAAAATAGCCATAGCCGCCTGGACGAAGCTTCACGGAGAAGAGGAGAAGGCCGCCTCGGAATGTTTCCAGCGCAAGCCGATCAGCCCCTGCGGAGCCTGCCGCCAGGCTCTGCTCGAATATGAATCGGCCTACGGCCCGATAGAGGTGATTCTGTATGGTCTCGACGGCGTCTTTATCTTCCCGAGCGTCGCCTCGCTGCTCCCTTTCTGCTTCACGGAATTTTAGAGTGTTTGAATTTAAACCGATTTTAACATTTTGGATTATCAACGACATTCAAGATTAGAGGGTGAACCGGAGGGGAGGTTGTTTGTTCTTAAGTAAGAATGAAAGGTCTGGACGATTCCACGCGGCTACCGGCGATTCGGCGCGGCTAAGGACGATTCCACTAAATTTGATGCTTATGAAAACACACAGATTTCTTAAAGGACCCGGTGTCCTCGCTTTGTTGCTCATGACGGCATTTTCGTTCACGTCGTGTGACGGCGACGATTATTGGTGGGGCGGTCCTCCCGACGGCTGGGACACGTTCAACGACACCCGGCTCGGAGGCTACTGGGCGCTTGTGCAATATAACAGCGTGCCTGTGGATGACGATGACGCCAATTATCTGTATTTCGACGGCCGTGGCCGTGGACTGTATTTCTATCTGTCGAACGGCCGCGAGATGACCGAGCAGACGGTCTATTACAGCCAGGATTCCAACACCGGGACCTCCGACTATCAGATCAACATCCAGTATCAGTATTCAAATCCTGTTACGATGAACTATTGGTTCACCCATAACGGCAACACCTTGTGGATGCAGTGGCGCACGGGCAACGGCTCGGTTCAGACCTATGTCTACGACCGCACATCGAATGCGCCGTGGTAAGGAAGGCCTGTAAAAAGCCTTGATAAAAAAGGAAGTAGTTTTATTGAAATAAGAAAAGGAGGAGGGGCGCCGCAGGGCGTTTCGCCTCCTTTAGGCTTTATGGGCGTCTCTAATTTTGTGTATGAGGGAATTTATTTGTAATTTCGCAGAAAGAATCAGAAAACTAAGAATATAAGATATGGCATTAAAATGCGGAATCGTGGGATTGCCGAATGTCGGAAAGTCCACGCTTTTCAATTGTCTGAGTAACGCGAAGGCGCAGAGCGCCAATTTCCCGTTTTGCACCATAGAGCCCAACGTCGGCGTCATCTCCGTTCCCGACGACCGTCTCACCAAACTTGTCGAGATGTGTAATCCTCGCTCCACTGTTCCAGCCACGGTAGAGATCGTCGATATAGCCGGCCTTGTGAAGGGAGCCTCGAAAGGAGAGGGCCTGGGCAACAAATTCCTGGCCAATATCCGGGAGACGGATGCCATCCTGCATGTGCTCCGCTGTTTCGATGACGACAACATAACCCATGTCGACACCACTGTGGATCCAGTGCGCGATATGGAGGTGATCAATTACGAGCTCCAGCTCAAGGATCTCGAGACCGTCGAAAGCCGTCTGGCAAAGACCGAGAAGGCCGCAAAGGCCGGCGGCGACAAAACCGCTAAGATGCAGCTCGAGGTGCTCAAGGCATATAAGGAGGCTCTGGAGCAGGGTAAGCCGGCCCGATCTGTAAAGATCGAGGGCAAGGACGAGGAGCGTTTCGCGCGCGAGCTCTTCCTTCTCACCAACAAGCCCGTGCTCTATGTCTGCAACGTCGACGACGATTCGGCCGTAAACGGCAATGAGTATGTGGAGCGCGTGAGAAAGGCCATCGAGGGGGAGGATTCCGACCTGATGATAGTGGCCGCCAAGACAGAGAGCGAGATCGCCGAACTCGACACCTGGGAGGAGCGTCAGGAATTCCTTCAGGAGATAGGGCTGTCGGAATCGGGCGTCAACCGTCTGATACGTGCCGCCTATTCGCTTCTTGATCTGCAGACCTATTTCACCGCCGGCCCCGATGAGGTAAGGGCCTGGACCTTCCTGCGCGGCACCAAGGCTCCGCAGGCCGCCGGAATCATCCACACCGATTTTGAAAAGGGCTTCATCCGTGCCGAGGTGATCAAATATGACGATTTCGTGTCGTTAGGCTCGGAAGCCGCCGTCAAGGAAGCCGGCAAAATGGGCGTCGAAGGCAAGGAATACGTTGTCCAGGACGGCGACATCATGCACTTCCGCTTCAATGTGTAGTTTAAGGTTTGGGTTTAAGGTTTAGATAATAGCTTAGAAACTGTTTAATTTTATTTTCAAAGGATTTTGAGAAGATTTTTGAGCTGGTTTCGCAAGTTGAGAAAGGAGAAACCTTTCGGTTTCGACTGCCGAAACTTGGCGGAAACAGCCAAAAAGATTCTTAAAAGCCTTGAAAGAAATACTATAATAAATTTTTCGAAAGAAATTTAAACAGTTTCTTAGACTCAGGTGATATAAAATGAAATCCCGGTTCGGAAATCGAATCGGGATTTCATTATTATGTAGCGTTTTTGCCGACCAATTTTGCCAGCCAATGTAGGGACATCCCTCTGGGATGTAGCAAAATTAAAACAGGAGATGTTGAAAAAAGGAAGAGGTTCAGGAGAAGAAGATGGCTTCTTTCTGGTAGCGGGCCATCAGGACGCCGTCGGCCCAGTCGTCGCATTTTTTCATGCTTATGCCCATGGTTTCGGAGAGGATATAGTCGGGAATGGGGGCGCCGGCGTAGATAGAGCAGATCACTCCGCCGCCAAGGCGGGGGTTGACTTCCATCAGCAGATAGCGGTCGCGGTCAAGGTCGTGTAGAAACTGCATCGTCACAGGCCCTGTGAGCTTGAAATGTTCGAGCACCTTGCGACTCATCTCGATGAGCTGCGGATTGCGGCAGGTGACCGTGCGCGTCACTTCTCCTCCCATAACCTCGAGGCGCTCGCGCGGGCATGTCACCATTATCTCCCCTTTGGCGCTCACATAGCAGTCGACGGTATATTCCTTGTTGTGTTCGATATATTCCTGAATCAGGTAGTCGTCGAGGTTTTCGAGATGCATCAGGTCGTCAACTTCGTTGAAGATGCGTATACCTCTGGATGATCCCCCCTTTCGGGGCTTTGCGATGGCAGGCATCTCGTTGTCGATCACCGAGTATGTGCGCGGGATGGGGAATCCGGCCTCTTTGTAGAGCCTGGCGGCCTCGATCTTGTCGAACATCCGCGAGGTTGTGGCGAAATCCGAGACGGGGACGAAAACGTCCGGAATCCTCTCTTTGCAGAGGGAGGCTATCTCGATGGCTCCGTTCACGAATGGAAGGATCACATCCACATCGTTCTCCCTGACAACTCTCGCGATGTCGTCGACCACGTCCGGGTCGTCCCAGCGGAGGCCCCTGATCACCTTCCCCTCGAGCGCTATGGGCACCTTTTCGTCGAGTTCGTAAGCCATAACCGTCACCTCGCTGCCGAGGCGACTGCCGCTGCGCTTCAGGAGCTCAGCCATTGAGACGCGGCGCGAACCGCCTAACATCAGGATTGTCGTTTTCATAAGATGTGATAATTATATGAATGTCAGTGAATCTGGATCCCCGTGTCACTGTAGGAATCAATATGGCGGGTCTTTTTCTCCTCGAATATATCCGAAATCTTGAAGAAAATGCCGCTCTCCTCCACATCTCCGAATTCGCGGTTAATCGCTGTGCCGAACATTCTCATTGTTGGGGAGAGAGCCATATATGAGTTTACGAGTGGCGGAATCTTGTTTCCGCGTTCACGTATGAAATGATTCAGTATCTTGAAGTCTTCCTTATAGTCGGGGCCGGTGAAACGACGCATGATCTCTTCGGAAGTCGCCCGGGTGGCAAGCGGCTCTATGGGAACCACTAATCTGTCGGGGTCGGGGAAATGCTTGTGCATGAAAGCAAGGATCATGTCGCGGCATTCGCGGTCGTAGTCTGGATACATCGTCACCTTGCCGAAAAGATATTTTATCTGCGGATATACTACCGTGAGGGCTCCGAGTCCGTCCCAGAGATTGTCAAGTGCGTAGATTGCCTTTGTGCCGGCTTTGGTCGACTGGTATTCGAGCGCCACGAAAGAGCGTCCGAGTTCGATTGTGGAGGGTAGGAATTCCTTGAGGAACCGGTCGGAGAAACGGAACATGTGGGAGGTGGCGATCTGCGGAATGCCGTCGTTGAATCTTATCTCCTCCCCTAAGATGAACCGGTAGCCGCCTACTATTTCTTTTTCCTGTGGGTTCCAGACGATCATCTGGCGGCAGGGCACCTCCATGGTGTCGAATTGGTCGATGTCGCATTCCAGGCCTGTGCCGCCTCCCGCGTCTCGGAAGGCTATCTCTCTGAGACGGCCGATCTCCCGCATGGTATTGGGCGACGTATGGGCGTCAAGAATATAGATTTCGTTGTCCCCCTTGTTGGTGGAACGTAGAAGTTTATCGGGCGTGAGCTCGGCGATAACCAATTCGGGATCTATTTTGTCTATAATGGATTGCATATCGTTGGTATGAAGAGACTTTGCCGCTGCCGGACAAGATGGTTCAAATCTTCACTTTAAAATTCGGGACCCGTTTTGGCGGCTCCGGAATGAATTTTTTATACTTTCAATTTACAAAATTAATAAATTCTGTTAACACTTCAAATAAGAGAGAGCGAGAATGACTGATAATGACTGATAATGACCGAATCTTCCCCTCTCTGTCAGTCGTTGTGCATCTTTTAAACATATAAAAAGGGGGACAGGTTCCCTGAAAATCGGAAAAACCTGCCCCCCTTACGTAAAATAGGCGATATTTTGCTTTTGTTATTTTTTTTGGAAAATTATTTCTGAATGAGCGAGATGGCGAATCCTCCGCCGGGAGCCATGTGGAGATCGAGCACGTCGGTGGCGGTGACGTCGCGCGTCGTGATCTTATAGGCGGCGGGGTTGGTGTCATAGTGGGCGTTTTCAGCATCGGCGTAGATGGTGGCCTTGTATGTCTTGCCCGGGGTGAGGAAGTCGAGCCTCAGGCTGAAGTCACGGCCTTCGGCATTTGTCACGCCGCCCACAAACCAGTTGGGCTTGTTTTTCTCGCGGCGTGCTGCGACGATAAACTCACCCGGCTCGGCGTCGATATATTTCGTCTCGCTCCAGTCGACGGGCACGTCCTTGATAAACTGGAATGCGTCCATCTTCTTGGCGTAGTTTTCGGGAAGGTCGGCCGCCATCTGGAGAGGCGAGTACATCGTGACGTAAAGGGCGAGCTGGTTGGCGATTGTGGCGCGTTTGTGCTCTTTGTTGTTGGGGTTGACCTTGCTGAGGTCCATCTCGAAGATGCCGGGTGTGAAGTCCATCGGGCCACCCTGCAGGCGGGTGAACGGGAGGATGGTCACATGCGCCGGGCTCATGTTCTGGTATTCCGTTCCCATGGCGCTCTCGTTGCCGATGAGGTTGGGATATGTGCGGGCAAGGCCTGTGGGACGCACGGCCTCGTGGGCGTTGACCATGATATGCTTGTCGGCGGCTTTCTTGACGGCGTTAAGATAGTGGTTCACGGCCCATTGGCTGTAGTGGTGCTCTCCTTTGGGGAGGAAGTTGCCCACATAGCCGCTCTTCACCGCGTTATAGCCGTATTTGTTCATCAGGTCGTAGGCCGCGTCCATGTGTTTTTCATAATTCTCTACTGCGCCTGAGGTCTCGTGATGCATCATAAGCTTGATGCCTTTGGAGTGGGCGTAGTCGTTGAGAGCCTTGATGTCGAAGTCTGGATAGGGGGTGACGAAGTCGAAAACGTAGTCTTTCTGTTTGCCGAACCAGTCTTCCCAGCCTACGTTCCATCCTTCGATGAGGAGCTGGTCGAAGCCGTTGGCGGCGGCGAAGTCGATATATCGCTTCACGTTCTCGTTATTGGCGCCGTGGTTGCCGTGAGGCTTGGCGGCTGAATAGTCGAATGTGGCGAGATCGAAGTTCTCGGCGTCGGTATACGACCAGTTGCTCTTTCCGGTGATCATCTCCCACCATACACCCATGTATTTCACGGGCTTGATCCAGGATGTGTCGTCGAGCGCGCAGGGTTCGTTGAGGTTATAGATGAGGTTGGAGGCCAGGATGTCGGTAGCTTTGTCGCCGACAGTCACTGTTCTCCAGGGAGTGGAGAAGGGAGTCTTCACCACTGCCTTGACATCGCCGATTCCGGGGGTGAGCCAGGAGGTGAAGGTCATGGTGGTGTCGTTGAGGTTGAGGTGCATGGCCGGATAGTTCACCAGCGCGGCCTCGTGGATGTTGAGATATTTGCCGTTGTCGGTCTTGAGCATCAGCGAGGTCTGTACGCCTGTGGGCGAGAAGACGTTCTGCGAGACGTTTGCCATCTGTTCTTTGGTAGAGTAGGAGCGGATCTCGCTGAGCTTCGATTTGGTATATTCATATTCCTGCGTGTCGTAGTCGCCGGGAATCCACCATGCAGTGTAGTCGCCACCCATCGCCATCTTCGAATCCTCCTCGGTGATGTCGAATTCCTTTGTTTTCTGTTCGGGGAAGATGTAGCGGAATCCCATGCCGTTGTCGAAGAGGCGGAATTCGATGTTCATCTTCCGGTCGCCCTGTTCGAGGGCTACGGTCATCGAGTTGTAGCGGTTGCGGATGGAGTCGTTCTCTCCCCATACCGGTTTCCAGACTTCGTCGGCATCCTCGGTGGTCACCGATACGAGCCTGAAGCCGTCGGTAAGGTTCTTGCCCTCCTTGAGGCGGAACCCCATTGTGGAGGGGCGAACGATGGTGTCGCCTTTATATACCATCGAATATTCGGGCTGCCCCGATTTTGTGAGGTTGAAATTCACCACTACCTGGCCGTCGGGCGACTTGACGGTCTGTTCTCCTTCCGGAGTGGAGGAGCATCCCGCGGCCATCACTATAAGCGAGACAGGCAGCAAAGCTAATACTGATCTTTTCATAAAACTGCTGGTTGAATTATATTTGTTAAGCTAACGGTACGGATTACCGCATTCTACCTGCGAATATACTCAAAACTCCTCTAAAATCCGCGAAAATTCCTAATTTTGTGTTTAATTTTATTTTAATGATATGAAGATTGCAATAATTGGCGGAGGAGCCATGGGAGGCGGCGTTGTTCGCGGCCTTATAGAGGGAGGCGCGGTCTGTGCCTCGGATATAGTTGTTTCGACCCCACATCCGGAGAAGGTGTCGGATATGCAACGGAAAGGGGTATCGGTAACGACCGACAACGTGCGGGCGCTCGATGGCGCAGATATCGTCGTGCTTGCCGTTAAGCCCTGGATCTTGCCGGGAGTAGTGAGGCAGATAGCTCCGGCCCTCGACATAGAGCGGCAGGAGGTGTGCGCCATCGTGGCGGGAGTGAAATCGGAGGAGCTCGCCTCCTGGTTCGGCGAGCGGTTGCCGGCCAGACTTTCTATTTCGATGCCTAATACCGCTATGGCGGTCCGGGAATCGATGACGTTTCTTGTGGCTGTAAACGGAGAATTCCCGTTGGCCGAGAAGATATTCGCGGCGTTGGGGCGGGTGAGCGTGATCCCGGAGAACCGGCTTGCGGGAGCGATGGCGCTCGCGTCGTGCGGCACGGCGTTCGCAATGCGCTATGTGAGGGCGGCCTGCGAAGGAGGTGTGGAACTCGGGTTCCGGGCTGCCGAAGCGAAAGATTTTGTAGCGCAGACCCTGAAAGGGGTAGTGAAGTTGCTGGAGGTTCCTGGCTCGCATCCGGAAACGGAGATCGACAAGGTAACCACGCCCGGTGGCATAACCATCAAAGGGCTTAACGCCATGGAGCGGGCCGGCTTCACTGCCGCCGTCATCGACGGCCTGCTCGCCGCCGCAAGGCTTTGATAATTTTGAATGTTGAATTTTGAATGTTGAATTGGGCTGACGCGCGTAGTTGGATTTATCGGGATTAGTCTCGATTAATCATGATTAACCACGATAAATCCCGATAATTGCTTTGGCGTCAGCCCAATTCAACATTCAACATTCAAAATTATTTAAGCGACGAGGTTGGGCTCCGGTCCGTATTGATTGGGGCCGCGCTGACTGTCCTGGCAGAACCAGACGATAAGCAGGATCCATCCTACAACGGGAATGAAGCCGATGAGGATCCACCATCCTGAGCGGTTGGTGTCATGGAGTCTGCGTACGCATAGCCCGAGTCCGGGAAGCAGCAACACCAGATTCACTATTCCGCTGATAATGCTCATTGTGGTCTGGTTTCCCGAAAAAATAAGCGACACTCCGCAACTGATAATGGCTGTGAAGAGTACGTACCACCAGTATTCCGAACGCGACGAGCGTCCTGAGAAGTTGCAGTAATTCTGCGCGATGGCCCGGTTGACGGCCTCCCCGAAAGATACTTGTCTTTGATACATAAACTGTTGCTGATAAAAATTATTTAAAGGGATCTGTTTAGTCTGATCTTTTAACAATAAAGAATGCGGCTATACGATTAATTTGACGTTGCCGTGGGCGTTGATGCGGTAGCGCGATTCGGTGCCCGTCGTGGAATCGGTGACCTTGAACACATAGTCCTGCATAGGGTCGGCATAACGGTCGGAGGAACGGTATGCCTCGCGGATAGCCTCTTCTATATCGTGTGCGTCGGTTGTCTGATACGATCCTACTTTCGTGGCGTTCTCATAGATCTCCACCACCACTTTCTCTCCTTTTCTGATTCTGTTCGTCTCCATAGTTATTTCTTTTATAATTTCTATTGTATAATCTTAATAACAAATTTTGGAGACAATTGATTTCCTCAAATATCCATGTAATATCCCCCGATTTATGATTAAATTTGCATACCATGAAGAAATATGAAATATGGAAGGGGACGGAGGTTATCGTGACCGGCCTCTCCGACAATGAGATAACATTGCCCGAGGGTGTGGATCTGAAACTGCCCCGGCAGACGCATACCGCCAACATCGGTATTGTCCGCGATCTTGCGGAAGAATTTCCGGAAACCGACGGTCTGATCAGCTTTGACCCCGGTATCGCTGTCGGTGTGCGCACAGCCGACTGTCAGCCGGTGTTGCTCTATGCCCCGGATATCAGGGCAGTGGCGGCCGTTCATGCCGGCTGGCGCGGCACAATCGCCCATATCGCCCGCAAGGCGGTGCAGATGCTTAAGGAAAGCGGGGCGGAGGGAGCCCGGATCAAGGTGTTTCTCGGGCCGTCGGTATGCGGAGAATGTTACGAGGTTTCTAAAGATCTGGTGACTGATTTTCGCATGGCGGGATTCCGGCGCATAGATCGCGACGACCACCTTGACCTTGCCCGGCTGAATGCCGAGGACTTGGAAAGCGCCGGAGTCATGCCCGGCAATATCTGCACGCTCGGCCACTGCACGCTCCATACGCGTGCAGGCAATACTTACGCCTATCCCTCATGGCGGCGCACCCCGGGCACGTCCCGGCGCCTCATATCCGCCGTCCGTCTGCTGGGATAAATTCGAATGTTGATTGTTGAATTAGACTTCGCGGGGAAACTCAGTCAATGTCGCGCATGGAGAGGGCGATGCGGCGACGGCGCAGGTCGACGTCGATCACGCGCACCATCACGTGCTGGTGGAGGTGTACAACCTGCATCGGGTCGGAGACGAACCGGTCGGTGAGTTTCGAGATATGCACCAGACCGTCCTGATGCACGCCTATGTCGACAAACGCGCCGAAATTGGTGATGTTGCTCACGATGCCGGGAAGCACCATTCCAATCTGAAGGTCTTCGATCTGTTCTATGCCTTCGGCGAAGGCGAATTCCTCGATCTCGTTCCGGGGGTCGCGTCCAGGTTTCTCGAGCTCCTTCATGATGTCGACGAGTGTGGGCATTCCGGTTTCGCCGTCCACATAATTCTCAAGCACGATTGAATCGCGTTTCGCGCGGTCGGCCATCAGTTCGGCCACCGTGCAGCCGCAGTCGGCGGCCATTTTTTCGACTACCCCATAGCTTTCGGGATGCACCGAGCTGTTGTCGAGAGGATTCGCGGCTCCGGAGATGCGCAGGAAGCCGGCACACTGGCGGAAGGCCGCCGGGCCGAGCCGAGGTACTTTCAGCAGCTGAGCCCGGTCGGTGAAGGGGCCGTTGGCCGAGCGGTATTTCACGATGTTGCGCGCAAGCGTGGCCCCCAGACCGCTCACGTACTGGAGCAGATGGACGCTCGCCGTGTTCAGGTTCACGCCGACAAGGTTCACGCAGCTCTCCACGGTGGCGTCGAGGCGCTTCTTCAGCTTGCTCTGGTCGACGTCATGCTGATATTGCCCCACGCCGATACTCTTTGGGTCGATCTTCACCAGTTCGGCGAGAGGGTCCATCAGGCGGCGTCCGATGCTGACGGCGCCCCTCACCGTCACGTCCTCGCGCGGGAATTCTTCGCGGGCGGTCTTCGAGGCTGAATAGATGGAGGCGCCGTCCTCACTCACCACGAAGATCTGCGGGTCGCTCTCCAGATGCAGACCTTTTACGAAACGCTCCGTCTCGCGGCTTGCCGTGCCGTTTCCTATGGCGATGGCCTCGATCCGGTATTTCTCAGTCATGTCGCGCAAGGCTGCCTCCGCTTCTCCGGTGCGGTGAACGGGAGGATGGGGGAAGATGGCCTCATGATGCAGGAGCTGGCCCTGCTCATCAAGACACACCACCTTGCAGCCTGTGCGGAATCCGGGGTCGATGCCCATCACCCTCTTCTGTCCCAACGGCGCGGAGAGCAGGAGCTGGCGCAGGTTCTCGCCGAAAACGGCGATAGCCTCGTCGTCGGAGCGCGACTTGCAGTCGGCAGCGAATTCATTGGATATGGAGGGGGTGAGGAGGCGGTTGTATGCATCCTCCACTGCCTCGTTGACGATGGCCGTGCAGATGCCTTCGCCACGCAGGTAATTGCGCTTGAGCCTGTCGAGCGCGCGGTCGTTGTCAGGACCTATGGAGACGCGAAGCACGCCCTCTTCCTCGCCGCGCCGCATGGCGAGGTAGCGGTGGGAGGTGCAGCGGTTCAGCGGTTCGCTGAAATCAAAGTAGTCGGAATATTTTGCGGATCCCTCTTCGAAATCCTTGCCTTTGGCAACTTTTGAGAAGATCATCGCGTCGCGGCGGTATGCGGCGCGCATCAGGTTGCGCGACTTCTGGTCTTCGCTCACCATCTCGGCGATGATGTCCTGGGCGCCGCGGATGGCGTCGGCCGTGGTCTTCACGTTCCCTTTGGCGAATTTCGCCGCCTCCAGTTCGGGGCGCGGAGTGTTCTGCGCCATGATCAGGAGCGCGAGAGGCTCGAGACCGTTTTCGCGGGCTAACTGCGCCTTGGTGCGCCGTTTCGGCCGATAAGGGAGATAGATATCCTCGAGTTCCGTGGAATCCCAGCAGTTATTGACACGGGCCTCGAGCTCGGGAGTGAGTTTGCCGAGCTCGGAGATGGTATGAAGGATGGTTTCCTTGCGTTTCGACATCTCGCGGAATTTTTCGTAAAGGTCGCTTATGTCACCGATCTGGACTTCATCGAGCCCACCGGTACGTTCCTTTCTGTACCGGCTCATAAATGGAATGGTGCAACCCTCGTCGATAAGGGAGATAGTATTAGTGACGTTCTTAATGTCTAACTGAAGTATTCCGGAAATAATATTAGCAAAAATGTCTTTCTCCATAAAGGTGTTTACTTGTTGCATGCCAAAAGATGCGCAAATATAACTAAAATTCCTTAAGAAACCATTATCGGAGAAAGAAAATTTGCTTATTATGCCGTAAGGCATGGCGTTATACCGGCGTGGAGCTTCCCATTGCCGAGAGGATGGCGAGGGCCTCGTCGACGGTGGGTACATTGTCGATCACGATCAGGTTGCGTCCGTTTATCTCCTTGAGGTTTGTGCGCCGCGGGTTTTTCTGCAGATATGAGAGCACGCGTCCGAAGGCACTCGAATTATAATACGCCTTGTTGTCGGCGCCTACGAAATAGCCCCTCATCTTGCCCCCCTTGAGCACGAGGCGCTCGATTCCGAGTCGTTTTGCAGCGAGTCGCAGCGGCACGACGAGAATGAGTTCCTGTGTGGTGTGCGGGATTTCGCCGAAGCGGTCGCGAAGCTCCGACTTGAATTCCTCGATGCCTTCGGTATTCTCCATATTGTCGAGGCGTCGGTAAAGGGTGATTCGCTCGTTTTCCTGAGGCACATATTCTGCGGGGAGCCTCAGCTCGAGGTCGCTCTCGATGGTGCAGTCGGCCGAGAATTCCTCCTCGGCTCCGGCGCTGAGGTCGGTGAAGGTATCGCCGAATTCCTCGGTCTTCAGCTCGATTACGGATTCCTTGAGTATACGCTGGTATGCCTCGTATCCGAGGTCGGCGATGAATCCGCTCTGTTCGGCGCCGAGGAGGTTTCCGGCACCGCGGATGTCGAGGTCCTGCATGGCTATATGGATTCCGGCGCCGAGGTCGCTGAAGCTCTCGATTGCCTGGAGGCGCCGGCGCGCCACGGGCGTGAGCGGCAGTCCCGGGGGCACGAGCAGGTAGCAGAATGCCTTGCGGCTTCCTCGGCCCACGCGGCCGCGCAGCTGATGCAGCTCGCTGAGACCGAAGTTCTGGGCGTTGTTGACGATGATGGTGTTGACGTTCGGCATGTCGATGCCGTTCTCCACGATGGTCGTGGAAAGGAGCACGTCGTAGTCGTGGGCGGCGAAATCGAGAATCGCCTTCTCTAATTTTTCCGGAGGCATCTGGCCGTGAGCCGTGACGATACGGATGCCGGGAGCCACGCGGCGAAGAGTGTTCTCGATGGTGGCGAGGTTCTCGATGCGGTTGGAGATGAAGAAGACCTGGCCGTTGCGGCTGATCTCGAAATTGACGGCCTCCTTAATGACTTCATCGTCGAAGCCGCTGACGTTTGTCACGATCGGATGGCGGTTTGCCGGCGGAGTGTTGAGCGAGCTGAGGTCGCGTGCCCCCATGAGAGAGAACTGGAGAGTACGCGGAATAGGAGTAGCGCTCATGGTCAGCGTGTCGACGTTCACCTTCAGCTGCTTGAGCTTCTCCTTGACGGCGACGCCGAATTTCTGTTCCTCGTCTATGACCAGAAGCCCGAGGTCCTTGAATTTCACGGATTTGCCGATTATCTTATGGGTCCCGATAAGGATGTCGATCTTTCCGGCCTCGAGGTCTTCGAGAATCTGCTTTATCTCCTTGGGCTTGCGTGCGCGGGAGATGAAGTCGACCCTGACGGGGAGATCCTTGAGTCGCGAGGAGAACGTGCGGTAATGCTGCATGGCGAGCACGGTGGTGGGAACGAGCACGGCGGTCTGCTTGCCGTCGGCGGCGGCCTTGAAGGCGGCGCGGATGGCGATTTCGGTTTTGCCGAAGCCTACGTCGCCGCAGATGAGACGGTCCATCGGCTTGGGCGATTCCATGTCGGCCTTCACGGCCTGCGTGGCCTTGAGCTGGTCGGGGGTGTCTTCGTATATGAAGCTTGCCTCGAGCTCCTGCTGCAGGTAAGAGTCGGGGGCGAAGGCGTGTCCCTTCTCCTCCTTGCGCGCGGCGTAGAGACGGATAAGGTCACGGGCTATGTCCTTGACTTTGGTTTTGGTGCGCTCCTTGAGCTTGTTCCAGGCTCCGGAGCCGAGCTTGTTGACGCGCGGTGCCTCTCCCTCCTTGCCGCGGTATTTGGAAAGCTTGTGGAGGGCGTGGATGCTGACCAGGATTATGTCGTCGTTCTGATAGAGAAGCTTGATCATCTCCTGGGGAGTGCCGTTGACGTCGGTGCGCACCAGACCTCCGAAGCGGCCGATGCCGTGGTCGATATGCACGATGAAGTCGCCGGGTTCGATCTGGTTGAGCTCGCGCAGCGAGAGGGCGAGTTTACCGCCGCGGGCGCGGTCGCTCTTGAGGTTGTATTTATGGAAACGGTCGAAGATCTGATGGTCGGTGAAGAAGCATATTTTCGTGTCGTGGTCCACGAATCCTTCGTGGATGGTGCGGTCGACGGCGGTGAATTCTATCTTGTCGCCGCGGTCCTCGAAGATGCTCCGGAGGCGTTCGGCCTGATAGGGAGAGTCGGAAAGGATGAGAATCCGGTAACCGTCGCGCAGGAAATTGGTGAAACTTTCGGAGATGAGTTCGAAGTTCTTGTGATATAGGGTCTGGGGACCGCAGTCGAACTCCATCTTTGCCTCGGCGCGGAAGGTGGTCTCGTCGCTGCCCGAATGGCCGTATTTTAATATTTTCATCTCGCTGAAGCGTCTGGCGAAGCTTTCGGGGTCGACGAGCTTCTCCATCGCCTTGGCGTCGCCTTCATCGGCGATGACGGCTGAGTCGGAAAACTGTTCGGAGCAGACGGCCTTCACCCGGTCGGCCACATATCCGGGCGACTGGCAGAAGACCGGCGTGGCGGCGTCGACGAATTCCAGAAGGTTTATCCCTTTGGAACCGGTGTCGGCGGCCGACGGGGGTATTAACGATATCTCCTGCTGTTTCTTCTCGCTGAGCTGCGTCTCGACGTTGAAGCTGCGCAGCGAGTCGATCTCGTCGTCGAAGAAGTCGATACGGAAGGGGAGTTCGGCAGAGAAGGAATAGACGTCGAGAATGGAGCCTCGGCGTGCGAACTGTCCCGGTTCGTAGACGTATTCGGTTTCGCGGAATCCGAGCTCGCGCAACTGCATGAGCAGGTCGGTCATGACGATGCGGTCTCCGGTCTTGAGACGTATGGAACTGTCGGCCAGTGTCCCGGCGTCGGCCACTTTCTCAGCCAGTGCCTCGGGGCATGTCACTACAAAGCGGATGTTCCTTTTATTGCCGGAGAGGGCGTCGAGTGTCTCGGCGCGCAGGATCATCGATGGCGGATCCGGCTGGCCGTATTTGATGTCACGTTTGTAGCCGCTGGGGAAGATCACGGCAGCGTCGTCGCCGCAGATCTGGCAGAGGTCGTGATAAATATAGCCGGCGGCATCTATGTCGTCGGCTATTATGAGTATGGGGGTGTCCTGCTGCCCGGTGCCGGAGAGGAGCATCGCAAGCGCGCTCCCCTCGAGTCCGGAAAGCGCGATGCGTTTTATTTCCTTGTCGTTGAGAAGGCGTTCGAGCGCCTTTACCCGCGCCGGGGTGGCAAACAGCCTGTCGGCTTCTTTAAGTTCCATGAAATTTTATACAGCTTCTTTTTAAGAGGATGACAGCGACTTATTTTTTTCCGGATTTTTTAGCGGCGACGGCTTGTTTTTCGCCGGCAAGGATCTTTGAATAAAGCGCGGAATTGTCGAGAATCTCTAAGGCTTTCTTCACCCCTTTGTCGGTCTTGAGCTCGTAGGCCATCTTTCCCCGGTCGTAATAATAGCGGCTTACGATCTCGCTGCCCACGTATTCGGCGATCTCGTCGCGGTTTTTATCAAGATCCTTTTCGAGGTTATGGGTCAGGAGGCGGGCAAGAGTGTCGAGCTGGGCCTTTGTCTCGTCGTTCATGTAGCCCTCGCTCTCGGTGGTTTCGCGAAGCTGTTTCACCATCTCTTCACAGACCTTGTCGTATTTGAACTTTTCGGGATCGATGCTTTTCTTGAAATCGGCGTATATCTCGTCGGTGATCTCGAAATCCTCGGCTGCCGGGATCGCGGGGTGTTTAGCGGCGAACTTGTTGGCGAAGTCGAAGGCCCAGTTGTCGGCCACAATATTATAGACCAGTCGGTTCACACGCCCCCAGTCTACGGTGGAGTCGGGGCGGAGTCCTCCTCCGTCGCGCACCTCACGGCCGTGGATGGTCTTGAATACGTTCGTCAGGCTGTCGGGCACTCTGGCCACCGAGCCGTCGGCGTTGCGGTGCGAGTAGTCGATTGCCTGGATAAGTCGGCCCGAGGGGAGGTGGTATTTGGCTGTAGTCACTTTGAGCATGTCGCCGTTAGGCAGCTGGACCGGGCTCTGCACCAGTCCTTTGCCGAAGCTGCGGCTTCCTACGAGCACCGCGCGGTCAAGATCCTGGAGAGCGCCGGCGGTGATCTCGGCCGCCGAGGCGCTACCGCCGTCGATCAGCACGGCGAGCGGTATGTCGGGGAAGATGGGTGAATACTGTGTCTTGTAGATCCTTTCCTGCGCCGCTGTCTTCCCTTTGGTCCGGAGCACCTCGGTGCCTTTAGGCACGAAGTATCCCACGATGTCGACGGCGCTCTCCACAAGGCCTCCTCCGTTTCCTCGGAGGTCAAGGATGATGTTCTTCACCCGGGGATCGGTCTTGAATTCCTCAAGCACGCTCTTGATCTCGCCGGGAGATTTGTCGATATAGCTTGTGAGGCGCACATAGCCGGTGTTGCCGATCACGGTGTGGTAGGGGACGCTGGGCTCGACCACCTTGCCGCGCTGGATGGTGAAGGTGAGGATGGAGTCGGTGACATACGGGCGGTCGACGGTGACGGTAACCGAAGTGCCGGGAATGCCTTTGAGCAGTTTCGACACGCGTTCGGTGCCGGTCTGCGACACGTCGGTAGAGTCGACGCGGATGATATGGTCGCCGGGCCGGAGGCCGGCCTTTGCGGCGGGACTCCCTTCGATTGGCTGCGCTACATACGAACCCTTGTCGCGCTCGATCAGATAGCTGCCGATGCCGCTGTATTCGCCGCTGGTCATTTTAGTGAGTTTCTCCTGATCCTCGGCGTTATAATATTCCGTATAAGGATCTGTGGAGGAGAGAAAGGCGGCGATAGCCGACTTGAAGCTCTGGTCGGTGTTGATGGAATCGACATAAAGCAGTTCGATCTGCTTGACAATGGTGTTGAAGGTGTTGAGGTGGCGCGCGAGGGCCGCGTCATGGCTCTTTTGGGCGGAGACGAGTCCGCCGCAGAGGGTCACTGCAGAGGCCAGCGCGAGGCCTGTTATCAGGGAGGTCTTTTTCATCGGGAATCAATGCTTGTTAATCTCGGGGTGGGGATAGTCTACGGTGAAATGCAGCCCTCGGCTCTCCTTGCGCTCCATGGCCTGCCGCATGATGAGGTAGGCGACATTGATGATGTTGCGGAGCTCGCAGAGCTGGCGCGAGGGCTTGCTGCGCTTGAAGAGACTTTCCGTCTCCTGGTAGAGGATGTCGAGGCGGTTCCACGCCCTCTTGAGACGCAGGTCGCTTCTTACTATCCCAACATAATAGCCCATGATCTGGTTCACCTCTTTCTCCGATTGGGTGATGAGCACCATCTCTTCGGGATGAGCCGTTCCCTCATCGTTCCATTCGGGCACGTCTTCGCGGAAGTCGTATCCGTTGAGCACCGAGAGGGCGTGGCGCGAGGCTGCGTCGGCATAGACCACGGCCTCAATCAGGGAGTTGCTTGCCAGACGGTTTCCTCCGTGAAGGCCGGTGCAGCTGCATTCGCCGATGGCGTAGAGGCGCTGGATGGAGCTCTCGCCGTTGAGGTTAACCTTGATGCCGCCGCAGAGATAGTGGGCGGCGGGGGCGACGGGGATCATGTCTTTGGTTATGTCGATGCCCAACGAGAGACATTTCTCGTAGATGTTGGGGAAGTGGCGGCGTGTCTCTTCGGGGTCTTTGTGGGTTACGTCGAGGTAGACGTGGTCTGTTCCGTGGAGTTTCATCTCGGAGTCGATGGCGCGGGCCACTATGTCGCGGGGCGCCAGCGAGAGACGCGGGTCATATTTCTGCATGAATTCCTCGCCGTCAAGATTGCGGAGCACTGCGCCGTATCCCCGCATGGCCTCCGTGATGAGGAAGGAGGGACGGTCGCCGGGATGATAGAGGGCGGTGGGGTGGAACTGAATGAATTCCATATCCTTGACGGTGCCTTTGGCGCGGTATACCATGGCGATGCCGTCGCCTGTCGATATCAGGGGATTGGTGGTGGTGGTGTAGACGGCTCCCACTCCTCCGGTAGCCATCACGGTGACGCGGGCCAGGAAGGTGTCGACTTTTCCGGTCTCCTCGTTGAGAATGTAGGCTCCGTAGCAGGTGATGTCGGGGGTTCGGCGCGTCACGATCTTGCCCAAGTGATGCTGGGTTATGATCTCTACGGCGAAGCGGTTTTCGAAAACATCGATCATAGGATTGTTTTTCACGGTCTCCACAAGGCTCTGCTGAATCTCGGCGCCTGTATTGTCGGCATGATGCAGGATGCGGAATTCGGAGTGACCGCCTTCGCGGTGAAGGTCGAAGTCGCCGTTCTCCTTTTTATCGAAGTCGACGCCCCAGCCGATAAGCTCCTTTATCTGTTCGGGAGCGTTCTTGACCACTTTCTCGACAGCTCCGGGGTCGCTGAGCCAGTCGCCTGCCACCATCGTGTCGTGAATGTGTTTGTCGAAGTCGTCCACTTCCAGGTTGGTGACGGAAGCGACGCCTCCCTGGGCGAAGTTGGTGTTTGCCTCATCGGGCGTTGATTTGCAGATGAGAGCCACCCTGGCTCCTCCGCGAGCGGCTTTGAGCGCGAAACTCATTCCGGCGATGCCGGAGCCGATAACTAAACAATCGTATCTATAGACCATTGGTTATAGTTTTATTGCGCTGAGCGCGAGGTTTTAAAGCGAAAGATACGCGTAGTCTCGAAGCGAGGAATGCGTGAGATTTAAGAGTGTGTTTGGATTTAAATGAAATTAATACAGATAGAGATTTTTGAGGGATTCAAGCAAGTTGAGAAAGGAGAAACCTTTCGTTTTCGACTGCCGAAACTTGGCTTAAATCACCAAAAAGATCATCTGTAGTGATTTCAAGATTTACCATAACATTCTCTAAAAGTTAAAATCGGTTTAAATTCATACACACTCTGAGTACTGAATGCGCGTATACCCGCAAGCCGCTCGCACTCCCTCCGGCATTTTGCCCCGGGCGTGGAACGGTATCACCCTGCAAAGATACAAATATTTTCGGTTTATATTTCATTTTATGAAATTTAGTTTACACGACGGGCGGACGCATGGCTCGTGCGGCCGCCCGTCGAGAGGATGCCGTCTATTGGCAAATATGGCGGAGTCTGCCGACAACTCTGTCGGTAAGATATACTTAGCTTTTATTTAAGCAATGATTTCGCGAACTCATAGTCGGGTTCTTCCGTAATCTCCTTGCAGAGAGATGTGCCCATGATCTTTCCTTCTTCATCGATCACGACGAGTGCTCTGGCATAAAGTCCCCGAAGCGGGCCGTCGATGATTTCTATTCCATACTTCTCCCCGAAGTCAGACCGGAATCCGGAAGCTGTAAATACGTCCTTTATGCCGTTTATCGTGCAGAATCTTGCGGCGGCAAACGGCAGATCCTTGGATATGCACAGCACGACGGTGTTTTTGAGCCCGGATGCTTCCTGATTGAACCTTCTGACCGAGGCGGCGCATACGTCGGTGTCAAGACTCGGGAATATGTTCAGCACAACGCGTTTGCCGCGTAATCCCTCAAGAGTTATGTCTGATAAATCCTGCGCCGAAAGGGTAAACGCAGGTGCGTGGCTCCCTTTTGACGGCAAAGTCCCTGCCAGCGTCACCGGCGTCCCTTTGAATGTAACTGTTTCCATAGGTTTCAAGAATAAATTTTAATGATAAGATAATTTGCTTTTAAGACACGATGATGATACGATTACATCAGGGTCTGATTACCCGAATATTGAATTTTATATGATGAAACGACATTCCGTATGCTTTTGTTCAGGACGGATGTTTGCACAGTAGTAAAGAAAATATTAGTTTTTATCTGTTATATTTTTATTAGAGATACATGAACTATATATGAGATCAGCGATTGTAACTTGAGAGATATTGTCAATAATCGGGGATATCGAGATTCACGAGGTTCTCGGGATTCACGAGAATCTCGAAATTATCTTGTTTGATCCGGGGAACTCGGCTTGTCAAGGGGCCGGAGGCCGTTGCAGTTCGGGTAGTCGCTGCATCCCCAGAATTCGCGTCCTTGTCGCTGCCCCTTCTTCTGCATGCGTCTAAGCATCGGCTTACCGCATTTAGGGCAATGCGGGGCGCCGCTGTCTAAGGCTTGAACCTTTCGAGCTTCAAGACGCTCGGCTGTCATGTTCTCAGTGAAACCTCCTGTCTGTCGGAATTTCTCAAGTCGGTTTTGAATCTGAGCCTGGAGTATTTTGTTTTCACGAAGGCATATGATAAGCAGAGCATTTGCTACAGTCTCAGGATGTTCACTGTCTATCCATCGGCTGAATTTGCTTTTCTGGAGAAGTATGTGTCTTGCGGCATCGTGAAGATAGTCGGCAGAATATTGGGGCTCGTCAAGTCGCAGTTGCCATATTGTCTCACGGTCCGGATTCCCGATTGACCATACGTCGGCATTTCTGCGTAGCAGGAAATTAAAAAGGTCGCCCTGCAGTTCGTCAAAGCTGGCTCGTGCTACGTCGAGAAGCTTCATTTCCGTTTCCATCGATGTGGAATGTCGGGCGGAACCCTCTGCGATGTTTGCCACCCCGCAACGAGCCGCCATCACCATCTGGTCGTAAAGCCGTCGTCCGGGATCCACGCGATAATCCACGAATCGATCGCAAAAATCCTGTGTCGCGAGTTGAATCACGTTAGCTAAGATCCATGAACTCAACCAATGATATGATTGGGAAAACTGTATATTTACTGCCATATTTTATTCCGGTTTTATTTCGTTCGACATTAGCTTCGTAAGAGACGTGTCTCTAACAGCAGCGAAGCGGGTGCGGGTGGATTCTTTGAATGTGAAATTAATGAAATATTCTCACCCTGACAATAGCCGGTACTGTAATAATCGGTTTAATAATATATCTTGAATTTATTATAGTGCTTTTCTAAGGGAACTATTTATGCATTTTTTATAGGCTTGCTTTTACTGTAAGAAGAGTGTGGAGTCATCTTGACTTCACACTCTTAATATTAGGTTGCATAAATAAATTCTCGTCAAATCCCTCACTTGTTAATGACCTCATCATAAGATTTTTCGCAAGATATTACAAATCTAAAAGAATAGTATTGAGGATCTATGATGTTCTTAGATATTCCTGGCACAATAGAATGACTTTTTATAGTGCATTCAGATGCCGGTTGATTCCAGGAACCTCCATAAGAATGAGAGGATTTCCAATCAAAAGTACTATTTGATAAATAAATTTTTTTATTCAAATTCTCAATTTGTAAATCATTAGTTAATTCAGCGTAATTCCCGGTCATATCATAAAACCCTAATGAATTTGCTTTTTTTAGTGCAGGCGGTTGAGCAGAGGAGGTATTTTCTCTGTACCAACCTACCTCATTGATGTCATTACTACCGGAATAAATGAAATTTTCAGAATTATCTCCTCCAGTGGCTGCTATCATCCATTCCTGCGATGTCGGCAATCTCCAGACAAGACCAGTTTTTTTCATCAAAATATTAAGAAAATCTCTTAATTCCCATAATACAATTTTCCCATCTCCATCTATGTCCATTTCCATATCGAAATCAACTATTTTGAAACTCTTTGTGGGAATAATCTCAGTTTGCATTACGCATATGTCTCCATATGGAGCTCCCTTAATCTTGATCATTTTATATTTCTTCCCATCAATTATATAGAATAGTTCTGGAGTATCAAAAGTTTTAATGTCTCCATAGTAATAAACTCCTTCTATAATGGCATAAGATCTATAATAATATTTCGCCTCATTTATTATTCCATTTACTGTAATAGAATAGGATTTAGACGGATTTTCTAAAGCCGTTTTGCGAGCTTTGCTTTTGTCTAAGTTGGGGTCTTGTCCGAAAATAAAGCCAGCCTCAGTTATTTCTCCTTCTCCAGTTATTTCTCCTTTGAATGTTGCTTTTGTGGACTCAATTTCGACTTCTCCGGTTTTAACACTAAATTTTTCTGTAGAACCGATTAAGTCTGAGTTTATTGGAGAGAATCCAATACAGGTGTATTGTGGATATTCCGGTATTTTTGTCCAATAGCAAACAAGAGTATTGTCATTGGAATTAGAGTAAATTTTTTCTTCATTTATATTACCGATGTAAGTGTAGTTTTTTAAAATAGCATTTGTATTCAATTCAGAGATAGAGTCTTCTAATGCAACCATAAGAGCAGAACTGATAAGTTTATCGTTTTTGTAATGATAAGCAATCCTTGACTTGTCTTTGGGGTTGTCGTATATCTCTATTTCATCGGTTGATTCTGAAGATAATGTATACCCTTTCATGTGGTTTTTTATCTCCTCCCGGGCTGCAAGCCAATTGGTGGATATTTTGTTGAGAGAGTTTGTTATTTCAGATGGAATATCCGGATTGTCAATTATCGTATCACTGGCACAACCGGTAACGATAGCGAGCGATATCGCTAAATATGGTATTATCGTGATTTTAAAAATTCTTGCTTTCATACTTGTTATTTGTTTCTGAGTGATAAGTTTATAAGTTTTTTTTAGGAAAGAAAGACGAGATAAAACATTGGCTATATCCAAACCTTGTGGCGCTTCTTGGACATTAATCGTTCTGGTAGCTTTAAGCCCGTTTTTTGTTTCAACTGATATTGTTGCCTGTCCTAAAGAGTGAGCCTTAATAGTACCATTTTGATCAACACTGACGATATCTGAATTATCTGATTCCCATTTATACGAAGTTGTTGCATTTGAAGGTGATAATTCTGGAATTAATGTAAGGCTATATCCTAAAAAGACAGTGTTTTCACTACCTAAAGTGACAGAAGTTGGAAGAGGAGTAATCACAACAGTCCCACTTGCAGAATGACCATTATCGGTGGTTGCCGTTATGGTAGTTGTGCCTGCCTTAATTCCCTTTATTAGGCCATTGGAATTAACTGATGCGATATTTCCGTCATTAGTTGTCCATTTTATTGTGGAGGAGGAGTTGGAAGGAACGAGCGATATTTTAAAATAAGCAGAACTACCTTCTTGAATAGTTAATTTCGAAGGAGATAAGGATATACTTTTTGCCGGAACTTCCTCCACAGTAATGGTACAGCTTGGATTCTCGTCTCCAGAGTTAGCCCCGAATATAATATCACACTTACCAGGCTTAAGGGCTTTTATTTTTACTGTTTGTTTCCCTGTTCCTTCCTGTTCCTCATCGATGATTGCTATCTTAGGGTCACTTGAAATCCATCTTCCATAAGGAATTTTGAAACCGGAACTGTTGGAATATGTCAGAGTTGTTGTTTCATCCGGCTGCAGTTTCACATTCTTTTTATCGAAAGTTACTGAAGATTTTTTGCAAGTCAAGGTGAAAACAAGATGGCCCGTTTTATTATACCTTTTTGTCCCGACATAATAATGATAACCATACTGACATTCGATTTTGGCAACTCCAGAAAAATATTGTTGAATCAATATGTCTGCTCCAGAGGAATTACCCGAGATTAAAATATCATTTTTATGATCCGAATACCATGATATGGCATCCATGATTCCTGTATAGGAGGGACCGGATAGATAACCGTGCTCTCCCACATAAAGGGAGCCATCTACAGCTGAGGCTGTGATTGAGGAAAGCAAAATTATTGCAAGTAGCAATATTTTTTTCATAATAAATTAATTAATTCCCCAGCCTCAAAGGAGGATCAATATAAATAGAAAGCGTGAGACTGTTTATACTCGCATCAAGCGTTGGTTCTGGACTACCACTGTATTGGATACAAGTATTCAGCTCACGCCCCTGATGTATGTAGACACTGAGTCTCAAATACAAACCAGAGGGGAGCGTCTTTACTAATCTCTCAATACAGTATGAATTGTCCAGATTCACGCTTGAGAATAGCATAAAACGCCACCTAAAAATAAAATATATTATCCCGTAGGACGAGACGGTTACAAAGTTAATAAAAAAGTATAATGTAATAATAGGTATAATTATTTTTTATTTATAATAGAGCTTTTTCTTGCATTTATTTGTGCAATTATTGCTATAACTATACTATATTACTCTACTTTAGAATTGTTTTTATACAAATTGGGGTTGGAAAACTTTATATAAATTAAGGTTTGCACAGTAGCAAAGAAAGTATTAGTTTTGCTGAGGTAATCGTGACAGCGGTTACAGAATTATGATCCGATTAAAATAATCTGATAAAACTAAAGATAATCTGATACGATAAAAATAATCTGAAAGAATGAAACCGACAGCAATTGTTACGGGAGCGACCAGCGGGATTGGCGAGGCTTGCGCCCGGCGTCTTTTTTCAGCGGGATACCGCGTGATCATCACAGGCAGAAATGAGGCTAAGCTCAAGGCTCTCTGCTCGGAGTTCGGCGATGATGCCCTTATGCTCGTCTTTGACGTGCGCGACCGTGCAAAAACCGAAAGCATACTGAATTCACTGCCCGAAGGCTGGCAGGATATAGACGTGCTGGTGAATAACGCCGGCCTGGCCCTCGGCCTCGAGCCTGAGTATGAGGGAGATCCCGACGACTGGGACACGATGGTCGACACCAACGTCAAAGGGTTGCTTTATGTCACCCGGGCGATCGTGCCGGGAATGGTGAAACGCGGAAAGGGGCATATCGTCAACATCGGTTCTGTAGCAGGCGACGCGGCCTACGCCAACGGCGCGGTCTACTGCGGATCGAAGGCCGCTGTGAAGAGCATAACCGACGGACTGCGCATCGACGTGGCGCATACGCCGCTGAGGGTAACACTCCTTAAGCCCGGACTGGTGGAGACAAACTTCAGCACGGTGCGTTTCCATGGCGATTCGGAGCGAGCCGCCAATGTCTATAAGGGGATACAGCCTCTTACCGGCGACGATGTCGCCGACGCCATGCTTTATGCGGTGCAGGCTCCGGCGCATGTCCAGATCGCCGAGATGCTTATCCTGGCCACTCACCAGGCTTCGGGAAGCGTGGTGGTGCGCAAGTAAGGCATAAGGGAAGAGTTATCTGGTGAAGGAGAACGAAACGATCAGTTCGCGGCCTCGCAGCGAATAGTCGTAGGTGAACCGGTCAAGAGCGCTGAAGATGGTATAGGAGTAACTGCGGCAGTCGAGGATGTTGCGCATTTCCACTCCGAAGCGGAATTTCTTCAGCCGATAGACCGCTCCCAAGTCGAACAGCTAAATGGTCTTGAAATTAGAGTCCGATATCTCTCGGCGGGAAATCTCGGCGTTTGCCTTTATGGTAAGGCCGTCGACAGGAAATAGTTTCAGCCCTATCTCGTGATCCTGCATCGAAAAGGATTGCGACCGACCCAGATAACGGGATATGTTTTTTGAAAACGAAGCCTGATAGCTGAGTTCGAGCCAGCTTAAGGGATTGCTTGACAGACGCGGCGAGATCGACAGAATCTCGCCGTAATATTTTACCGGTATGTCGTTCTGCTCGATACGGTTGCGGCTCCAGCTCCATGTTCCGTTCAGAGATATTTTGGTCTTTACCGACAGTATGTTCTTTGTGATCCCGGCAGAGGCTGTCACCGCATCGGAGGTGTTGGGCGAAAGGTAATCGGAAGAGGATATTATTCCGTTGCCGACATTCTGGCGCGAGAGAAGATTGTTCCGGCGTAGCGAATAATTCACCGAGGCATTGGCAAACCAGAAACTTACCGGCAGCTTCAGGTCATAGCGCAGACCTGAGCTGAAGGTATTTTGACGAGAGAGTATGCCGGTGCGGAAACTTACCGACATATAGTCTTTCATCACCGGGGCGGTCAGAAAATCGAGCAGGTCGCCGACGGTTTGCGAATATGATGCGTTGACCTTTATGGCCGATCGAGAGGAGAGGGCATAATTCACGCTCATGGAAGGTCTGATGAGCCAGCGTGCGGTCTTGTCGGAAATAGGCGAGCTCCCGGTGTTGGCATAATCCAGAATCTGCATCGTGACAGGGAGAGAAAGATTGACCACAACACGGTCGTAGGGGGTGGCGAAATAATATGACGGCGAAATTCCGAGACGGATGTCTGTCCCCTTGAGCCGGTTGGCGGAGCCGTCGAATTCTCCGAATCCGGAAAGCGAGGTGCGCACGCCGTCATGGCGCAGTCTGAAACTAAGGGGCAGCGAGATTCTTGACCGGCCGAAATCCAGGGCGGCCGACAGCGATTCGGAGGTCATGAAAGTCGACGATCTCGCGGTCTGCATGAGGGAGCCGTTCTTTTCGTCGGATCTTGAAACCGACATCCGGGCTCCCGGAGTGGTCATGTATTCGATCACCGACGAGGCGTTCCATCTTATACGCCCTCGTTTCCATCTGATGTTAAGATAGTTTCGCAGGTCGTAATTGTCCAGGTCGCGGTTCTGAGAGATTTTATTTGTTTCTGAGGTTACCGGCACGGATTTGTCGGTGATGAGGGCTTTGCCGGAAAATTCTTCCACCAGATAAAGGCGGTCGCTGTTCACACGGTATTCGAGCGAGAGTGTCGGATTGTGTCTTTTACCTGAGGAGGCTGCCTCCTGTGATACCACCATGTCAGAGACCCCGTCGAAGTAAGACCTGCATCCGGAGTAGCCGTATGAATGGGAGAGGAAGGAATAACCGGCGTTGGCGCGGAAGGTGGCATCTTTCGAAGTCCTGGTGATGAAATTTGCTGAGGCGGAAAGATCGATAGGCGACAGCCAGCGGCTTCGGCTCAACGGGGCGGAGGAGGCGCCGATCGATCCAAGAATACGGTCGGAGACGTCGGAGACGCTTCCTCCGTTGTCGAAGGAATAATGACGAGTGAAATCGCGTTCGGAGAATTCCTCGATGTCGCTTCCCTTAAGGGTGACGATCGACTGTTTCTTTTCCTTGAAGAGCATTCCCGCGCCGGAGGCTTCCCACAGGAAGCGACGCCCGACACCGGCTTTTGCTTCGTATGTGCCCGTAGGAGAAAACTTCGCTTTCGGTTTCAGGCGGATGTTTATCGCCACGTTGTCGTTGAAGATCTTGCGGTCGATCTTGATGTCCTGATGATTGTTGAGGATCTCGACGGCGCTTACGTACGAGGCGGGGAGGCCGTTGGTAGCGATGTTGTATCTTCCCCCGAGCAGGTCGAGACCCTCTATATAGAAATTGGATATGCTCTTGCCGTTGTATTTAATAGCGCCGTTTGTCTCCACATCGATTCCCGGCACCTTTTTCAGAGCATCCTTGAGAGTGACGTCGTCCTTGCCCGCAAATGCCGACAGACGATATGAGACAGTGTCGCTGCGCAGTCTGACCGACGGGGCCTTTACCGTAACCTCCTTCAGTTTCACCGAACTCCGCAACAATTCGATGTCGAGCGTCTGCGAACGGTTGTCGATTGACCGCTTTTCCGTTTCATAGCCGATCTTGCTGACACTCACGTTAAGTTTTCTGCCTCCGTATTCGAGTTTCAGCTCGTACCTGCCGTCGCGGTCGGTCCGGGTGAATTTTCCGGCAAAGCCTTCGCCTTCGGCCTTGACCATCACCGAAGAGAGCGGCTTGCCGTCGGAGGCCGAGACGCGCCCGGTGAGTGTTGTCTCGGCGCGGAGCGGAAACAATGCTGACATCAGAAGCAGCAGCGACACTATCCTTTTCATGATTTATTTCTTTGGTTCAATTATTTCCAGGGGTATGAAGCCTTCCTTGTTCTCCTGCAGACGAATGCCGTTTACGATAATCTTTTTTTTGTCCATCACAGTTATCCCTGTTATCTGCGAGGGCTCGAACATACTCATAGGATTCAGGTTGTAAGCGTTCTTGCGATCGATGAACTTTTCATGGTTCATCTTTATTACATTCGGAGCCTTGTCGGGCGTGATCTCTCCGGAGGCATTACGGAATGACATGGCTTCGAAGCGGTGAATGCCGTCGCCATCCTCTGCCTTAAGCACCAGGCCGGGCAGCCCGGCGAGTTTCCATGGGCCGAAAGGAACCGGTATCTCTTCGGCATACCATACGGTCCATTTTCTGCCGCCATACTCCGTCTCGGCCTTGCGGCATTCATATCCGCAGACGGTATCGGTTCCTTCAGCGAGAGTCCATGTCATCGCGGGGATCTTCTCTTCATATCTGTATCTGTCGGGAATCATGTCGGCATAGACCGTGAAACTCTCCCCGGGAACGGAATTGAAGATTGTCTCGTCGAAAAGGTTATCTGTCTTGAACATCTTTGCCTCGTATTCCTTTATGACATCGTCTTTTACATTCTTAATCTGCTTCACCGAGTCAAGCCGGAATGCTGAATAATCGAAAAATTTCGAATTCTCCTCTCCGATCTGGAGGATGCAGTTGTAGATCTTTGAGAAATGTCCGTTCTTGCCCTCGCCCTGCATCTGATACTCGTAGATGCAGTCGTAAAGTGCCGGAGTCTGGGCATACGAAGCGCCCGCCGTCATTGCTATGACAGCTAAAACTAATTGTCTCATAATATTTTAGATGTTAGTTGATACTGTCTTTGGGAAGTGTGTTATTCTGCTTTTCGGCTATCTCCTCGTCGGAAAGGAGATCGATTATCACGAGACCGTCGGGGTAGAGATCCTTGTCTTTTTTGACGGTAATGCTTTTGATCGCAGAGGGAGCTATGTTCATGAGGTCTTCCTCCCTGATGATTCTGCCCTCAACCATATATACGTATTTTTTGACCGCAGCCGAAGCCTTGGTGGCGGCAGCCGTCTGGCTGGTCATTGGAGAAACAATGACTCCCGGGTCCTCTTTCATTGCGGATACCGCAGAGGTTACCTCGCTGTCTTTTACGGATTCTGCCGGAGAAACGGCCGGCTGCCTCACTGCCTCTTCCCGGAAAGAGCTTTCTGTCAGCAAAGGTTCTTCGTCATTATCGGGGGCATCCGTCGTGATCGCGGCTACCGACTGCGGAGCGGATAGTTCCCCGGATTCCGGACGCGATATTGTCAGGGTCCTGGCGTTTCCGATATATTTCAGTGCATCCTCAACCCCCTCCGAAGCAAGGAGCGAGGCAGCGAACAATCCTGCCGGAATCATCAGCAGGGCGACGAGCCGCGACCGTGTCGTCGCTCTGTCGCGGTTTATCATCCTCAACCGGCTTTTCAGCCGTTTCCGGGCCATATTGCTGCCTAAGGGCAGCAGCGAGCGTCCCACGGCAATCCCCACAAGCATATACTGATAGGTTATCATGTCGGCCCCGTTGTCGATTACATCCTCATCTGCCTGAAATTCATGAACCTGGTGCAGCTCGCGCAGCATCATCCATGCCGCCGGATTCCACCATTGAAGAATTGCGATGGCGCGCCCGATCAGCAGATCGATGAAATGAAGATGCCTCGCATGGCTCATCTCATGTCCCAATATCATTGACTTTTCGGTTCCTAAATCTTCGGAAGAGACATAAACGTTCACCCCGAAGCAGAACGGAGATGCCTTCGTCCCTTTTATGACCCTGACTGTGTGGCCGTCGACAGTGGCTTTTCGGCTGCGGAAGTGATACACAGACATAATGGTCAGGCAAGCGATAAAGTAAAGGATACCGACGGCGATTCCGATTACGGCGATACGGGCTATCCAGTCGTAGATGTCTGTGGAGGGAGACTCTGCGTCAGAAACAGCCGGGGCTCCCGGAAGCGGCCATGCAACGCCATCTGTAGGGGCGGCCGCCGTTAGAGGTAATTTGTCCCCGCCTAAGTTCAGAAGGGGAATCACGAGGGCGCAGACATATATCGACAGCAATACGACGCGGCGCAACGCGGCGCATTTTAGCCTTGACATCGTCAGCCCGTAGACAGCCAGCATTATGGAAAGCAGGATGGCTCCCTTGATGGTATAGGATACTAATTCGCCCATAGTCATTTTCTTTTTTCAATGATATCGATCAGTTCCTTGAGGTCGTCGACGCTCATCCTCTCATCTTCGACCAGGGTTGAGACCATGCTTTTGCAACTGTTGTCGAAATAGTTGCGAAGCATTTCCCCGAGAGTTGAGCGTCGGTAACTCTCTTTGGGAAGCAGGGCATGGTAACGGTAGGAACCGCCTTCCTTTTCATGCCCGACCGCCCCCTTCTGTTCCAGAAGCCTCACTACGGTCGACACCGTATTGACATGGGGTTTCGGTTCCGGCAGGAGGTCTACGATCTCTTTTACCAGAAGCGCGCCGTGGCTCCAGAAAATTCTCATTATCTCTTCTTCCTTTGCAGTGAGGTTTTTTTGCTTCTCCGCCATTTTGTAGATGGTTTAGATTTAAATCAGTCCGATATCGGCTTATGGAGGCAAAGTTATAACTATTTTTTTAGTTAGCAAATAAATTTCAACTATTTTTTTAGTTAAAATGTCTTTTAATGAAAAAAAGAAAACGGTGCCTCCGACTGCGCCATAGAGACGTTGTCGGAGGCACCATTATAGGCAGGAGGGTTTTCGCGAAGGTCGTCTTTAATGGAAGGCCTGGTTGCTGTTGAGTTCTTTGTCGCTCTCCATCACGTCGACGCCTGTCGCGATATGGGCCTTGATTCTGTCGATAGTGTCGGGGTCGAGATGACTGTATCCGGCGTAATCCTTCATATCCTCCGGCTTGATCTCCTTGACGGTGGCATATTTGAAGAAACCATAATCCACATCGGCGCCGGCGAATTTATCTTTCAGGAATTTTTCAACGCTTTCGCGGGCTTCGTCGAGCTCATGCTGGTCGGCGATAAAGGAGTCGGAATTTCCGAAACTCACAAGAAACATTTTGTTTTCCATAATATTTTATTTTTGATTTAAATCTCTTGCTTTTGTTTTCGAGGCTGATATAAATCTTATAGCTTTGGTTGTAAAGTCTGGTATAAATTTTATAAGTCTTAAAGGTCTTATTTTGTTCAATCCTTATTTATTTCAAATGCCTTTATGGCTTTGCTGTAGGATTCGAAGAGCGCCTTTTCCAGCGACTCTCCTTCAAGAGCGGAATCGATTACATCGATTTTCGCGGAATCGGTTCCATAGAAATTCATGATATCCTCCTTTATCGCTTCGCCGGGGACTATGATTCTGTCGGCGTTGCGGCAGGCGCGGGTGGTCTTGTAATTGAGAAGGAATCTTTCGAAGGGGTTGTGGTGTTTCGGAAATTTTCTGAAATCAAGCGAATGTATGGAGACGACGGCCGGGACGTGCGCTTCCTTGATATTCAGAGGTAATTCGCCGCAGAGGCCGTGGAAGACCTGCACCCCGTCGGAGTGCAGGTTATTGGTTATTCCGAAGGCGCGCCACAAGCCGCCGTGAAATCCTTGCGAGGCCGGGAGTCGGAACTCCACGTTATGCAACGCCCGGATTCTGTCCATGCATGCGCCGCGGGGCATCCCGGGGGTATATAAAAGACATTTGCGCGAGGAGTCTCCCCGCGCCAATGTCTCTATTACGCGCCTTGAATAATCGCCAAGGCTGTTTTTATCTCTTACGGCTTCTTTTCCGTCAAATCCTATGTTCATTGATTAGAAAATCATTTTCTCGAGGAGGTAGATCCCGATACCGGCAAGGTATCCGATAAGGGCGAGCCAGCTGAAGTTCTTGAGATACCATCCGAAGCTTATTTTCTCGATACCCATGGCGATCACGCCGGCAGCCGAACCGATGATCAGGATGCTGCCGCCCACTCCTGCGCAGTATGAGAGGAGTTCCCAGAACGTGCCGTCTACAACGAAGTTTGCGGCATACCCTACTGCACCCGGCTCGGCAACGGGATACATTCCGATAACGCCGGCCACGAGCGGAACATTGTCGACTATCGATGACAGGACACCGAGCACGCTTCCTATAATATAAACGTTATGTATCTTCTCATCGAGCACTCCGGCGAGCCAAGAAAGGATGCCGGTCGACTGGAGCACGGCCACGGCCATCAGGATGCCGAGGAAGAAGAGAATCGAGGGCATGTCGATGCGGGAGATCACCTTCGGGAGGCGCAGTTCGCGGGCCTGCTCGAGCATTTTGGAGTTATAGAATATCTCGGTGAAGACCCATAGGACGCCCAACACGAAGAGCATACCTACAAAAGGAGGGAGATGCGTGATCGACTTGAAGATCGGCACGAAGATAAGGCCGCAGACACCGAGGAAGAACATCGTGGAGCGTTCGCGCGATGTAATGAGCGAGTTTTTCTCGACGATGGTCTCGCGAGGGGGCAGTGTTCCGGCGAGTCTTCTGGAAACAATAAGCAGGGGTACCACCATCGAGACGATGCTCGGAATGAGGACATAGCATATCAGGGCTTTGGCTGTTATGTCGCCGTCTACCCAGAGCATGATCGTGGTGACGTCGCCGATAGGGCTCCACGCGCCGCCGCTGTTGGCGGCGATCACGATGGTGGAGGCGTAGAGCCAGCGCTCCTCTTTCTGGTAGACGAGCTTGCGCAAAAGCATCAGCATCACGATGGTTGTGGTGAGGTTGTCGAGGATAGCCGACATGAAGAAAGTCACGAAGGCGATGATCCAGAGAAGTTTTTTCTTTTTGCGGGTTGTGATGTGGTCGGTGATGATGCGGAAGCCTCCGTGAACGTCCACCATCTCCACGATGGTCATAGCGCCGATAAGGAAGAGCAGCGTCTGGGTGATGTCGCCGAGATGCTCCACGATATCGATGTTCAGGACATACTGGAGAGTCTGCTCATGAAGGGTTTTCGAGGCCAGTCCGGGATTGTTTTCAAGAAATTGTCTGAAATGCTCTCCGGAAACGGCAGGGACGATCGAATCGGCTCCCATGGCATAAAGGATCCACATCAGCATACCCAGCAGAAGGGCCGATGCGGTTTTGTCGATTTTCAGCGGGTGCTCGAGGGCGATGGCCAGGTAACCCACTATGAAAATAACAAGCAGTGTGGTCAACATAAAGTTAATGATATAGATTGGTTTAAATGGTTATTGCGTTTCCGTGCTTTCTTTAGAAACTGTTTAAATTTCTTTCGATAATTATTTATAAGAATCCTTTGAAAATAAATTTAAACGGTTTCTTAGGGAAGGCCGGAGCGCTTTAGATATAAGGTTAGAGGAATTGAAGCGGAAAACCCCGCTTCCGGTTTTGCGTGCAAACTTAATTAAAAAAATCGAAATAAAAACAGGAATTAGAGAAATTTTTCCATAATCGGTGAAAAATTATGGAAAAATTTCTCTAATCGAAAAAATGTAACGATTTCATAAGGATAAGAGGAAATTTATTGCATCGTCATGGATAAAATTTCCTGCATTCGCGGAGTAACTCTGAAACGGTCGCGGTAACGTTTGCAAAGGATGATTAAAATTGGTCAAAATGGCACATTGTGGAAAAACCGGAGGTGAAAAAAGCTTGTTATGATGGAATCGTATTGAAAAAAGAGTTAAATTTGTGAAACCATAATGGCACGGCGTCGGAAAGTCGGCGTGCCGAAAATTTTTATTACTATGAAACCGAAACTGGTAGTGTCGACAGGAGCCGGGATAAGCGCGGAGAGCGGAATAAAGACCTTCCGCGATGCCGACGGGCTCTGGGAGAATTATCCGGTGATGCAGGTAGCCTCGGCAGAGGGCTTCCGCAGGGATCCGGAGCTTATCCATAAATTCTACAACGAGCGCCGCAGGCAGCTTGTAGACGCGTTGCCCAACGCGGCCCACAAGGCACTCGCCGATCTTGAAAAGGATTTCGACGTCTATATCATAACCCAGAATGTCGACGACCTTCATGAGAGGGCCGGCTCGAAGAACGTGCTTCATCTCCATGGCGAGCTCATGAAGATCCGTTCGGTCACGAATCCCGACTATACCGAAACCCTCGACATCGACCATCTCGAGACCACTCCGGCCACGCGGGGCAAGAACGGCGACTACATGCGTCCGCACATAGTATTCTTCAACGAGCCGGTGCCCAACATCGAGAAGGCGGTGAGTCTCGTGCATTCGGCGGATATCTTCGTGGTCATCGGCACTTCGCTCGTGGTCTATCCTGCCGCCGGGCTCATACAGTGTGTCCGTCCGGGGGTGCCCATCTATTATATAGATCCGAAGCCGGCGTCGACGGCGGGTGTGCCGGACGTCACGGTGATCAAGGCCACGGCCACCGAAGGAATGAAAAAATTGTCAGAAATTCTTGAGGCCGGACTTCATAAGGAGGGAAATTAAGAATAAATAATGCCACTTTTGTTGATGAAAGGTGGCATTTTGTTAGAAATTATGTTTTATAACATTTTAATTTAGGAAGGAAAGACAAAAAATAAATAGTATTTTTGTAGAACCTTATCGAGATGCAATAATCCTACAGTTAGATTTATTGTTTTGTCAAGTCCTTAAATAAATACCAACCTAATAATTGAAACAATGGCAAAAATACGAGGAGCTGTCACGGTAAACATCGAAAGATGCAAGGGATGCAATCTTTGTGTGGCCGCGTGCCCGACGAAAACGCTGGCTCTCCAGCCCGGAGAGGTCAACGACCGGGGGTATCATTACGCCTATATGGCGAATCCGGAGAGTTGCACGGGCTGCTGTTCATGCGCCTGGGTTTGTCCGGATGCATGCATCGAGGTTTATCGTAAAAGAATCGACTGATCTCTAACCTAATCTATTATCCAACCAAGAAAACACGACAGAACGATATGAAAGAAGAAGTAAGACTAATGAAAGGGAACGAGGCGATAGCCCACGCCGCGATCCGTTACGGTTGTGACGGCTATTTCGGCTATCCTATCACTCCGCAGTCGGAGGTGCTCGAGACCCTTGAGGAACTTATGCCCTGGGAGACCACGGGTATGGTCGTGCTTCAGGCAGAATCAGAAGTGGCCGCCATCAACATGGTCTATGGCGGCGCGGCAAGCGGCAAGGCGGTTATGACATCGTCGTCGTCGCCCGGTATCAGCCTCAAGCAGGAAGGAATCTCCTACATCGCCGGCTCGTCATTGCCGGCGCTTATCCTGAACGTAATGCGGGGCGGTCCGGGTCTTGGAACGATCCAGCCCTCACAGGCCGACTATTTCCAGGCGGTGAAAGGCGGCGGCCACGGCGACTATCATCTGATAGTTCTGGCTCCGTCGACAGTGCAGGAGATGGTCGATTTCGTAGGCCTCGGCTTTGACCTCGCCTTTAAATACACCAATCCGGCGATGATACTTGCCGACGGCATCGTGGGCCAGATGATGGAGAAGGTAGTCCTTCCCGAGCAGCGTCCGCGGCGCACCGAAGAGGAGATACGCCGTCAGTGCCCCTGGGCCTCCAACGGCCGCAGGGACGGCCGCAAGCGCAACATCATCACCTCGCTCGAGCTTGAGTCGTCGAAGATGGAGGAGATCAACAACATGCTCCAGGCCCGTTATCGCGAGATCGAGAAGAACGAGACCCGCTGGGAGGAGATCGGTCCCGAGGACGCCGACTATATGATCGTGGCGTTCGGCTCCGTGGCACGTATATGCGACAAGGCCCGCGAGCTCGCCGAAGAGAAGGGCATCAAGGTGAAGATCCTTCGCCCCATCACGCTCTGGCCTTTCCCGGTAGAGGCAGTGAACCGCGCCGCCGAGGGCAAGAAAGGCATTCTCGTGGTCGAGCTCAACGCCGGCCAGATGATCGAGGATGTCCGCCTGTCGATCCATGACAGAATTCCTGTGGAACATTTCGGCCGCATGGGCGGTATTATCCCTAGCCCCGAAGAGGTTGTCAACGCCCTCGAGGAGAAACTAATCAAAAAATAATCATCTCTAACAACAGCATAGATGGAATTAGAAGAAATAATCAGGGAAGAGAATAAGGTCTATTCAAAACCCCAGCTTCTGGATCAGGTTCACATGCATTATTGCCCCGGCTGTAGCCATGGAGTTGTTCACAAGCTTCTGGCGGAGGTGATAGAAGAAATGGGAATCACGGATAAGACGGTCGGCATCTCGCCGGTGGGATGCGGCGTATTTGCATATAATTATATAGATGTAGACTGGGTAGAGGCAGCCCACGGTCGTGCCCCTGCCGTAGCCACTGCCATCAGCCGTCTCTGGCCCGACGATGTGGTGTTCACCTATCAGGGCGACGGCGACATGTCGGCGATAGGAACGGCCGAGTCGATCCATGCCGCCAACCGCGGCGAGAACATCGTGATGGTCTTCATCAACAACGCCATTTACGGCATGACCGGAGGCCAGATGGCACCTACCACTCTCATCGGTCAGAAGACCGCCACTACGCCCTATGGCCGTCGTGTCGACCTGAACGGCCACCCGCTCGAGATCACCAACCTTATGGCTATTCTTGACGGAACCTGCTATGTGACGCGCCAGTCTGTCCATACCCCGGCAGCAGTGCGCAAGACGAAGGCCGCCCTCAAGAAGGCTTTCGAAAACGCAATGGCCAAGAAGGGGACTTCGGTAGTCGAGGTTGTCTCGACCTGCAATTCCGGCTGGAAGCTCTCGCCGGAGAAAGCTAATGAATGGATGGTGGAACACATGTTCCCGAAATATCCGCTCGGTGATCTTAAAAATGAATAACATCGAATTGCAATGAAAGAAGAAATTATCATAGCCGGTTTTGGAGGACAGGGAGTCCTTTCAATGGGAAAGATTCTTGCTTATTCCGGGCTGATGGACGACAAGGAAGTGACCTGGATGCCGTCGTATGGCCCCGAACAGCGCGGCGGCACGGCAAACGTGACCGTCATCCTTTCAGACGAGAAGATCTCTTCTCCGGTGCTCGACAAATATGATGTGGTTATCGCGCTCAACCAGCAGAGTCTCGATAAGTTCGGACCCCGCGTCAAGCCGAACGGCATCCTCATCTATGACACCAACGGCATTCACAAGCATCCCGACCGCAAGGATATAAAGATCTATCCCATCAATGCGATGGAGGCTACCCTCGAGATCGGAAACTCGAAAGCATACAACATGGTGGTGATGGGAGCGCTTCTCGAAGCCATGGACTATAAGCTTCCTATGGAGAACGTGATCAAGGGCCTGAAGAAATCTCTTCCTGAGCGCCATCATAAACTCATTCCTCTTAACGAGCAGGCAATAGAAAAGGGGAGAACCCTCATCTGATCCGACAGCGAGACAGAAGCATAACAAACAAGCCGGAGAGCGCGAGCGCCCTCCGGCTTTCTTTATGCCGAATTTCCCGTGTGATGCCAGGTGATAAAAAAAGCGGGAGCTCCGGCAAAGCCTTTGCTCCCGCAACATCAAGGTTACGAAAAGGTGATTTTGATACTTAATAACCAATCAGTAATTCTCCTCCATCCACGCATCAATGAAAGTTCCCCTTCACAGAGACGGGGGGAAGAGGCAATCACCGGGGGCGTAACCACGGTCTTTTATATTTTAAGGACCTACAGCCATTTGGGTCGTATTATACTTTCGGCAACCGGGACACGACAATGAAAGATGCTCGTCGCGCCGGGCCGCTTCATTCATGTTTTGATAGTATAACCTTGTAATGGAAGAGATAGTTCAGGAAGAAGTTTTTTTTAACGTTTAGACCCTATGAGGGACAATATGGAGGGTTTATGTAGAAAATTTTGTATTTTTGCATTATGGAAGATGATTTTGACATAAGAGCCGGGCAAGGTCGTCCCGAAGGTTCGGACCGAGACATAGAGAAAGCGTTGCGTCCGCTTTCGTTTGATGATTTCAGCGGGCAGGAGAAGATTATCGACAATCTGCGTGTATTCGTCGAGGCCGCCCGTATGCGCGGCGAGGCGCTCGACCATACGCTTCTGCATGGCCCTCCGGGGCTTGGAAAGACCACTCTGTCGAATATCGTGGCCAATGAACTTGGCGTCGGATTCAAGGTTACTTCCGGTCCGGTGCTTGACAAGCCGGGAGATCTTGCCGGCATACTGATGAGCCTGGAGGAACACGACGTGCTTTTTATTGATGAGATTCACCGTCTGCATCCCGTTGTGGAGGAATATCTGTATTCTGCCATGGAAGATTTCAGAATAGACATCCTTCTTGACAAAGGCCCGGGAGCCAAGAGCGTGCAGCTCACTTTAGCGCCTTTCACCCTGATAGGCGCCACTACCCGCAGCGGCAGTCTGACGGCTCCGTTACGCGCGCGATTCGGCATCAACTGTCATCTTGAATATTATGACCATAAGATTCTGATGGGGATCGTGAAGCGTTCGGCCCGTCTTCTCAACGTCCGTATCGACGACGAGGCAGCCATGGAGATCGCTCTCAGGAGCCGGGGCACGCCCCGTGTGGCCAACGCGTTGTTGCGCAGGGTGAGGGATTTCGCCATGGTGAGAGGGTCCGGAAAGATCGACATCGCGATAGCGCGCCACGCGCTTGAGGCTCTCAACATCGACAGATACGGTCTCGATGAGATCGACAACCGCATTCTGGTCACGATTATCGATAAGTTCAAGGGCGGCCCTGTAGGCCTGACCACGATCGCCACCGCCATAGGAGAGGACGCGGGAACCATAGAGGAAGTTTACGAGCCTTTCCTGATCAAGGAGGGTTTCCTGAAACGCACCCCGCGAGGAAGAGAGGTAACTGAACTCGCCTATATGCATCTCGGAAGAATACAGAAACCATCGCAAAAATCTCTCTTCGACGATTGATTTTAAGGTTTAAAGTTTAAGTTTAAGGTTTAGAGGTTACCTCCCTGCTCTTATATCCTAATATATCGAGTATCCTAATATATCGAGACAACCGGTATTCTCTAAACCATAAACCCGAACCATAAACCAATTTAAATTTACTTGTGAATTTAAATTACTAAGATTATGGCTGGAATAAAGGCGCTGGCTAAAGAGACAGCGATTTACGGACTGAGCAGTATAGTAGGTAGGTTTCTCAACTGGTGTCTGGTCCCTTTGTATGTTTATCTTTTTCCTACTGAGGAATATGGAGTGGTGAGCTATCTTTACAGCTTCACGGCTGTAGCGCTCGTCATCCTTAACTATGGCATGGAGACCGGCTTCTTCCGCTATGCCAACCGGGAGGCGGATCCGGAGCGCGTCTATACCACCACTCTCTCGAGTGTGGGCACCACATCGCTGCTTTTCATCATCCTGCTCTCGCTTTTCATCAGGCCTGTCTCCGACTCTATCCTGCTGCCGCAGCATCCCGAATACGTATGGATGCTCGGCGTCACAGTGGCCATCGACGCCTTCTCCAACATCCCCTTCGCCTATATGCGCTTCAAGAACCGCGCGATGCGGTTTGCCGTCATAAAGCTCCTCAACGTGGGCGTCACGATAGGTCTCAATCTCTTCTTCCTGCTTGTCTGTCCATGGCTGATGAAACACTGTCCCGGCTCGATCTCATGGTTCTACGAAGCCGCCGGAGGCGAGACGTTCGGCATCGGCTGGATATTCGTGGCCAACCTCATAGCCACCTGTATCGTGCTTCTCTGCCTCATCCCGGAGCTCACGGGCCGCAGATTCGGCATCGACTTTCCGTTGCTCAAGAAGATGCTGTCTTACAGCTGGCCTCTGCTTGTGCTCGGCGTCGCCGGAATCCTGAGCCAGAACATGGGCCAGATCGTGATTCCCTACCTTTTCGAAGGGCAGGAAGAGGCCGCCCGCTCGATGGTGGGCATCTACGGCGCCAACATAAAGATCGCCATCGTCATGGTCATGTTTACCCAGGCCTTCCGTTATGCCTACGAACCCTTCATCTTCTCGCAGGCCAAGGTAAAAGGAGAGGACAAGAGCAAGGCGTATTGCGACGCGATGAAATATTTCGTTGTGTTCGGTCTTTTCATCTTTCTGGGGGTGATGTATTTTCTGCCGATCCTGAAGCATTTCGTCGCTCCCGCCTATTGGCCCGGTCTCGAGGTGGTGCCGATAATGATGCTTGCCGAACTCTGTTTCGGTGTCTTCTTCAATCTTTCGCTCTGGTATAAGCTGACCGACCGCACGCGCTGGGGAATGTATCTGTCGCTTCTCTGTTTCGCGTTGATGCTCGGGCTCAATATATGGCTTGTGAGGGCAATAGGCATTCCAGGGGGCTATATCGGTTCGGCTTGGGCGGCGCTGATAAGTTATTTCATCGTGATGGTGGTGTCGTATCTCTTAGGGCGGCATTATTATCCGTTGCCTTATCAGACAGGGCGCATATTCCTTTATCTTCTTCTTGCCGCCTGTCTTTATGCGGCCGGGATGTGGCTTGAGACGGTATTCGCGATGTGGCTCACATATACGGTGCGGATTCTGCTTCTGTGTGTCTATGCCGGAGCAGTGGCCGTATTCGAGCGTCCGCTGCGACGACGGTAAATTATAAAACGAAAAAATGACGCTTTTTCTCAAAAGCGTCATCCTCCTTATAACCAAAATTCTTATGTCACTTTGCACCTTGGGCGTATGCGAAAGCATGCGCTTCGGGTCAAAGCCGGCTGTTCCGTCCCTCGCGGGGAAAAACAACCTATAGTTGACAATCTGTTTTAGTTTCACAACTTTTTTTTGATGTGGATTGCCAAATATAAGCAGTTATCGATTTATATTTATGTAATCGTTTGCAAATGTAGCTATAATTTATAAGGAATAAGACAATTAAATGTTAAAAATCACCCCCTTTAAATGTTAAAATGCATAAATACTGCACATTTTTGGAGCTTTTTAGGTGTTTTAATGGTTATTTTGGGTGCATAATGCCTTAAAAAGGATAAAAAAGAGATGCGGATGAACGTTTGGTTCGTCCGCATCGGTGAATTTTTTCAGTTCCAGATAGAGTTATCCCGGTGTTATTTCTCGTTGAGAGCCTCGAAATAGCAGTCGGCGACGGCGAGCCATTCCTCGGGAGTGCCCTGTGAGGTATAGCCTCTCGATTCAGAAGGTATTCCTAATTCTGTCCGGGCCATATCCTCGGTGAGGGTTACTACAACTGGTGGGACCTCGACTCCCTCGGTATAGAAATCGGTGAGATGCACCGGAGCCTTTCCCTCCTCTATGGCGTAAAGCACGCCGTCGTAGTGGTAGAGACCCATTATGCGCATGGTTCTTGACTTGTCGGTGTCGGTGACGACGATTTCGGGGATGAAGTGGAAACCTGCCGTGGAATTGTTCCAGAGGATTGCTCCATATCCCCTTTCTTTCATGTCTTCGATGATCTGGCTCTTTCCTTCGTTGACGAGAGCCGTAACTTCCTGAGCGTTTTTCATAATAATATATTATTAATTAGTTAAATATAATATTCTTAATAGACGAACTCCGTCGGGTGTCAGGGCAGGTCGGCGCCCGGGCTGTTTGAGAGCATCTCGACCCTCGCTGTCCAGTATTCCTTGAGATCGTTCCAGGGCACCGTCATCGGCGAATCGGGCAATGGTGAAATGTTTCTTCCGTTGAGCCGTGTGGAGACATATATCCTTCCGCTTTCCGACTTCATGAAAATTATCATATAGTTTGCGCCAAGAGGTGTGATCTCCTGGACGCGCCAGTGCTTGTAGAGGTCTGCGTAATCGAGCGGCAGGTAGAAGCATCCCTCCACGCCCATCGTCGAGAGCAGCGGCAGCAGCGTCTCGGCGTGTCCGAAATAGCCGTTGAATATCCGTCCTTTCCCTTCGGGAGCAGTCAGGGCAGTGTCGGCGTCGGAGATGATTCGTCTGATGAGCGGAGCGGTGGCTTTGGCGCAAGACGTAGAGAGCGGGCTGACGCTGTTGCGCAGATAATGCTCGAGGTTGTCGGCCAGCCAGCATCCGCGGTATTCCGCCTCGGTCATGAATTCGTCGGTAGGCGGCTCGATTCCCGCGGCCCGGCACGACGACAGCACGTCGTAGATCTGCATCGTGATCTTGCGCAGCTTCTCGCGGTCGTTTTCATGGATCGCTCCTAAAAGGCGGCGCGCAGGCTCGGGCGAGACGAACTGCCTGAAATATTCCTCATACACCGGCTCCCAGTCGCCGTGGGCCCGGTAAGCGTCATATATGCTGTCGGTATGGAAACATCGGAGCAGGGGGTTGAGCTCCTTGCCCGATAGTGTCGACATATTGATTCCGGTCTTCTTCGATTCGAGCGAGAACAGGAACTGATACATCGTCATCACAACACGGGGGACGTAGGAGGAGACGGCGTTCACTTCTCCTTTTCTGAAAAGATCCGGAAATATCCGCGCCATATCGGCTCCGAGCCGTCTCTCCTCGTCAACGCCGACATCGGAGAGCATTCCCCATTTTCCGACTCCTGTCTCCTCCATTTTCTTGATCAGCAGATGGAAGCGTTCTCCCTCGGGGGTGAGGCGGCTTTTCAGGGCCGTGTCGTAAAGCATCTTCGAGAGGTTGCGGAGCTTGTCGGGCGAAGTCATATATCTCGCGCCATGACGCGCAACGTAGCCGATATATACCGGCCTGAGCGAGTCGGGGACGACGGGCATGGAGTCTGTGGCCGCAAAATCGTACGGCATCATGGAGCCGTCGAAAGCGGCCGGCAGCGGGCGGCGTCCGGCGGCGGAGAGGCTGCTCCAGGAGTAGAGAACTACCGCGAGAAGGAAGTATATGTAGTGAACCCTTTTCATAACTTGAAACCCTGAAAATTAAAGTCCTTATAGTATAAACTCATAAAATGCTGAAATGTTTCATTTGAAATCGTATAGAAATTTTATTAATTTTGCACCCAAACAGCTACTCCTTATAAAAAGAGGAGAGAAAAATGAGTGAAAACTCAACGGAAAAATCGAAAAACCGGAACAAAATTAAAGAGATATGACAATAATCGACGGAAAAAAGACTGCTTCGGAGATAAAGCAGGAGATAGCCGCTGAAGTGGCTGAGATGGTATCGCGCGGCGAGCGCGCCCCTCACCTGTGCGCCATACTGGTAGGGCACGACGGAGGCTCGGAGACGTATGTGGCCAACAAGGTGAAGGCCTGTGGCGAATGCGGGTTCAGGAGCACGCTGGTGCGTTTCGAAGACACCGTTAGCCAGGATGAGCTCCTCGCCAAGATCAAGGAACTCAACGAGGATCCCGAGGTTGACGGATTCATAGTGCAGCTTCCGCTCCCGAAACATATCGACGAGCAGGCGGTGATCCATTCGATAGATCCGTCGAAAGACGTCGATGGCTTCCATCCCATTAATGTAGGCCGCGTGTCGGTAGGTCTGCCGGGCTTTCTGCCCGCCACTCCGGCCGGAATCATGCAGCTTCTGAAACGTTATGGCGTGGAGACCAGGGGCAAGCATGCAGTGGTGCTCGGGAGAAGCAACATCGTGGGCAAACCGATGGCGACGCTGCTGATGCAGAAGGCCAATCCGGGCAACTGCACCGTTACGGTCTGCCATTCTGCCACTCCCAACATCAAGGAGATCTGCCGCCAGGCCGACATTATCGTCGCCGCCCTCGGCCAGCCCGGGTTCGTCACCGAGGATATGGTCAAGCCGGGCGCCACGATCATCGACGTAGGAACTACGCGTGTCCCCGACGCGACCCGTCAGCGCGGCTGGCGCCTGAGCGGCGACGTGGACTACGCCAATGTGGCTGAGAAATGCTCGTTCATTACCCCGGTGCCCGGAGGCGTCGGCCCCATGACGATCTGCTCTCTGATGATAAATACGTTGCAGGCGCGTAAAAACAATCCCTACAGATAAAGACGCCGTCTCTCCCTCTCTTCACTTTTCGTTCCTGCGGAACTTTTTCTGAAATTCTTGTTATTATAATTAAGCAAGTCTTGCAAGTTTAAATGAACGTGAAGGCTTGAGTTTAAGGTTAGGGTTTAGAGGTTCCCCTTTGAATCGGGTATCGAGACAACCGGTATTATCTAAACCATAAACCCGAACCATAAACTGATTTAAGTAGAATATATCTGACGGTTCCACAGGAATACGCTTGAGCAAAATATATAGGAATGAAGAATCTTGTGATAGTCGAGTCTCCGGCAAAAGCCAAGACGATAGAGAAATTTTTAGGTAAGGACTACAAGGTCATGTCGAGCTACGGGCATGTGCGCGACCTCAAGAAACGGGGCATGAGCGTGGATGTCGACAAGGATTTCGCGCCCTTGTACGAGATACCGGCGGAAAAGAAAGAGCTCGTGAAGGAGCTGAAGAAGGCCGCCAAAACAGCCGAGACGGTATGGCTCGCTTCCGATGAGGACCGCGAGGGTGAGGCCATCGCCTGGCATCTCTGCGAGGTGCTCGGACTCGATCCGGCCACAACCAAGCGCATCGTGTTCCATGAGATCACGAAGCCCGCTATCCTGCACGCTCTTGCCAATCCGCGGGGCATCGACATCGACAGGGTGAACGCCCAGCAGGCACGACGTGTCCTCGACCGCATCGTCGGTTTCGAGCTCAGCCCTATTCTCTGGAAGAAGATCAAACCCGCTCTCTCGGCCGGAAGGGTGCAGAGCGTGGCCCTGCGCCTCATCTGCGAGAGGGAGAAGGAGATCGAGGCGTTTGTTTCCGAACCTTATTTCCGCGTTGTCGGCACTTTCCTTACGGCCGATAAGGCCACGCTCAAAGGTGAACTCAAAAACCGCTTCGAATCCGAAAAGAATGCCGCAGCTTTTCTCGAGGCCTGTGCCAAGGCCTCCTTCACGGTGAGCGATGTCTCGGTGAAACCTATAAAGAGAAGCCCGGCGCCTCCGTTCACTACCTCGACCCTGCAGCAGGAGGCCGGTAAACGCCTCGGTTTTTCGGTGAGTCAGACTATGAGGATCGCCCAGAAACTCTATGAGGACGGACACATCACATATATGCGTACCGATTCCACCAACCTTTCGGAGCTTGCGCTCAAGGATATCTCCGGCATGGTCGATTCGACATTCGGCGCCGAATATCTCGCTGTCCGCCATTATCACATCCATTCCAAAGGAGCCCAGGAGGCCCATGAGGCCATCCGTCCGACCTATGTCTCCAACCGCACTGTCAGCGGTACGGCGCAGGAGAAGAAGCTCTATGAGCTGATATGGAAGCGCGCCGTGGCCTCGCAGATGTGTGACGCCTCCATCGAGAAGACCACCGTCGAGATCGCTGTCTCGGGCAGCAAGGAGGAATTCAAGGCCGAAGGCGAGATTGTGAAGTTCCCGGGCTTCATGCTCGCTTACGGTGACCCGGAGAGCGACAGACAGCTTTCGAAGGACACGCTGCTTCCCGCCATCGCCAAGGGGAGCGTCCTGACGGCGCAGGAGATAACCGCGACGCAGAGATTCACTCAGGCTCCCCCCAGATATACGGAGGCCGCGCTTGTCAAGAAGATGGAGGATCTCGGAATCGGACGCCCCTCCACCTACGCTCCGACGATATCCACAATCCAGAGCCGCGACTATATCCGTCACGGCGAGAAGGAGGGCACTCCCAGGAGTTACGACACCATCTCCCTCAAGGAGGGGAAGGTGACAAAAGCTGTCCTTACCGAGAATTCGGGCAGCGAGAAGGGAAAGCTGGTGCCTACGGATGTCGGAATGGTTGTCAACGATTTCCTTACAAATTATTTCCCCGATATCCTCGACTATAACTTCACTGCGAAAGTTGAGGAGAAATTCGACGAGATAGCCGAGGGAAAGCTCGGCTGGCAGAATGAGATGTCGAGTTTCTACGGTCATTTCCATCCGTCGATAGAGAATGTGGATTCTATGAGGATGGAGCATAAGGTGGGAGAGCGCGTCCTTGGGGTCGATCCGAAGAGCGGCAAGCCTGTGTCGGTGAAGATCGGCCGTTTCGGGCCTGTGGCTCAGATCGGAGATGCCGCCGACGAGGAGAAGCCCCATTTCGCAAGTCTTCTTGAAGGCCAGAGCATAAGTGACATCACTCTGGAGGAGGCCCTGAAACTGTTCGAACTTCCCCGGAAGGTCGGCGAGATCGACGGCATGGAGGTTACGGCGGCTATCGGTCGCTTCGGTCCCTATATCCATTACGGCAAGAAGTTCGTGTCCATCCCCAAGGATATGGCACCGCAGACCATCACCCTGGCCGAAGCCGAGGCGCTGATAAAGGCGAAGGATGAGGCGGAGGCAAACCGCCAGATAAAGAGTTTCGAGGAACTGCCCGGGGTGGAGGTTCTCAACGGCCGATTCGGCCCCTATATCGCTTATAAGAAAGAGGGCGCGCGCAAGGCCGTGAACTACAAGATCCCGAAAGGAATGGATCCGGCGGCCCTTACCGCCGACGAGGTGAAGGAGATCATGGAGAAGCAGGATGCCGCACCGAAACGCACCTCCCGCTCCCGCAAGTGATATAGTTTAAGGTTAGGGTTTAGAGGTTACCTTTTGATTCGGATATCGGGACAAGGGGTATTATCTAAACCATAAACCCCAACCATAAACCAATTAAAACCATAGATAGCGTGGGTTTGTTATTATTACAAATCCACGCTATACTATGTCTGACACAAAGAAACATATCGCCCGGAAGATAGTCCGTGTGACGGCTCTGGTTTTAGGGTCGTTCCTGGTGCTTGCGGTCGCTGCGATATGTGTCATGACATGGACGCTCACCCCTCAGCGTCTCACCCGCATGATAAACCGGGAGGTAAGCCGGATGCTGAATGCCGACGTGCGTGTCTCCAACGCCCGGTTCACCCTCTGGTCGACATTCCCGCATCTTTGCATCGAGGTTGACTCCCTCCGGGTCACAAGCCGTGCGCTCGATTCACAGCCCGACAGCATACTCCGGAAACTCCCCGCCGGGTATCGGGAGCTTATGACCACGGGCAGACTGCGTGGAGGAATCAATCTTCTGCGTCTGCTTAGCGGCCAAATTTTCCTACGGGATCTTGAAGTGGAGACGCTTTCCCTGAATCTTGTCGGGGTCACGGATTCGATCTCAAACTGGAATATCTGGAACGCGGAGGGCTCGGAAAACAGAATCCCCTTTTTTACCGCTGCGGATGTAAGCGTGCGCGGGGCAGGAAATCTCCGTTTCTACAGTCGCGTAACGGGCCTGACGGCCGGTATGTCGCTTGACGGGCTCGATCTCCGGCGTTCAGCCGATAGTCTTGAAGACTATAGTCTTCGGATCCAGGGAAAGATTTCCGCGAGGGTGCGGACTCTGCAGATCCTTAGCCGGTTCCCATTCAGACTTAACGGGCGTCTCAGGCTCCGTTTCGATCCGTTTGGAATCCTGACCGACAATTACAGTGTGGCCCTCGGAAACACTTCCGGGAAACTTGACATGGACATGCAGATAGGCAAGGAGATGAAGCTTAATAACTTTACCTATCAGCTCGACAGCTTCAGTCTGGACCGTCTGCTCGACTATTTCCCTTCGGCCGTTATTCCCCGTGTAAGCGGGCTGAATGCGGACATCACCGTCAATGCCTCCGCGCGGCTGCTTTCTTCGTATGTGTTCTCTTCCTCGAAGCTTCCCTCGCTTGATGTGGATTTCACCGTCCCCGACGGAGAGATGAGTTATACGGTGAATGAACGGGAAAGGTATTCCGTCAGGCATCTGGGAGTCGGGGCGCGCCTTTCTTTTAACGGAGAGAATCCCGATTTTTCCTATTTCGATATTCCGTGGTTTCGCCTTGAAGGAGAAGGAGGATGGCTGGATCTCAGAGGCCGGATAACTGACCTTCTCGGTGATCCGGAAGTCTTCATGACGATGAAAGGGGAGGCTGACCTTTCGAAATCGGGACGGGATATAGTTCCTCTTCGCGATTTCGGACTCCGTGGCGTCCTTCGGGCGCAAGCTGACCTTAGATTCCGGGTTTCCGATCTGCAGAAAGGAAAACTGGTGAGCGTATTTGCGGACGGGAACGTTTCCTTAGCCAATTATTCTGCAAGTTTCCCTGCTTTTGACATCTCCGGCGCCGGCAAGAGATTTACCCTCGCTTTTCGTGGCGGGGCCGGAAGACTTGACAATAATGACCTTTATGACGGTATGCTTGATCTTAAGGCCTCCGCCGACCGCATAACGGCAACCCGTGGAAAATACAGACTTTCGGGCCGGAAACTGGAGCTGGAAAGCCGTCTTTCCGACAACGGGAATGTAAGGATTGACGCTCTTCTGCGATCCCTGCCTTTCAACGTGGATGTAAAGGCGGCCTCTCTCGAATTCGACAAGCCTGCGGATACGGTAAGCCTCATGTTGAGGAACGTGGATATAAAGGGGACGATAAAGACGGCTCCGCAACGTCTGGAGGCACGGAAGATAAACGTGAATCTGAGGGGCGACACGATGTCGGTGCGGATTAAGGGAAATGGTGTGGGATTGCGTGGTGTGTCTGCCTCGCTGGGAGCCGACGCGATGACCAGACCTGTCGAGGCTCCTCCGTTTGTAATGCCGGCGAGATGGAAAGCCGATTCGTCGGCGCTGTGCTCCGCCCGGCATTCAGCCGAGTTTGTGAAGGTGAATGTCCCTCCTGAAGTCAGGAAGATTATGGCGGGATGGAAAACGGACGGCCGTCTTTTTGTTGACAAAGGAGCCTGCATGGTGCCGTCGCTGCAGGTGCCCCTCTCTTTTTCAGGTCTGGATGTTTCGGCCTCGTTCGATTCTGTTTCTCTTAGCAATGTTGACCTCCGTCTCGGCGAGACGGAGGCGCGGGTGAGCGGCCGGATAGGAAACCTGCGGCAGTTCCTGTCGTCGACTGTGCCTGCTCCTCTGCCGATAAATCTTGATCTGGATATGGATACGGTTCAGATCAACAGCCTTGCCGCGGCTTATGAACGCCATAAGTCGCTTGCGCAAGGTGGTGAGAAGGTCCTTCCTCAGAAGAGTCCGGTTGTCACGGCCTCCGACAGCGTGGCGTTGATTATTCCGAGGAATATAATCGCCGATGTGCGCGCTTCGGCCAGGGAGACGAGATATATGAACCTTCATCTTTATGATCTCTCCGCGGGCATGACTCTTCGCGACGGAGACGCCAGAATAGAAAACCTGAAGATATCGGCAGATTTCGGAAAGGCATATCTTGATTTCATGTATCGGACGTCGGATATACTCCGGCTCGGTATGGAGGCGAAGCTCGGCATCATGGATGTGGATGTGGTGAGTTTCTTCGATCATTTTCATTCCCTGCTTGTCATGATGCCGCAGATGAAAAACCTTTCAGGCACCGTGTCGGCCGAATGTAAGGGAAGCATGCTTCTTTTCCCCGACATGTATATAGATATCCCCTCGCTTCATGCCGATATAAACGTGCAGGGCCGCGATCTTCAGGTTCATCAGACCCCTTTTATCCGTCATATCACCAGAATGTTGCTTATACCAGACTCCAACGACCTGCATTTCAAAAATATCAATGTCCGTGGCACGGTTCATGACAACCTTCTCGAACTCTATCCTTTCGACATCGAATTCCCGAAATACAAACTCGACATGATGGGCGTCAACAACTTCGACGGAAGGCTTTATTATCATATCGGAGTGAAGGAATCGCCGGTGCCGATCCCGTTCGGCATCAACATAACGGGGATGTTCCACGATCCGAAGCTGCGCTTCGGCGGCGAGCGCTTCAGGATCGACCGGACGCGTGAGATCACCACCTCGGTGATGGAGAACAACAGGATGAACCTCATGCGCCGTCTCAAATACTTCCTCCGGGAATTCATCCACGCCGCCGCCCGCTCCGCAGAATAATTTTGAATGTTGAATGTTGAATGTTGAATTGGGGCTGACGCAAAGGAGTTTAGACAGGAGTGTGAGTTTTCCTTTTGGGCTTATGTCTTAATGGGCGTCTTCGAATTGCATGTTTTAGAGCCTATAGAGTTGGCGCCGTTGGCTTGGGAGGAGACAAGGTCTTTCCGCGACCGCCCCGCGGTCGTAATTCTCATCGCAAACCTACCACGGGTCGGAAAAGGCATTCGCCTTTTCCGACCCGTGGCTATAATCCATGACCCTTACCAGGGTCAAACCGTCCGGTAAACGACTGACCGCTGCCGCGGTCGCGGAATACGGCCCCTGACATTACATGTATATCCTCTCAGTACGAGTTTGCGTCCGACCGCGACAGCGGTGCTCTTGCGGAGACAACCGAATTATCCGGATTATAGGTAGCCATTCGGATGGAATAGCCCCTCTGCGGCTCGGCGTGCGTTTTTTTCTCGGAGGTAAATAAAAAAGGTGGTATAAAATGATTTAACATTTTTTAATTATGGATAGGTAGGAGGAGGAAGGCGTAAGCTTGAAGACGCAAGAGGAGACGGTGATGAAATACAATAAGGGGAGGCTCGGTGAAAGCGAAAGGCGGGGGCGGGGAGAGGCTATTTTTCAGCAGTTTGACAATGTCTACGACAAGGGTTGAGAAGAGGGTGAATAAACTGAATAATACATAATGTAATTATTACAATAAGGCAGCAGCATGTTATTGTAGTAAGTAAGAAAAGGTATATCGGGGATTAAATTTTGGTTTTCAGCAATTTTGACATTTGGAAATAAGCGTGACAATAGCTACATTTGCATCATGACGATATCCCGAATTGCAAATCAAACGAATCCCGGTACGGAAAAGACGCCCCTCGCGTTCCACCATATTTCGGTGGACTGTGTGGTGCTCGGTTTCGATGGTGCGGAATTCCGCGTCCTCCTGCTTGAGCGCAGTTTCGGCGACGGCATGAACGACTACAAGTTGCCCGGCGCTCTCATCTTCCAGGACGAGGATCTCGACGCGGCGGCCCTGAGGATTCTATCCGGCCTTTGCGGGATCTCGAACGTGAGAATGCATCAGTTCAAGGCATACGGCTCGAAAGACCGTACGCGCGCTCCGCGTGACGTCGACTGGCTCGAGGAGGTGCAGAATGTCCGTGTCGAGCGGATCATTACCATCGCATACGTGGGCGTGCTAAAGCTCAACGACCGCCGTCGGCAGGAGGTGAGGAGACACGGAGCCGAATGGGTGGAGGTGGAGAAACTGCCGAAATTGGCGTTCGACCACAACCAGATCGTCGCCGACGCCCTTTCGTTTTTCCGCCATGCCTCCGACGCCGAGCCCGCGTTGCTCTTCGACCTGCTTCCGGCGAAATTCACCGCCCGCGAGATGCGCGCGCTCTTCGACGCCGTCACAGGTCGAGAGCACGACGTGAGAAACTTCCACAAGAAGATGGAGGCTATGGAATATATCCGGCCCCTCGATGAATTCCAGACCGGAGTGGCCCACCGCGCCGCGCGATACTACAAGTTCGACCGAAAGGCCTACAATAAACGGCGCAACTGACTCTTGAGATTAACAATCTAATACCAATATAAAACGCAACAATATTAATTTAAAACAGAACGATTATGTATTTGTTAGGTTACGACATAGGAAGCTCCTCGGTGAAGGCGGCTTTAGTGGATGCCGAAAACGGCTCGATCATCGCTACGGATTTCTATCCCAAATCAGAGGCGCCGATAAAGGCTCTCCGTCCCGGATGGGCGGAGCAGGACCCCGAAGACTGGTGGAGCTATCTTAAGGCAGCCACCGAATCAGTGATGAGTAGTTCGGGAATCGACCCGAAAGATATACGCGCCATAGGCATCAGCTACCAGATGCACGGCCTTGTGGCCATAGACAAGGAGGGCAGGCTTCTCCGCGACGCCATCATCTGGTGCGATTCGCGCGGCGTGCCATACGGCGAGAAAGCCTTCCGGGAATTAGGAGCGGAGAAATGCCTCGGCTCACTGCTTAACTCCCCCGGCAACTTCACGGCCACCAAGCTCGCCTGGCTCAAGGAGAACGAGCCGGAGACCTTCGCCCGCATCCACAAGGTGATGCTTCCCGGCGACTACATCGCCTGGCGTCTCACCGGCGAACTCTGCACCAATGCCGAGGGCCTTTCGGAATATATGCTCTGGGACTTCGAGAAAAACGGACCGGCGCAGTTCCTTCTCGACTATTTCGGCTTCGACGCCTCGATCCTGCCAGATATCAAGCCTTCTTTCTCGGAGCAGGGCCGCGTCACCGAAGCCGCGGCCCGCGAGCTCGGCCTTGCCGCCGGCATCCCCGTGACCTACCGCGCCGGCGACCAGCCCAACAACGCGCTTTCGCTCAACGTCTTCGAGCCCGGCGAGGTAGCCTCGACCGCTGGAACGTCAGGTGTGGTCTACGGCATCAACGGAGTCTTGGCATACGACACATATTCGCGCGTCAACAACTTCGCGCACGTCAACCATACCGCCGAAGCACCCCGCATCGGCGTGATGACCTGCATCAACGGCACAGGTATCCTCAATTCCTGGATCAAGAGAAATGTTGTTCCAGCCGGAGTAAGCTACGCCGAGATGAACGACCTGGCCGCCTCCGTGCCGGCAGGCAGCGAGGGGGTGACGATCCTTCCATTCGGCAACGGCGCCGAGCGCGTGCTCGAGAACCGTCAGATCGGCTGTTCGTTCCATGGCATCAACTTCAACATCCACAACCGCTCCCACATCATACGCGCGGCCCAGGAGGGAATCGTCTTCTCCTTCATGTACGGTATGGAGATAATGGAGAAGATGGGCATGGAAATTAAGAAAATTCATGCCGGCCACGCAAATATGTTCCTCAGTCCCGTGTTCCGCCGGACTCTGGCCAGCGTCTCGGGCGCTACGATCGACCTCGTGGAGACCGATGGCGCCGTCGGAGCCGCCAAAGGCGCCGGCATGGGAGCCGGCATCTACAAAGACCATAACGAGGCGTTCGCATCACTGCGCAGGATTGAGGAGATACATCCCGACGCCGACCGCGCTCCCTATCTCGAGGCTTACGCCCGCTGGAAGAAGTGTCTCGAAGAGACAGTCGCTAATTCGTGTTTTGTAGATTAATTCAAATAATATTATAAATTAATTTCCAATGTTGTTTTAAATCTCACGCAAAGGCGCAAAGAAGGCAAAGTTTTTATTTTTGTAATTCCGTGCGGCTGAAAATAAAGCTCGCCAAGATGATCTGCTAAAGCAGATCTGAAGCACGCAAAGCCGGCTTCAGCATGTCGCGGCAGACTTTGCGGGCTTAAAAAGCCGAAGGCGCCAGCTTAGCGTGCTTATAGTTGCAGTATAATCCGGACAAGTAAACTTAGCTTTCTTTGCGCCTTTGCGTGAGATTTAAGATCAGAATTACAAACCAATCTAAATAGGTAAGTTTTGAAATTTTAATCATATTTAATATTATAATAACAATCAGGCAATTATGGCAACAAAAGAGTATTTTCCCTCGATAGGGAAGATTAAATTCGAGGGGATCGGAAGCTACAATCCCCTTGCTTACAGATATTATGACGCAGAGCGCGTGGTGCTCGGCAAACCCATGAAGGACTGGCTGAAATTCGCCATGGCATGGTGGCATACACTCTGCGCCGAAGGCGGTGACCAGTTCGGCGGCGGAACGAAGAAGTTCCCCTGGAACGAGGGCGCCGACGCAATGACGGTGGCAAAACAGAAAGTAGACGCCGGTTTCGAGATTATGCAGAAGCTGGGAATCGAATATTTCTGTTTCCACGACACCGACCTTGTCGGCGATCTCGGCGAGGACATCGCCGACTATGAGGCAAGAATGAAGGAGATCACCGGTTATCTGAAGGAGAAGATGGCCGCCACGGGCATCAAGAACCTCTGGGGCACGGCCAATGTGTTCGGCAACGCCCGCTACATGAACGGCGCGGCCACGAATCCGGATTTCGACGTTGTAGCCCGCGCGGCGGTGCAGATCAAGAACGCCATCGACGCCACCATCGCTCTCGGAGGCACCAACTACGTGTTCTGGGGCGGCCGCGAGGGCTACATGAGCCTTCTGAACACCGACCAGAAGCGTGAGAAAGAACATCTCGCCACAATGCTTCGCGCAGCCCGCGACTATGCCCGCGCCAACGGCTTCACCGGCACCTTCCTGATCGAACCCAAGCCCATGGAGCCCTCAAAGCATCAGTATGACGTCGACACGGAGACCGTGATCGGCTTCCTCAAGGCCCACGGCCTCGACAAAGACTTCAAGGTGAACATCGAGGTGAACCATGCAACCCTGGCCGGCCATACCTTCGAGCATGAGCTCTGCGTGGCCGTCGACAACGGCATGCTCGGAAGCATCGACGCCAACCGCGGCGACTATCAGAACGGCTGGGACACCGACCAGTTCCCGATCGACAACTATGAGCTGACCCAGGCCATGATGCAGGTCATCCGCAACGGCGGTTTCGGCAACGGCGGCACGAACTTCGACGCCAAGACACGCCGCAACTCCACCGATCTCGAGGATATCTTCATCGCCCACATCGCCGGCATGGACGCCATGGCTCGCGCGCTTCTCAGCGCCGCCGACGTGCTTGAGAAATCACCTTACAAGCAGATGCTCGCCGACCGCTACGCAAGCTTCGACAGCGGGAAGGGCAAGGAGTTCGAGAACGGCGCCATGTCGCTTGAAGACCTCGTGGCTTACGCCAAGACGCACCCCGAGCCGGCGCAGACCAGCGGCAAGCAGGAGCTCTATGAGGCTATCGTGAATATGTATGCCTAAAGGCATGACCGCGGAGCCTCGGTACACAGGCTCCGGACCTCTTGCCTAAAGGCAAGAGCACAGAACCAGCCTACAACCGCTAATCCAAAAGAATTCCCCTGAGAGCCTTCATCGGCTCCCAGGGGAATTTTCTTTTTCAGAATCTTATTAAACTTTTTTCAGAATCTTAAAAAACTATTTTCCAGGCTCTTATCCCTTATTTAATTGCTAATTACTAATTGCTAATTGCTAATTTCTAATTGCTACAGGCCGAGGGTGTCGCAATAGATGTCGAGGGCGGCGCGGAGCTCTTCGGAGGGAACGGGGATATTGATAACGGGGCTGCCTATCCCGTCAAGGAGGACGAAGCGGATCTCGCCGGCCGTGATGTTTTTCTTGTCATGGAGCATGAGTTGCTCAAGACGGTCGTAATCCTTGCAGGAGACGGCTATGCGCTTATAGAGCGGTTTGAGGATGCCATCGGCATAGCGGTAGATCTCCTTCGAGTCGAGGCCGCGGAGGGTATGGCTGAGAATGAGGGTAACGAGCAGACCGTGAGCCACGGCGTCGCCGTGGGCGATCGGCGTTCCCTTTTCGATCATCAGCGTCTCGAAGGCATGGCCGGCGGTATGGCCGAGGTTGAGGATCTTGCGCAGGCCGGATTCCTTTGGATCCTCTTCAGTGACACGCTCCTTCACCCTCACGGCCTTTGTCATGGCCTCGCGCAGCTTCGCATTGTCGTTGACAGGACAGTCGCGAATAAGCTCCGTGTAAAATTCAGCGGAAGATATCAAGGCGGTCTTCACGATCTCGGCGTAGCCGGAAATGATCTGGGAGTAGGGGAGCGAGGCGAGGGGCTGCGAGGAGATGATCACTTTCTCTGCAGGGGCGAAAGCACCGATCTCGTTTTTGAATCCGTTGAAGTCGATGCCCGTCTTGCCGCCTACGGCCGCGTCGACGGCGCCGAGCACGGTGGTGGGCACGTTGAAGAAACGGATGCCGCGCTTGAAGGTGGCGGCCGCAAAGCCGCCGAGATCCGTCACCACGCCTCCTCCTATGTTTATCATGATTGAGCGGCGTGTGGCCTCGCTGTCTGAAAGTCTTTCCCATATCTCGGCCAAAGTCTGGAGGCTCTTGTTTTCCTCTCCCGCGTTCATTACGATAATTTCCGGATTGTATTTGTTTAGGAAGTCATCGAAATAGGGGATTACTTCGCGAAGCACATTTGTATCCGTCAAAATATACAATCCGTTGAAGTCGGATGTTTCGGCAATTTTTTCAAGAGCCCGGCTGAGGTTGTCGGTCTCTACGACACGGCTTTGAAATATCGTTTCTACTTTGTTTGAATCCATTTTCATATAATCAGGTGTAAAAGTATTTTTATTATCGTTATTTCTATGGATTAATTGTGGGTGCCTCTTTCGAGGAAGTCGGCGAATTCGGGCATCGAAGGGAAGATAATGTCGGCGTTCTCCCTGACGAACTCTTCGCGTGGGATGGGTCCGGTGGTGACGGCGAAAGTGAAGACTCCGGCGGCTTTCCCGGCCCTGACTCCGAGCGGCGCGTTCTCTATCACCACAGCCTCTTCGGGGCTTACGCCGGCGATCTCAAGGCCTTTTAGATAAGGCTCCGGGTCAGGCTTGCCGTGGACGACGTCGGCGGCGGTGACGCGGTCGCCGGGAAGGAAAGCGCCGGGATAATCGCGGTTGATGTTGTCGAGAAGGGTAGTCTGCGAGGACCCCGTTACGAGAACGCGGCGAATGCCTCGCGCCTCGAGCGCGCGGAGCATCCTGTCGGCGCCCGGCATCGGCTCGTTCCAGCCGATCTCTTTGAAGTATCTACTTTTTACGGCGTAAAGTTCTTTTGCCCGCTCCGGGGTGACGCCATGGCCGAAAGCGCGTCGGAACAGAAGGTCGATCGTCGCCAGGCCTGTCATGCCCTCATAGAGATAGAACTCGTCGCGGTCGCATTCCACTCCCTGCTCGGCCATCATGCGCTGCCAGGCGAGGGTATGATACTTCATGGAGTCGTAAAGCACACCGTCCATGTCGATGAGGGCGACCCTTTTCCCCTCAAGTATTTCGTCAACAGTCTTATCCATTCAGCATCTATTATTTGGGTTCGCCGAGGCCGCTGTCGCGCAGTTTCTGGTATTCGGAGGCGGAGGAGGCGTAGCGGTTGGTCCAGTGGACGTAGCCCCATCTGCCGTCTCTCGACACCTCATACCATCCGTTGAAAAGGTCATCCATCGAGTCGTAGACGGCCGGAACTACCATGGTTCCGTCCTTGTCGAGCAGGCCGTATTTCTTATCAAGCACTACGCGGCACAATCCGTTGTCGCTGAAGTTGTCGGCGGCGTCAAAGATCGGCTTTACGAGATATCCTCCCGTAGTACTGATGAATCCGTATTTGTCGCCTACCCTCACTCGGGCGAGAAATACTTTCTTGTTAAACGGAAAAGCGTCATCAAACTGATAGTTAAGGATAAGCCTGAATCTCTTGCCTTCGCCGGGCACCTCTTCATAGATGCAATAGCCGTATTTCTTGATTGTGTCGTTTTGCATCTTAGTGGGTTCTGGCAGGTATTTGCCGTTGATCAGCTGGGCAGAGGCTGGCAGCGCGAAAAGCATTACGAGCATGGAGAGGAAGATCTTCAGTTTCATGATTTAAGTTATTAAATGTAATTATTTATCGGGGCTTGAAATTATTTATTTGCGGCGCGCAGCCTGGCCCTTTCGGCAAGACGGCGCCAGGAGTCGGCCTCGCGCCGGCAATGCGTTATGTGAAACTCGTCATCCGCCGTTTTCTCATCCTTCGCCTCGAGATCCTTCAGACGATGCTCGTAAAGGGCGGCGATGGCGTCGGCGGCGTCGGGATTGCCGAAATCGAAGGCATCCTCCCAATATTTGCGTGCCAGACGGAAACCCTCCCAGGCATCGCATCCTATTCCCTCGGCGTAGCATCTTCCCATGCGGTAGGAATAGCTGTATGGGTCAAGTCTGACGGCCTCATGGGTCCATCTGAAAACCTTCTCCTGAAGGTCTTTGTCGGGGAAACACGCGGGATTGGCGTTGCATTCACGAAGCCGTGCCCAATAATAATCGCATATCTTCCCGACGGCCTCGGGATCGTTTTCGTGGCCTGCGGGGAGGTCGGGAATCCGGTCAGACAGAGTCATAAAGTTGATGCTTTAAGCGTTTATCTTTGCAAAGATAAGCAAAATTAGCCATAACCCAATAATATGGCCATAGGATAGGAGCTCACAAGTTTATAAACAATATGGCGGAAGTGTCTCACGACATCTCCGCCACTTGCGCTTTAATAAACTGATTTATCAGTTCCCTAATTTTATTTACACCTAATTATCCATTCAGATTCATTTGCTTTCAACAATATTTTTCTCTTTCGAGAGTATTTCTTTATATTACAAAATTAATTCACTTCTGCCTTTAATGCAAATATTTTTCATAGAAAATTTAATAAATTTTATTTAAGTACATGACAAAAATTTGAAAACATCGAATTTTGGGGTATAAGTCGGA
>CAJTYD010000006.1 GCA_910583775.1 uncultured Muribaculaceae bacterium | reverse complement strand
TCCTCGCCCTTTTCTAAACGGCGACTACATCGGCGCGTCCGCTGAATAGTTACTCTCTTTTCAGAGCCCTATGCCTCCTTTTGCACCCTGTCCGTTATCAGTCGAGACCTTATCATCATTGTCGATCTGGAGCTGCACCTTCTTGGCTGGAGCGGAGAGCTGGCCGAATTTCCATGTCAACGAAACCCCCACGCGCCATTGCTGATTCTGGAAGTTGTTGTAGTTATAGTGCGTCTTGGTGTAGGTATAACTCTTGAACGACGAATATTTGCTGAAGATGTTCGAAGCGTTGAGAGCGAGATTGAGGCTCTTGTTTTTCAGGAAGTCCCGGCTGATTCCAAGACCGTAGTAATAGAAGCCGGAGAAATGGCCCTGAAGGTTTACGTTATGCACGTTCTGGCCTCCGTAAAGCGAGAGCTTGATGTCGCCGGGAGCTGTATATGCCCAGTTTGCTCCGTAATTGCCAGTCCATCCGTGATTGGAGTAGTCGGGAGATGTGGATTTAAGACTGACGTAGGCAACTCTTCCGTTTACCGACATCGTCATGCGGGGAGATATGTTGATATTCAGGAAGCCCTGGAGCGCGATGCTCCTGTTGTTGCCTATATTGGCGTATGTGCTGTATTGCGTCTGTCCTTCCCAGTATTCGTAACTCTCTATGGCATTGTCGGTCTGCGAATATTCGACACCTATATTCCCTCCTAAAACGCGCCCGAAATTGGTATATGTAAGAGATATCTTGTTGTTTTTCTGGCTTGTCAGGTCGGGATTGCCCAGCTGAACGATATTTTCCATAATGTTTACCTGGAACGGACTTATCTGTTGGATCGAAGGCCTTGAAATTCTCATCTGATATGCAAGCCGGAGGTTCGACATCGGCGAGAAGGAATAGGTGAGGGCGGCGTTGGGAACGACATCGTCGAGATTCGACCAGGTCTTTCTGGGGTCTCCCTTGAGGTATTTGATTCCCATGTCAGTGTGCTCGTATCTGACGCCGGCTTTGGCAGTCCATGCTCCGAAATGGCCTGTATATGATGCGTAAAGGGCATATATGTTCTGCATCTGGTTCATGAAGACGTTTCCGGCGTCATCCGAGATCATATTGTCGGCAGATGTTCCTGAACCCTGCGTAGAGTAAGCCGAGTTGAGACGCAGAATCATCTTGCCGCCGGTTTCGAGAAGATGCTTTTCCCCGCCGAAGGGGGTGGAGTAATCAATCTGGACGGTATGTTCCCTCGTGTAGTTATCCATATTGTTGAAGGAATACGCAAAGGGAAACGAGAAGTTGTAGTCGGCCTCATTCACAGAATTTATATGAAGAGGAGTCTTCCCGAAATTAAAGAGATAGGCGAGAGTGAACTTCCCGGAATCCTTGAAATCGTGCTGATATGACGCATTGGCGGATGCCGAATTCATCTTGAGATTTCCTTTGAAATACTGGGAGTAGCCCCATTGGCGGTTTCCTTCTGTGTCAAACATATTTGTATGCTGGTCCATCTTCTTGATCTTGGCGTTAATGCCGGTGTAGCTTCCGCCGAAGGAGAAGATATTGTGGTCGTCGGGCGTCCAGGAAGCGTTGAGAGTGGAGCTTATAAAATGGAAACCGGTTTTCTGCACCTGTTCTCTTACGAGCTTATAAGCCTGGGAATTATTATAGTCGATGGTTTCCATGTGGGATTTCTGATCCTGGTCGGAAATGGCGGTGGCAGCATAGTTCACGTTCGCATCGACATTGAAATTGCCGTATTTGGCTCTTCCGAAAAGTGATACTCCCGATTCACGGTTTGACAGGCTTCCGGTAATTGATCCGGTGTAGCCGTCTTTGGAAGTCTGCTTGGTTTCCGTGATAAGATTGAGGATACCGCCGGTGCCTTCGGCGTCGAATTTCGCGCCAGGCTCCGTTATCACCTCTATCTTGGAGAATGCATCGGCCGGCATCGACTTGAAGATCTTGTCGTAATTGGCTTCGAGCATAGGCTCCTCCTTGCCGTTGACGAAGATCTTGAAGTTGGAATCTCCGTTGATCATTATCTTGTCCTGACCGTCTACCGTAATCATCGGTACTTTTTTCAATGCGTCAAGCAGTGTGGCGCCTTTGGAGGATGTATCCTCCCTGAGGTCGTATGTGAGGGTCGCGCCGTCTGATTTGATTACTTTCTTTTTCGCCGTCACGACAAGCTCCTCAAGGTTGTCGGTGAATTTCTGAGACACGGTGTCGACCGGAATCGTATCTGCCGGAGCCAGAGCCGTCGTCGATGAGAGAGCAATGCCTGTTATAAGTGGAATTATCGTCAGCATGATAGTTTATAATTTTGTTCGTGTTTCTAATCTGGATTATCATATCCGCATTCCGGATTATACGGGATATGATTCATCCACGGCACAAAATTATAAAAACTTTTAGTACTATGCAATACATAGTACCTAATAATTCCGAATATTTTTTAAAGCAAGCTACTATAAAATTTCAAATATTGATGTTAAAATATTAACTTACAGTTATTTAATCATCTTTGCCAAAGTGCGGGGATTTTTGAAATTTTTTCTAAACTTTTTTTGACATCGATTATTCTTTGGTTCGAGGAACCTTTAAAAAGCAGGTCGGTGTCTCGTAGGGAGAGCACAAAAGGGGAGTCGACGATAACGTCAGCGTCTTTGATTACCTCCAGAAGCGTGGAGTTTTCTATTATCTCCTCCCAGCGGAATCCGGTATATATCCAGACTGTATGTCCTGTCTTTTTGATTTCGGAGATCAGGGCACGTGTGAAATCGGGTCGGTAAAGAGGATCTCCTCCGCTTAAAGTCACGTCGAAGTCTTCTTCACGGATAATATGCATTATTTCTTCCACAGTCATCGGGGTGCCGGCGTTGAAATCCCATGATTCAGGATTGTGGCAGCCTTCGCAACAATGACGGCATCCGGCAAAATAGACCGAGGTTCTAAACCCCGGTCCATCAACCGTCGTGCCGCGAACAATATCAATAACATTCGCAGTCAGATCCATAATCTCTCTTATTATGTATTATGTGAAAGTCTCTTATTATTTGACTTGTTTATTTGTGAACGACGCGGTCGTTGAGTTCTGCGAGTTTGCCGGAGTTCCATCTGTCGGTGGTGCCGACAAGATAACCGGTTATGCGCTGGATTGTCTCGAACTTTGTTCCGCATTTCGGACAGTTCTCGACATCCTTTTCCGCGTTCTCATATCCGCAGTTGGGACAGTGATTGCGGTTATGGTTCACAGATCCGTAGCCCATGTTGTATTTATCCATGAGATCGACAATCTGCATTATCGATTCCTCGTTGTGGGTGGCGTCACCGTCGATCTCCACATAGAAAATGTGTCCGCCGCCTGTAAGCTCGTGATAAGGAGCCTCAATTTTTGCCTTATGTCTCGGCGAGCATTTGTAGTAAACCGGAACGTGGTTGGAGTTGGTGTAATATTCTTTGTCGGTCACTCCGGGGATAATGCCGAAAGTCTTTCTGTCTTTGCGGGTGAACTTGCCGGAAAGGCCCTCGGCGGGAGTAGCCAGGACGGAATAGTTGTGGCCGTAAGCCTCCGAGAACTCGTTGACGCGGCTGCGCATGTGCTTGATGATTCTCAGTCCCAGAGCCTGCGATTCCTCGCTTTCGCCGTGGTGTTTCCCCGTCAGAGCTATCAGGCACTCAGCAAGACCGATGAAGCCGATGCCTAATGTTCCCTGGTTGATCACCGACTCGATGGTGTCGTTCTTGCCCAGAGTGTCGGCGCCGTTCCAGAGTTTGCTCATCACGAGAGGGAACTGCTTGGCGAGGGCGGTCTTCTGGAAATTGAAACGTTCGTGAAGCTGCAGAGCCGTAATGTCAAGCACTTCATCAAGTTTCTGGAAGAATCTTTCGATTCTTTCATTCTCATCCTTTATCCCTATTGTCTCGATGGCGATTCTTACAATATTTATGGTCGAAAATGAAAGGTTGCCTCTTCCGATAGAAGTCTTCTCTCCATAACGGTTTTCGAAGACACGGGTGCGGCATCCCATAGTCGCCACTTCGTATTTATATCTTTCAGGATCGTTTGCGTCCCATTTGTCATGGTGGTTGTATGTGGCGTCGAGATTAAGGAAATTGGGGAAGAAGCGACGCGCCGTAACCTTGCATGCCAGTTTATAAAGGTCGTAGTTGGGATCTTCTGGGAGATAACTCACGCCTCTTTTCTTTTTCCATATCTGGATGGGGAAGATGGCGGTGGCGCCGTTGCCCACGCCTTCGTAGGTCGACTTAAGGATCTCGCGGATCACGCAGCGGCCTTCGGCCGAGGTGTCTGTGCCGTAATTGATAGAGGAGAAGACCACCTGATTGCCTCCGCGTGAATGAATGGTGTTCATATTGTGAATGAAAGCCTCCATTGCCTGATGGACACGCCCTACGGTTTTGTTGACGGCATGCTGCACAAGGCGTTCGTCTCCCTGAAGCACGTCAAGATCCTTTTTGATGAAATCCTTCAGCTCTACATGATATAGATGCGAAAGATCGCGGTCAACAAACTGCTCGAGATTCTTTACCTCCTCTATAAATGAACTTCTGACGAAAGGAGCGAGATAGAAGTCAAAGGCGGGGATGGCCTGGCCTCCGTGCATCTCGTTCTGCGCTGTCTCCAGCGAGATGCAGGCAATAACGCTTGCCGTCTCGATGCGCTTGGCGGGACGCGATTCGCCGTGGCCTGCCACAAACCCGTGCTGCAGGATCTTGTCGAGAGGATGCTGGACGCAGGTGAGGCTCTTAGTGGGATAGTAATCTTTGTCGTGGATATGCAGATAGTTGTTCTTTACGGCCTGTTTCACCTCCGGGCTGAGAAGATAGTCGTCTACAAAAGGTTTTGTCGTCTCGCTGGCGAATTTCATCATCATGCCTGCCGGCGAGTCGGTGTTCATGTTTGCGTTCTCGCGGGTGATGTCGTTGTTTTTCGCCTCAATGATCTCGAGGAACATGTCGCGGGTCTTTGCCCTCCTGGCGATCGACCTCTGGTCGCGGTAAGCGATATATTTCTTGGCTACATCCTTGCGCGACGATTTCATGAGCTCGATCTCGACGCGGTCCTGTATTTCCTCGACAGTCATGCGCTCGTTGCCTCCCATGCCGACGCGGTCGGTGATTTTCTGAATCAAGGCCTCATCTTCGCCCATCTCTGTGGTGAGCATGGCTTTGCGGATTGCTGCCTTGATCTTTTCCTCATTATAACCGACAACGCGGCCGTCTCTTTTCTCAACTATCTGTATCATGGTTTTATGATTTGTATTTCAGTTTTGAGTTCAGTCTTGCGGATTTGCAAAACTTCTGCAAATATAATTCAAGGATCATAATTAGACAATTATTTTAACTATTATTTGAGAATAATTTTCCAATTGGAAAACTTTTAGCAGGAATTATAAATTTAAAATATTGATATTTAGAATTATCTGAAAATTTTTGGAAAACTTTTGCTATTATTTGTCTCGTTGTTGTTTGCAAGAAATGTTTCTGATTCATGAATAATGTATAATTATAATTTCCAAATTAAATTATCTACATTGTTTAATTCCATGTAAACATTTGTGATTCAAATGCTATTTTTTTCAAAGAAAGAATAATCCCTTAAGCTCATGCCGACCGGCAGGAGAATTATTATTCCTTCATGATATTGATATTTCCTCAGTAAAGCATGTTACTTTTGAAAGTGTATGGCAGAGGATTTGGATATAAATGCTAAAATATGTAAAAATTTTCAATAAATATTGCTTATAAGGGTTATTAATAATGAATATTCAGTTTAAAAATCAGATATAGTATGTCGAAGGTTAACAAAGATGCGGCCCTCCGTTATCATGAGGACGGAAGGTCCGGTAAGATAGAAGTTGTACCGACTAAACCATATTCCACAGCTCTGGATTTATCGCTTGCCTATTCTCCGGGGGTGGCCTATCCATGTCTTGAGATAGAGAAGAATCCGCAGGACGCATATAAGTATACTGATAAGGGTAACCTTGTAGCAGTTATCTCTAACGGTACGGCAGTTCTTGGTCTCGGCGACATAGGGGCTCTGGCCGGCAAACCGGTTATGGAAGGAAAGGCCCTGCTTTTCAAGATTTACGCCGGTATCGACTCCTTTGATATAGAGGTCGATGAAAAGGATCCTGAAAAATTTGTCGATGTTGTCAAGGCAATCAGTCCCACTTTCGGTGGAATAAACCTTGAGGACATCAAGGCTCCCGGATGTTTCCTTATAGAAGAGCGGCTTAAAAAAGAATGTGCGATCCCTGTGATGCACGACGACCAGCATGGAACGGCAATTATTTCGGGCGCCGCTCTCCTGAATGCATTGAAGATTCAGGAAAAGAAAATAGAGGATGTAAAGCTTGTTGTAAATGGCGCCGGATCGGCAGCCATAAGTTGCGCGAGACTATATCTCAGGCTTGGTGTCCGCAGGGAAAACATCGTGATGTGCGATTCAAAGGGCGTTATAAGAAAGGATAGGGAAGGACTTAACCCTCAGAAGAAAGAGTTTGCCACCGACCGAGACCTTCATACTCTTGCCGAGGCTATCGTCGGCGCCGATGTTTTTCTGGGCCTGAGTGTAAAGGATGTCCTGACTCCGGCGATGGTTATGACCATGGCGCCGCGACCGGTGGTATTCGCTCTTGCCAACCCGGATCCGGAGATCGAATACGATCTCGCCAAGTCAACGCGCGACGACATTATCGTGGCAACCGGACGAAGCGACTATCCGAATCAGGTGAATAACGTTCTCGGATTTCCTTATATCTTCAGAGGAGCGTTAGACTGCCGTGCGACCTCTATCAACGAGGAGATGAAGATTTCGGCTTGTTATGCCATCGCGGAACTTGCCAGAGAACCGGTGCCTCAGGAGGTATGTGATGCCTACGGAGTAAAGGAGATTGAGTTCGGCAGGGATTATATCCTTCCGAAGCCATTCGATCCGCGCCTTCTTTATACGGTGGCTCCGGCTGTCGCAAAGGGCGCGATGGAGTCGGGCGTTGCTGCTTCTCCCATAACCGACTGGAAGGCATACGATAAGTTTCTGAAAGATCTGATGAAGAAGATAAGAAAGTAACCCGGATTATAATTCACGTTATTTTATTACACCTCCTTTGTCACAATTTTAGTTTTTCAACGTCTATATTATAGTTGTTACTGTTACAGCTATGAGATAAGTATTATTATGTAATTAAATATTATTGTTTTTATCCCATGTATTTAATCCTAAATGGGATAAAAACAATAATATTTATTAAACATGCAAAAACGATATGATATGAATTGCAAAAGACTTATTCCTTTCGCAGTCGTGATTATGTTTCTGGGAAGTATTGTTTCATACGCAGAGACGAAGACTGCCCGTTTCACCAAACCTTTCAATGAGATAGAAGTTTACGGAGGAGCTGTGGTTTATTATAATGTAAGAAACACTTCCAAACCATATATGAATATAAACGGACTTCCCGAAAAGGTAAAGAACCTTCATTTTACGATAAGTGGGAATAAGCTCAAGATCGGGCCAAAGAACAGAGGCATGAACAATCGCGGGAATAGTCTCAGTGGCGTTACCATAAATGTTTATGCTCCTGCTGTGACCGGTCTGGAGGCCAACTCAGGCGCAAACCTGAACTTATGCAATGCCTTGTCGGTTCCTTCGAAGAAAGTCGAGGTTGAAGTCAGTTCCGGAGCCAGGATAAAATTGTTGACGGTGAATTGCAAAAAACTTGATCTTGAAGCCAGTTCGGGATCCTCACTCACGGTTTCAGCAGTCAAGGCCGGCTATCTGTCGATCGAGAGTTCTTCTGCCGGGAGGGTAGTCTGTAACTCGATCAATACCGATTATATAGATTGTGAGGCCTCTTCGGCCGGAAGCATCACAGTTGCCGGCAGTTCAAAACGCGGAGATTTTGATTCCTCTTCCGCCGGAAAGATAAATACGGCTAATTTCAGATGTGGCGGACGTAGTGAATCCAAAGCCAATACCGGCGGTTCGATAATATTTCCTTAAATGAGGAGCTTGCCTACAATGATTGAATAGATGTGTTTTTAGATATTTGAAAGTGAGATGGATATCCGGATAAACGGGTATCCATTCTTTTTAGGAGGCTCTTAGAAACTGTTTAGATTTCTTTCGAAAATTTTATTATTGTATTCTATTGGTGTCCGGTAAACGATTTTAACGCCTTATTCTTATTGATATTGATAGAGGACAAGCCCCCTTTTGCTTTAAAATAACGGCTGTCCGGTAAAATAAAGTCCTCAATTTAACAATAGAATAGAACATATCTGCACGTGAAACCCAGTTTAAACACGGTATAATGACTATATAAGCCATTTTCATATGATTTTAGTGTTCCTGTACTTTTGCTACATCGGCTGTCTAGTAAAAAAACTCATTCCAAAGTTTTACCGGACAGCAATAATTGTATTCCTTTCAAGGCTTTTAAGAATCTTTTTGGCTGTTTTCGCCAAGTTTCGGCAGTCGAAATCGAAAGGTTTCGCCTTTCTCAGCTTGCTTAAATCCCTCAAAAATCTTTATCTGTATTAATTTCATTTAAATCCAAACACACTCTTAGAAACTGTTTCTAAGAAAGTTACTTCTTCCAGAAGGTGGGGGTAAAGATCAGGAGAATCGTGAAGAGCTCGAGACGGCCGACAAGCATTATGAACGTCAGGGTCCATTTGGCGATGTCGGGAACATGGGCGTAGTTTCCGGCAATTCCCGTTATGTCTGTGCCGAGGCCGGTATTTGAAATTGCCGAGAGCGCGCAGAAGAAAGAGTCTTTAATAGGAAGGCCCATCAGACATAACGCCATTCCTCCGAGAATTATGACGATGCCATAGAGAAACAGAAACGCAAGAGTTTTCTGAACAATGGCCGTTGATGTACCTTTACCATTGATGCAGACCGTAGTAACTGTCCCGGGATGTATCATCTTATAAAACTCATTCTTAAGAAACTTTATAAGCACGATAAACCTGTCGATCTTGGCACCTCCGGATGTGCTTCCTGCGCAGGCTCCCATAAACATCATGAAAATCAATACTACTATAGAAAGAGAACCGCTGTCAAGAAAATCAGGCTCGGTGATTCCAGTAGATGAAAGAATTGAAATGGTCTGAAAAATCGTATCTATAGTCACATCTTCGACATTCCTGACCATTCCGCTTATTATCATGTTTAATGTCAGAAGCAAATAGCAGATCACGACTATCCAGCAATATACTTTTAATGCATCGTTTTTGAAGAGATTCTTTACTTTTCCCTGCGACACATTATAGATCAAGGCAAAATTGACTCCTCCGAGAAACATGAACACCGACATGACAATCTTTATGTAAATGCTGTTCCATTGGCCAAGACTCATGTCGCTGGTCGAGAATCCTCCGGTAGACATCGTGGAGAGGCCGTAGCAGACGGCATCAAAGAGCCCCATGTCGGAAAATGAGAGCAAAATGATAAGAATAGTCGTAAGAATGATATACACTCCCCAGAGGCTTTTCGCTGTATAACTTACGCGGGGACGAAGTTTGTCATGAGTGATTCCAGTTACTTCCGCGTTAAAAAGCTGCATTCCGCCGGAATAATTCAGCATCGGCATGACTGCGAGAGTGAACAGAATTATTCCCAGACCGCCGATCCATTGCACGACACACCTCCAGATAAGAATGGATTTAGGAACGTTTGAAAGAGTGTTGAGCACGGATGCGCCTGTGGTGGTGAACCCGCTCATAGTCTCGAAGAATGCGTCAGTGACCGAAAGATGAGTGTTGCTGAACAGAAAAGGGAGCATGCCGAACATTGAAAGGATCACCCAGGTCAGGGCAGTAAGCAGGATAGCCTCCCTTTTCCCCATTTCCCGGGTCTTGGGTTTGAGGAAAGTCATTCCGACACCGCACCCGGCAGTAACCGCCAGGCTGATAAGAAGCGGAATGATACAGCTTTCCTTATAGACGAGAGCCGTGAAGCAGGGTACGACCATAAATATCGACTCGATCACGAGAAGATATCCGATCACGCGCAGAAGCATGCGCAGATTGATGTAGGCTCTATGTTTCAGGTAAACCGGCATGACTTTTATCGGAGAATAGAGGTTAACTGAACCACTTTTCAATTTTCTTAATTGTTCCCGAAAGAGAGAACACAACTACGTAGTCGCCTTCCTGGATATGAGAGTTACCGCTTACCAGACTTATGTCGTTTCCTCTTACAAGGGCGGCAAGAGTCATTCCGAAGGGGAGACGCAGATCCTTGACAGGGGCCTTTGTTATTCTTGCGTTCTTCTTGACATAGATTTCGGCTACTTCCGCATCGGCGAGAGCCAGGAAGCGGGAGTTGGTCTCGTCGGCATCGAGAAGAATCTGATAGATATGACTCGAGGCAAGAAGTTTCTTGTTGATGGTGGTTCCGATGTTCAGATTTTCGGCCTGGCTGAGAAACTGAAGGTTTTCAACATCCGCGATAGTCTTGGGAACACCGAATTCCTTTGCCGTGAGGCATGAAAGGATATTTGTTTCCGAAGAATCGGTGAGGGCCATGAACGCGTCATACTGATAGATGTTGTTTTCACGCAGCACCTCGATATCGAGAGCATCGCCGCAGACAATCTCGCAGTTCGGCAACATTGTCGCCATAGCCTCGCAGTTGTCGCGGTCGTTGTCGATGATCTTTATGTGGAATTCCTCATTATATAGATTTGCGAAACGCCTGGTGATAGGGCTGCCTCCGACGGCGAGAATCTTTTTGATTACTCTCTTTTTCTTATCGCATATATTCCTGACTTCCTGAATATACGGAGGCGTTGTGATGAAATAGACGATATCATCGCGTTTTATCTCGTCGTTACCACCCGGAATGATGGTCTCGTTGTTGCGTTTGATTGCGGCAACATGAAAATCATGTGTTGTTACGGGAAGATCCTTGAGCTTACAGTCGATCATGGGGGAATCGCCATGCAGCTTGACTCCGATCAGAAGCAACGCTCCTTCATGGAGCTCTCCCCAGTATCGCGCCCAGTTATGACGCAATGCCATGGCTATTTCCTGGGCAGCCAGATTCTCGGGATAGATCAGATGGTCAACGCCCATATCCCTCAATACCGAACGGTTGTCGGAAATCAGGAACTCGCTGTTGTCGATTCGCGCCACTGTCTTGCGCGCTCCGAGTCTTTTGGCAATCGCCGAACTGGTTATATTTTTTGTTTCGTATGGCGTTACGGCGATATAGAGGTCGGCATCCGCGACACCGACGTCGCGTAGGCTGTCGAACGACGACGTCGAGCCGTTCCATGTCATGAGATTGTAATTCGAATCGATCACGTCGAGGCGTGCCTGATTGTTGTCAAGCAGAATAATATCCTGATCTTCGTTGGAGAGCATCTTAGCCAGATGTGTCCCGACTTCGCCGGCCCCGGCAATCACTATTTTCATTTCTATAAATGTTTTTCAGTATCAGACGATTCTATATCCTTTACAACCTTGATTATGCCTTCCGGATCAATACCGCATTCCTCATGCAGCTGAGCGACGGTGGCATGGCCGACCCATCTGTCCGGAACGCCTAACTTCTGAACACGCAGCTTAATATTATTGTTTACTATCCAATCCGTTACAGCCGACCCTAAGCCTCCCTCGAGGGTGCCGTCCTCCAGAGTTATGACGGCATCATATTTCGATGAAATTTCTTTAAGAAGGTCTTCATCGAGCGGTTTGAGCCATATCATGTCGTAGACATCCACCGGAATTCCCACCTTGCCGAGAGTTTCGGCGGCCTTAAGGGCATTTTTGCCGATCGCGCCGAGAGATAGGATCGCTATTCTTGCACCTTCGTTTTTCAATACGATCCGGCCTTTGCCGCAAACGATATCATTTTTATCGACTTTCTTTCCCGAAAAATAAGCTTTTCCTCTCGGATAGCGGATTGCCAAAGGATGTGGATAACCCGTTGAGAAATCCATAAGAGACATCAGAGTCTCGGCATCGAGCGGAGCGGCGACGGTCAGCCCGGGTATCATTCTCAGATAGGAGAGGTCGAACAAGCCGTGGTGGGTCACGCCGTCCTCGCCCACAAGTCCGGCCCGGTCGATGCAGAATACGACCGGTAGACCCTGGATGGCCACATCGTGGATGATGTTATCGAAGCCGCGCTGCAGGAAAGAGGAATATATTGCCACGTATGGTTTTTTACCGGCAGACGCCAGGCCTCCGGCGAACGTTACGGCATGTCCTTCAGAAATTCCGACATCAAACGTCCTTGCCGGATATTTCGCCATCATCTTGTCGACGGATGTGCCCGAAAGCATTGCCGCAGTGATACCGACGATATCGGGATTCATGTCGGCGAGCGCTACTAATTTCTCTCCGAAGACTTCCTGCCAGAGAGGCTGTTTCGAACCTGATTTAATCTTTTCGCCGGTCGCGGGATCGAAATTGCCGGGAGCATGCCATTCTGATGGATTCTTTTCGGCAGGCTCATATCCTTTCCCCTTGACCGTGCTGAGATGAAGGATACGCGGACCCTTCATGTCCTTTATGTCGTTGAGAACCTTAACGATCTTTGTTACATCGTTGCCATCAAACGGACCGAAATAGCGGATGTTCATCCCCTCGAATATGTTCTGACGTGACGAAATCAGCGATTTGAGGGAATTGCTGAAACGAAGCAACAGTCCTTTCCGATGATCGTTGATGAGTCCTAACTTTCTGAAAAGACGATAAACCCTGAAACGCAAACGGTTGTAGCCGGCTGAGGTCGTCAGGTTGGAGAGAGACTTATGTAGGGCCCCCACATTCTTTCCTATCGACATGTCATTGTCGTTGAGGATAATAAGAAGATTATTGGGATTGTTTGAGGCATTGTTAAGGCCTTCGAAAGCGAGGCCTCCGCTTATGGATGCATCTCCGATCACGGCGATGGTGCGTCGGTTTTCCTCGCCCGGGGTATTAAGGTCGGCGATCGCCATGCCCAAAGCGGCTGAGATGGAATTGCCGGCGTGGCCGCAGATGAAGGTGTCGTATTCGCTTTCAAGCGGGGTGGGGAACCCGCTTATGCCTCCCTTGGTGCGCTGGCGCGGGAATTTGTCGCGGCGCCCGGTAAGGATCTTGTGGGCGTATGCCTGATGACCTACATCCCAGACGATGCGGTCGCGCGGAGTATTGAATACGTAATGAAGGGCTACTATAAGGTCTACGGCTCCCATGCTCGAGCCGAAATGCCCGGGATTGTGGGAGAGATTGGTTATAATGAACTCCCTTATTTCCTGACAGACCTCAGGAAGCTGCTCCGGCTTCAATTGCCGAAGTTGTTCGGGACTATCTATACTGCTCAGTAATTTCATTTATTACCTGCGTTTTTTCCATACTTCTTATACAAAGGCACGAAAATGATTATGCCTGCCATCACTGAGATCAATATATTCTTGAGGTTGACGCCTCCAAGACTCAGCAACGACCAGACAAGCCATAGCCATACTAAAAACAGTATGGCGATCCCTATGATTTTAGAAGTGCTCATACAAACGCGAAATTAGTAATTTTTTCGCGTTTAAGCAAACCATACCGCATCCTTGTCTTTTAATAGAACGGGAAGGGATAGGAGAAGAGATGATTAAGAAACTGTTTAAATTTATTATCAAAAGATTCTTAAAAGCCTTGAAAGAAATACTATAGTAAATTTTTCCAAAGAAATTTAAACAGTTTCTAAGAGCGCTTGCGGTAGGTCAGGGCGGCTACTGCGCAGAAAAGAACGGCGAATGCTCCCAACACCGCAAACTGCGGCATGAGCATTGCTACGCCGGCTCCCTTTAGGTATATGGCACGCATGATCTCGATGTAATAGCGGGGCGGAAGCACGGCGGCAATGTATTTTGCCCAGTCGGGCATCGAGCTGACAGGCGTGAATAGCCCGCTCATGAGCTGAAACACCATAACGATGGCAAACATGATGAAGATGCTCTGAAGCATGGTCGCCGACCGGTTGGCGATTGTTATTCCAAGCCCCGACATAACCAGAGTGAAGAGAATCGATGCGAAATAAATCGCCCAGACGCTTCCGGCAGGAGCAAGACCATAGACGAGACGGCCGATTATCATACCGACGGTTATGACAATCATGCCGGCGAACCAGTATGGAATGAGCTTGGAGAGGATAAAAGTAAACTTCCCGACGGGGGTGACATTCATCGCCTCGATCGTGCCTGTCTCTTTCTCTTCAACTATATTGAGAGTCGGCAGGAAACCGCAGATGATCAGTATGAGCATAACCATAAGACCCGGAATCATGTAGTTTCGGAAATTCATTGTAGGATTGTAGCAATCTTTTATAGTCACAGGGGGTTCATCTGTTTTCATTCCCCGAGCATTCATCTCGGTCTGAAGGGTCATTTCGACTGACTGGGCCGTGTATTGTGCGGCCATCATTCCGATCGCGGCGTTCACACCGTTCGCCTGAATCTGTACTTTCGGATTTTTCCCGGTTTCAAGGTCGCGAGAAAAGTAGGCAGGCACAGTCATAATCACGTCCGCTTCTCCTTCCTCCATCAGGCTTAAAGCATCGTCGTAAGTTTCGCAATATCTGACAACATGGAGAATATCCGTACCGTTCATATCAGACGAAATCCTTCTTGACAGAATAGACCGGTCAAAATCCACGACGGCAACGGAGGCATGCTTTATGTCGAGATTCGTAACAAGGGGAATCACAAGCATAACCATGATCGGAAGCATAACCATCACTCTCGGCACCAATGCATTCCGCTTCATGAGCAGAAATTCTTTCTTCAACAATATCTTTAATACACTTGTTTTCATCGCTATCAGTATTTGCGTTTGAAGGAGAAGATAGCCAGAGAGAGCATCGCCATAGTCATCCCGAAGAGAACAGTGAGCTCTACGGAGATGTACTCAAGCGAAAGATCCTGAATCATGATTTTCCGCATTGCCGAGACATACCATCTCGCCGGGACAACGCACGAAAGCCATTGCAGTATCTTCGGGATGTTGGCGATGGGGAAGATCATTCCTGAAAGCATTATGACCGGAATCATAAACAGAATCGCAGAGACTATCAGGGCTTTAAGCTGGGTATCGACTATTGATGAAACAAGAAGACCGATGCTTAAGGCCAGGATGACATATAGAATCGAGATCATAACGACCTTTATGACGGAACCCGAAAAGGGGAGACCCAACAGAGTGTAGCTTATCAAAAGCATAAGGAAGAGAATAAGGCAGGAGAGCATCAGATAGGGAATGAGCTTTCCGATGATCACCGTGGCCGGTCTTACCGGAGAGACCATCATCAGACTCATGGTTCCGGTTTCTTTTTCCCTCACAATCGATACGGAAGTCATGATGCTGCATATCAGGATAAAGATCATGCCGAGTATGCCCGGAACGAAATTATAGGCACTCTTGAGCGCAGGGTTGTAAAGCACACTCGTTATCACAGGCTGCTCTCCGCTTCCGGATATTATTCCGCTGATATATGCTGAATAAGATCTTGACATGGATGAGTTGGATGCATCGACAAGGATATGAGAATAGATCTTTCCATCCTTTTCCCGAAGTATGATCCCGGCCTCCGCTTCTCCTCTACTAAGCATAGGCTCTATTTCGTTTTCAGCCACAATCCCTTTATAATCAATGTAAGGATTCGCAATAAGTTTCAGGAGAGTCCCGTTCTCAATCTGTCCCGGACGGTCTGCAGAAGCTACAATCCTTATTGTCGTGACCTCCATGGATATCGCAAATCCAAAAAGCAGGAGAAGGACCACAGGCATGATCACCGCAACAAGAAGAGTGCGCGGATCTCTCACCATCTGAAGAATCTCTTTATGAACCAATGATTTAATAGCCGACATCTCTTAGAGTGTGTTTGAATTTAAACCGATTTTAACTTTTAGAGAGTGTATGGAAAATCTTGAAATCATTACAGATGATCTTTTTGGTGATTTAAGCCAAGTTTCGGCAGTCGAAAACGATAGTTTTCTCCTTTCTCAACTTGCTTGAATCCCTTAAAATCTCTATCTGTATTAATTTCATTTAAATCCAAACACACTCTTATTCTCGTTTAGCGTCTTGCGCCACTTTGCGGAAAACTTCGTCGATAGTGGAGCAATCAAATTCCTTTTTAAGATTTTGGGGAGTGTCGAGAGCCTTTATCCTGCCATCGACCATAATGGAAATCCTGTTGCAGTATTCGGCTTCGTCAAGATAATGGGTGGTTACGAACACTGTCATTCCTCTTGAAGATGCCCGATATATCAATTCCCAGAAGCTGCGCCGGGTGAGAGGGTCGACTCCTCCGGTAGGCTCGTCGAGAAACACTATTTCCGGAGAATGAATAGTGGCCGCCGAAAAAGCGAGTTTCTGTTTCCATCCGAGAGGAAGATCCCTGACGAGAGAATTGACCATATTCTCCATTTCAAGATCCTTATAGATAAATACGGATTTTTCCTTTATCTCCTTTCGGCTCATTCCATAGATGGTGGAAAACAGCCTTATGTTTTCATCGACGGTGAGTTTTTCATAAAGAGAGAACTTCTGGCTCATATAGCCAATATTCCTCTTTATCCTCTCTTCCTGAGTATTTATGTCGAATCCTGCTACAGTGCCGGTTCCGGAGGTAGGACGGCTTATACCGCAAAGCATACGCATAGCAGTAGTCTTTCCGGCTCCGTTGGCGCCAAGAAATCCGAAAATCTCTCCTTGAGCCACATCGAAGGAGATATGGTCGACGGCCGTGAAATCGCCGAATTTCTTTGTGAGGCCCCTTATCTCAATGGCATTGTCTTTTCCCATGGCGCATCAGTTTTATGAATATGTCTTCAATATCAGTCTCAGCAGGAAAGATCTCGACATCCTTAAGTCCGTCTCTTTCGAGATCCGCGGCGACTTTGGAGGCGTTGAACCCGGAAGTAACTTCTGCGTGAAGAGTCGCTCCGAAAGTATAGCATTCGAGTATGTCGGGATATTCTCTGAGTCTTTCCAATAGCAGGAACATATTGTCGGCCTTGACGTTGTATAGATTCTCCCGGTTTCTTTTCACCAGTTCTCCCACAGTTCCGGTCTCCATAATCTTTCCGTTATGAATAAGCGAGATACGGTCGCAAAGCTGCGCCTCGTCCATATATGATGTCGAGACAAGAATGGTCATTCCTCCTGAACGGATGGATTTCAGAATCTCCCAGAACTCACTTCGCGAGACGGCGTCAACACCGGTGGTAGGTTCGTCGAGCAAAAGCACTTCCGGACGATGTATGAGCGCGCAGCAGAGGGCAAGTTTCTGTTTCATACCTCCCGACAAAGCACCCGCACGTCGCTTGCTGAAACGAGCAAGCTGCGAATATATGGGCGCTATGAGGTCATAGTTCTCTTTAACGCCTATATTGAATATCGATGCAAAAAAATTCAGATTTTCCTCAACCGACAGATCGGGATAAAGAGAGAAACGCTGCGGCATATAGCCGACGATGTCTCTGATCTGTCTCGCTCCTGCTGAAATTTCTTTGCCGCATATCGAGGCATGCCCGCTGTCGGGCGGCAGAAGCGTAGTCAGAATGGAATACAGCGTACTCTTTCCCGCTCCGTCAGGCCCGATAAGCCCGTAAAGCTCGCCGCGGTCGACAGTGAGGCTCACCCGGTCGAGGGCTCGGATCTTGCCGTAGCTTTTGCTTAACTCCGAAACCAGAATCGCGGTGTCATAAACGGACTTCTCCATATTGACCTAATTTAAGACGGCCGTCGTTCTTTACCGATACTTTCACGGCATAGACAAGATTGGCTCTGGAATCCTCGGTCTGGATGGATTTCGGCGTGAATTCGCTCTCTTCCGCAATCCATCTTATCTTCCCCGGATATTCATATTGCTCGTCTTTACCGAAGTCGGCGATTACAGTCACCTCCTGTCCGATTTTGATATTAGCCAGTTGAGAGGCGGTGAAATAACAGCGGAGATAGATGTCGTTAAGATTAGCCATCCTGAACAGGGGCTTGCCGGGAACGGCATATTCTCCGGCTTCTACATATTTTGTCAGCACTGTTCCGGTGATCGGAGCGATAATATGGCATTTTGAAATCTGTTCGGCAATGTTTTCCCCTTGATAACCTAAAGATTCTGCATTGTCGGCGATCGACGATTTGTTTTTGCCAAGTGTTGATCTCAAGGCTTCAAGCTGTCCCTGAAGCACCCTAAGCTGAGCTAAGTTGTCGTCATAGTGTTTTTGAGTCGTCGCTCCGTCGGCGAGCAGCCGGGCGAATCTTTCGACCTCGTTCTGCTGATGTGCGATCTGAGCCCGCAGCGACGTGAGCTGGACGCTGATGTCGGGGGAGGATACCTCGGTCGATATCCTGTGGCTTCTGCTCTGTTTCCCTTGAAGGGAGAGAAGGACCGTATCGACAAGGGCCACTTCCTTGCCGGCCTGAATGCTGTCTCCCTCCGCGAGGTTAAGCTCGAGAATCTTTCCCGGAGTCTCGGCCGAGACCGTTACTGTAGTGGCTTCGAATATTCCGGTGGCGTCGTATGTGGCTTTTCCGCCGCATGACGTAAGAATAGCAGCGGATAAGGCAATTATTGAATAATTTATCGATTTTCTCATTTGTTGAGTATGTATTTAAGTTTATAGATGTTCTTGAGAAGTAGAATTTCGTTGTATTTCTTTGTCAGTCTGGCATTGTTCTCATCCGTTATTTTCGAAAGGAGCTCCGTGGCGTCGATGATTCCGTTTTTCATCCGTGATTCAGCGGCTTTTCTGACCGACGACCTCAGTTCGACTATTCTCTCATCATCGGATATCACCTTTCTCAGCCCCTCTATCTCTTTGATCTGGGCCGAGGTCTGGAGCCGATTGTTGAAGAGGAATGTCTCTCGCTCGCTTTCAATGTCTTCGTTAGATATGTCTATGAGCTTCAACCGGTTTTTCCTATCATAGAAAGGGGTGATCGACCATGAGACCCTGACTCCGGCGAGAATGTTGAATCCTGGCTTTCTCTCCCGCATGCTTTGAAAATAGTCTAAACCAGGATAGCCGTAGTATGCAGAGGCGAAAAATCCTATTTTAGGCATGTGAAGACTGTTTAATCTCTCTTTCATCACCTTATTCTCGTTTATCCTGCTTGAGTAGAGATTTAATTCAGGGCGGTTGTTCGATTCTGTATCAGGCATTTCCATAACAGGCATCTCGAATTCCTTCCCTTCGAGATTTTCCCCGATAAAGATTCCGAGAATTTCCACAACGCCTTCTCTTGCGGAAGCGGCTCTTGAGATCTGTTGGCGCATTGACAGAATCTGAGCCTCCATCATGTCGACGTCACATTGCATGGCCACTCCCTCTTTCAGCATTTTGCCCATCTCCTCAAAGTATGCCTCAAGCAGCGATATGGTCGAGTTCATCTGCCGCAACTGTTCGCAAAAGAGCAGCTGGGCGAAAAAGAGATTCTCGATCCGTTCATTCAACTGATACAGTTCAACGTCAAGCGCGGCATTCTGGCGAAGCGTCCGCATTTCGGTCTCCCGGCGCTGAACCTTTGATTCGCCACCGTCCCAGATGGTCTGGTTCACCTCGACTCCGGCTTTATATTGGAATTTGGAAATCCCTTTGTAATTCTGTCCCATCTGTGTCAGAATATCCCGCAGTTTTTCAGGAAACTGCGGAACCTCGTTTTGAATCGTTCCCTGCGCGTTGACAGTTATGCGGGGGAGCCATGATTTGTTTATGTGGGCGATGTCGATATCGGCTGTATTCCGCAATAACGCATATTTCTTTATCAGAGGATAGTTCTCTCTCCCTTTTTCGAGGCAGTAGTCGAGGGTGACTCCCGCGTAGGATACTGAGGAGAGTAGAGATATCATTATTATAAAAACGATATGTCTCATGGCCTAAGTTTATTAAGGATTGTCTCTATGTTGTCCTCACGTCTTTTCTTTCTCATATCGGCTGTGTCGATATATTCACAGAAAATGTCGTCTAACATCGGTGCGGCAGCGAAGGGGAAAATATTGAGGGAAATGATGTCGAGAAGAAGCGAGAATGCGTTAACTTGTTTGCAGTTCCCTTTTGAAGCCTCTGAGTCAATCTCCCTCTGCAGGTTGTCGATGGCATCGAACACTACCGATTTTATCGCGCTGATAAAAATCTGCATCCTCTCTTTGTTGGTATAGATCTCATTTATGATGAAGCGGGCGAGATTTGGATCTTTAGAGACAAGATCAAAATGTTTCCCTACCGCCCCCCGCATCCTTTCAAGAAGGGGAAGGCCGTTGTTTTCTATGGCCGAAAGAAGTATTTTTTTGATCGCATTTTGCTTTTCAAGCAAAACTTTTTCAAAAAGATTCTCTTTAGTTCGAAAATAATAATGCAGCATTGCGTGCGTCACTCCGGCAGTTGATGCGATGCTTGTGGTTCGGGCTCTGTCGAAACCTTTCTCGAAAAATTCCTTTTCTGCTGCCTCAAGTATCCTTAGTTCAACACTTTGTGAGTTATCCTCAGTTTTCATAATTGCATTAACAAGTTTGTTTAACAAGTTTGTTGATGCAAAAGTATGAAAAAATATTCTTCCCGGCAACAAGAGTATATAGAAATATTAAAAATTCTTTCTAAATTTGTGATTGTTAATATAAATAGAGAAATTATAAATTTTAAGAAACTGTTTAAATTTATTTTCAAAGGATTTTGAGAAGATTTTTGAGATGTTTTCGCAAGTTGAGAAAGGAGAAACCTTTCGGTTTCGACTGCCGAAACTTGGCGGAAACAGCCAAAAAGATTCTTAAAAGCCTTGAAAGAAATCCTATAATAAATTTTTCGAAAGAAATTTAAACAGTTTCTAAATATCTTAAACGATATGGGATCTCCATACAAAAAAAAATTCGCGGGACTTATATCCGTATTGTCGGTATTGTTCTGGTTCAGTCTTTCCGGATGCCGGCAGGGGAGATCTCATGTCTCGACGGAAGATCAGATCGCCGTACAAACTGCCGACAGTATCAATGATACGGCATCACAGCTTCAGCCTTCCGCGATTGAGATCCAGCAGGATTCCATTGAAAATGATGATTCAAATGACGGTGATCCCTACGAAGAGGGGATTATTCCGGCAATCCGCGAGGAATCGGAGGAATATGCCGAAGCCTTGATGAAGAATCAGTATAATGGCTTCATTATAGTAGATAAAGGAAAGATGAGGGTCAGTCTTTATGACAGGTATGGTGTGAGGCAGAAATCGTATGGGATGGCATGTGCAAAGAATTACGGCGACAAACATAAAAAGGCGGATTCGCGTACTCCCGAGGGATTCTTTTCTGTTGAGGGAGTCTATGACAGTGAAGACTGGCTTTTCACAGACGATGATGGGTATACGTCGCCCAAGAAGGGGCAGTTCGGCCCCAAATTCATCCGCATAAGGATTCCCGTCACATCGCAGATCGGAATACATGGAACGAGTGCGCCCTGGTCGATCGGAGGACGGTCGAGTCATGGATGCATCCGCATAAAGAATGAAAATATACTTGAACTCGCCGAACTTGTCGAGCCCGGGATGCCGGTAATTATCGTTCCGGGGAAAAAAGATATGAAAGTCAATCTGGAAGAAGGTTCCGAAACCATCTGGATCCCTTCTGTCAGGAATCAGAAAAGACCTTTGTCGGATAAGGAGAAGATGGAGTTGAAAGCTGATACATTGAAGATTGACAAGGATTTGAAGACCGACAGCGTGTCTGTTCCCAAAGACACAATCCCGATGGCGGATACGATTCCTGCTGAAATAAAAGAAGTTAAGATTTGAAATGTACGTATTATTATGGCCTTTCGGAAGGAATGCGCCATAATAAAGTTCGGTATAAAATTAGTTTAAACGACTTCATCGGTTTTTGAGTAAAATTCATTAATTTTGTGTTTTAAATTGCATATTAATGGACAACTACGATAATTATACCCCTGAAATTCCTGAAAACGAAGCCATTCCGGTTATCAATCCATCGAAGAATCCAAAAGAAGAGGAGCCCCGGACCGGCAATAGGAAAAGGGGCAGGGGAAAACAGAAAATCACGGCATCCACATCCGCAAAAGAAGATAAGCCGGTGAAAAAAGAATCTTATTTCGTGAGACTTAAGTCTTTTTTTACCTCTACTTCGATGCGAATTGTCTTAGGTATCCTTTTGGGATGCCTCGCATTATATTTTCTTGTCTCCTTCCTATCTTATTTTTCGACGTGTATCAAAGATCAGTCAGTGATCAACAATACGGCGGTCGGAACATCCGGCAGAGTCGCCAACGCCGGTGGGGAAGGGGGTGCTCGTCTTGCGGAATTCCTTATCAATGAATGTTTCGGTCTCGGCTCTTTCGTGATTATTATCTGGCTCGGGGCAATGTGTCTTAAAATGCTTGCCGGAAAGCCTCGTTTCAAGAGCGTGGATTTCACCATCAAATGTTTTGTAGCCCTTATAACCGTTTCCCTTATTGTCGGCCTCTCAACGATCGCTTTTGACTCCACCGTGAACTGGGGAGGATATCATGGAAGATATGTTAACGAGTTTATAATCAATTTCGTTGGCTGGACCGGAGCGGCACTCCTCTGCGTCTTTATGGTTACGGTCTTTGTGGTGATTTGTCTCAGGGATCTGGTGAACTGGATAATAAGGGTCAAGAGGAAACATGACGAGAAACGCAGGATTGCCGCTGAAGAAAAAGCCGCACGATTAGCGCGTGAACAGGAATTGATGAGAATGCAGAAGGAGGAGCATATCGACGACATCAAGGCAGGAGAGTCGGTTTCGCTTGATCCTGTTCAGATTCTTGAAGACAATCACGATGAGACTCTTACTTTCGGAGAAGAAGATTCCTTGTATAATATTGAGGATGAGGGGGAGGACTTGGTTAATGCGGATAAAGAAGACCTTCTTCAGCGAAGAAATGACGGGGAGGACAATACCGTCGTATCCGCAGATACAACAGTTTCCGAAGATCCCTCCGGCGACGGGGATGCAACTTTGGAAAATGAAAATTCTTCCGAAGTAGATTCCGGAAAAGAAGATTCCGGAAAAGAAGAAGAGAAAACAGATGAGAATGCTTCATCCGCCATGGTGGTGAATGTAAACCAGATAGATCAGGATGGGAAAAGACACTACAAGTCTATGCTCGATTTCGAGGCTGACCATAAATACAAGTTTCCTCCTTTCGACCTGATGCGGCCGGGAGTGTCTAAGATAAGTGTGGATGCCGACGAGCAGCTGGACAATGAAGAGAAAATCAAGAAGACCCTTCTAAACTTCGGAATTCCCATCACCAATATAGAGGCGACAGTCGGCCCGACCGTGACACTCTATGAAATCGTTCCCGATAACGGAGTCAAGATCTCCAAGATAAGGAGTCTCGTTGATGATATAGCACTTAGCCTTTCGGCGATCGGAGTGAGAATAATCGCTCCTATCCCGGGGAAAGGAACAGTAGGCATAGAAGTCGCCAATAAAGATCCCCAGACCGTCTCGATGCAGAATGTTCTGAGATCCAAGAAATTCCAGGAAAGCAAATATCAGCTTCCGATAGCTCTCGGCTCTACTATTTCAAACGAGGTCTATGTGGCCGACCTTACTAAAATGCCTCATCTTCTTGTGGCCGGTGCCACAGGACAGGGAAAGTCTGTCGGCCTTAATGCGATAATCACCTCCCTGCTATACAGCAAGACACCTTCTCAGCTTAAGTTTGTCATGATCGATCCCAAACAGGTTGAGTTCAGCCATTATAATAAGTTGAAGAATCAGTATATGGCTGTAATCCCCGAGGATGCTGATTCCGACGAACCTGTTATCACCGACATGCAGAAAGTGGAGGCAACATTGAATTCTCTTGTGATTGAGATGGAGAATAGATATACTTTGCTTAAACTTGCGGGAGTAAGGAAGATAGAGGAGTATATCGAGAAAATCAAGGAAAACAAGCTCAATCCGGAAGAGGGACACAGGTTCCTGCCTTATATAGTGGTTGTGGTCGATGAGTTTGCCGATTTGATCATGCAGCTCAAGAAGAATGTGGAGATGCCGATCGCACGTCTTGCCCAGAAGGCCCGTGCCGTGGGCATCCATGTCATTCTTGCCACCCAGCGTCCCTCTACGGATGTCATAACAGGTCTTATAAAGAACAATTTCCCGACCCGAATCTCTTTCAAGGTGTCGTCGGGAGTCGATTCAAAGACCATTCTTGATACGACAGGCGCCCAGCAGCTTATCGGAAGGGGAGACATGCTTATATTCAACAACTCTGAGATGATAAGAGTGCAGTGTGCCTTTATCGACACTCCGGAAGTCGAGAACATCAATGATTATATATCACGCCAGCCCTATCAGCCCGGACCCTATTTACTGCCGGAACCCAAATTGCCGGCAGCTGACGGAGAGGAAGCAGGCTCGATGCATGTGACCCAGCTTGACCCATTGTTTGAGGAAGTGGCGCGAAGAGTGGTCAGTTCGAACGTCGCCTCTACCTCTTCTTTGCAGAGGGTTTATTCCATCGGATACAACAGGGCAGGCAAGATCATGGACCAGCTTGAGGCCAAGGGAATAGTCGGGCCATCGCAGGGCGGTAAGCCAAGGGACGTTCTGGTTGACGCGCAGATGCTCGAATCGATTCTGGCAAGTCTTTAGCTATAGTTTTTGTTAGGGTTATTTATCAATTAGACAGATATACAATGATATCCGACAATATGAAAAAATCAATTCTCAGATATTTGATTCTGTTCTTATTGCTTCATTTCGGCTTTTCGGCAATGGCGATATCAGTAGGAGAAGTCATTTCGCGGTCGGCCGCAAAGGCAAATGGAGCCAAAAGCATTTCATGCTCATATTCGCTGACAGGAGCGGCCGGCAACACAAGCGGCAAGCTGCTGGCAGCGGGCAATAAGTTTCAGATTTCATCCGGCGCCGGAGATATATGGTATGACGGCAGGAATATGTGGACCTATAATCCTTCGTCTAAGGAGACGACTCTGACCGAACCTACGCAGTCGGAGGTCATGGAGGTCAATCCGCTGAATTATCTTAAATCATATAAAAGCCTTTTCAATCTTGCCAACAGCAAGAGAGGTGTGAAGGGGAAGTATGTGATCTTGCTAACTCCTAAAAAAAAGAAATTCTGGGTAAGGCAGGTCGAGGTCGTGATAGATCCCAAAAGTTTTGATCCCTCTGCGTTCATCATAACAGCAAAGGATGGGAGGGAATCCCGGCTTGACGTGATTTCACTTAAATATGGCAAGGTTTTACCCAACTCTTCGTTTGTATATCCTTCCGGGAAATACAAAAATGTAGAAATCATAGACCTTCGATAGGAATTTTATCCGAATAGATGTTAAAATAAAGTAGAAGTTTTCTATTTTTGCAAAATAAATTAAACTAAGAATATATATTCGATATGGCAGAAGAAACAAGAAAGGTCCTGATCATCGGTTCAGGTCCGGCAGGATATACAGCAGGTATCTATTCATCAAGAGCTAATCTACATCCGTTGATCTATGAAGGCGGCCAGCCCGGCGGTCAGCTTACGCAGACCACGGAGATCGAGAATTTCCCCGGTTACCCTGATGGTGTTCAGGGACCTGAGATGATGCAGCATCTCCGCGACCAGGCGGAGCGCTTTGGAGCTGAGGTCAGGTCGAGAATGATCGTGAGCGTAGATTTTGACAAACGTCCGTTTGTTTGTATAGACGACAGAGGAGATGTGGTGAAAGCCGATACCGTGATCATCTGCACAGGAGCTTCGGCGAAATATCTCGGTCTTGCCGACGAGCAGAAATATCAGGGACTCGGCGTGAGCGCCTGCGCTACTTGCGACGGCTTTTTCTACCGTAAGAAAAAGGTCGCTGTTGTCGGTGGCGGCGACACTGCCTGCGAGGAAGCGCTATATCTTTCCACGCTTGCTTCTAAAGTCTATATGATTGTCCGAAAAGATTATCTTCGTGCTTCCGACGTTATGAAGAAACGTGTTCAGGAACGACAGAACATAGAAGTACTCTTCAACTGCAATACCCGCGGGCTCTATGGGGAGGATGGTGTAGAAGGCGCAAAGATCGTCCGGTTTATGGGAACGGACAGAGAAGAGGAGTTCGATCTTCCGATCGACGGTTTCTTCCTTGCCATCGGCCATCGTCCCAACACGGAAGTATTTAAAGGAAAGATTGATCTCGATGCTGAAGGATATATAAAGGTTAAGTCTCCCACAACCGCGACCAGTGTTGACGGAGTTTTCGCCGCCGGCGACTGTGCCGACCCTATATATCGTCAGGCCGTCAGCGCCGCCGGCACGGGATGCCGAGCCGCTCTCGATGCCGAGAAATATCTTATGGAACACGATGAATTCTGATAATCGATGGAGGACAAGCAGAGGATTCTTGACAAGCGTTATCTGAGGATGGCTAAAATATGGAGTGAGAACTCATACTGCCGGCGCCGTAAGGTAGGAGCCATTCTCGTAAAGGACAAAATGATAATATCCGACGGATATAACGGAACGCCGTCGGGATTCCCTAATGTCTGCGAGGATGAGGACGGCCTGACCTTGCCATTCGTGCTTCATGCAGAGGCTAATGCGATCACGAAGGTGGCTCGAAGCGGAAACTCAAGCGAGGGAAGCACTCTCTACGTCTCTACGAGTCCATGCATGGAATGCTCCAAGCTAATAATTCAGGCCGGTATAAAAAGAGTCGTGTTTTCCGAGTTATATCGTATTACCGACGGCCTGGATCTTCTGGAGAAGGTAGGCGTCGAGACGGTTCATATTCCTCTCGATGCAAAAGAAATTGAAAATGAATAAAAAAAGAAATATCGCGTCCGTTTTTATTCCTCTTGTTCTTGCAATCGGTATTGCAGGAGGAATTTTTATCGGAATATATATTGCCCGCAGAAGCGTCTCTCCGGGACAGGAGAAACTTGAGACGATACTTGCTCTTGTCAAGGACCAGTATGTCGACGATATCGATATCGACAGCCTTATCGAGCAGTCGATTCCGGATATTCTGACATCGCTCGATCCCCATTCCGTCTATTTCCCGGCTTCCGAGCTGACAGAGAGCAATGAGATGCTCGAGGGATCATTCGGAGGGGTTGGCGTCTCTTTTCAGATTATCAATGACAGCATCAAGGTCATTGAGGTTATTGCCGGCGGCCCTGCCGAGAATGTAGGCATACAGCCCGGCGACATTATTCTCGAGGCTAACGGCAAGAAGATTTCCGGCGCTAAAGCCACCACGCAGGATGTATATTCCGCATTGAAAGGGAAAGAGGGCACCAAGGTCAGGATTTCTGTCAAGCGCAAATCCAGCAAGAAGCCTCTCACGTTCGAGGTGACACGAGGAATTATTCCGGAATACAGCGTGGATACAAAATATATGATAAGCGACAGCGTGGGTTATCTGCGTGTAAGCAAGTTTGCCAAGACAACTTATAGCGAATTTTTCAATGCATTGGTAGACCTTCAGAAAAAAGGCGCTAAGAAATTCATTGTCGACCTTAGAGGCAATTCCGGCGGCTTTATGGATCAGGCCATATATATGGCAAATGAATTTCTTCCGGCCGGAAAGATGATAGTATATTCCAAAGGCCGCAGACCCGAGAACGAGACGATGGCGATAAGCGACGGATCGGGACAGTTCCAGAACAGCGAGCTTACTGTCCTGACAAATGAATTCTCGGCTTCGGCATCCGAAATTTTCTCAGGAGCGATCCAGGACAACGACCGCGGACTCGTGATCGGACGCAGATCGTTTGGCAAAGGGCTTGTGCAGAATCCTATTGTGCTTCCCGACAGTTCCTCGATACGTCTCACAGTAGCCCGTTATTACACACCGAGCGGACGTTCCATTCAGAAAGAATATAACAGGGGCAAGTCGGGTAAATATGATCTCGATATCCTTGACCGATATAATCATGGCGAATTCTATTCTCAGGATTCAATAAAGTTCGACAAGCGCAAGCAGTTCCTCACCGGGAACGGCCGTAAGGTTTATGGTGGAGGGGGAATCATGCCGGATATCTTTGTCCCGGAAGACACCACCGGCTATACTTCCTACTTCATCGAGGCAGTAAACCAGGGCCTGATACAGAAATTTGCCAACGATTTCGCAGATTCCTATCGTGGACTGATGAACGGGAAGAGAGACCTTGAGACTCTTTACCGGATTCTGCCACGCGACAATATGCTTCTGAACAACTTCGTGAACTATGCCGCCGCCAGAGGCCTGCCGGCAAGATGGTTTTACATAAACCGTTCAAGAAATTTATTGTTAAATCAGATAAAGGCGGTTATCGCAAGGGATCTTGTGAGCTACGACGCCTTCATTCAGATATTGAACGAGACAGACGTCACGGTCAAAAAGGCTCTCGAGGCTCTTGATTCCGGGATGTCGCCTGTAAACATAACCGCGAAAAAGAAAAGTAAATAGGATTCATACTTAATATTTTGATACTATGGATAAAAGGGATATGCGTCGTAAGGTCAAGGCATTGAGGTCAATGCTGCTTGAATCGGAAAAAGCGGCAGCTGCCGAAGAAGTGTTTTCTCGCCTTGAGACAACAGCGGCATTCATGCTTGCCGACAGGATTTTAATGTATCATTCTTTGCCCGACGAGCTTTCTACAAGAAGGTTTCTCGACAAATGGCATTCAAAGAAACGTTTTTATCTGCCTCGCGTGAACGGCGTCAATCTTGACATACTGCCATACGATGAATCGCGTCTCGAACTTGGAGCTTTTCATATCGAGGAGCCTACCGGGAATGAAGTCGTTGATCCTGAAGATATAGAGCTTATCGTTGTGCCCGGAGTGGCATACGACAGAAAGGGAAACCGTCTCGGAAGAGGAAAAGGCTTCTATGATCGTCTTCTCCAGACCACTAAAGCCACGAAAATAGGTGTAGGCTACGAGTTCCAGATGTTCGACAGCATTCCTGTCGAGCCTCACGACGTGAAAATGGATATGGTGATAACACAGAATACCACAATCGTAATAAAACATTGAGATGATGCCTGTATATAATAAGGATTCAAGGTTAAGCGAGCCGCTGTTTCACGATCCCTCTCTGATACCGGTCTATAACCGTTTCGGGATTTTTCTTGGCGTCGGCGACTTGAGCGTCAGGGAGGCATGCGAGGTCCATGAGGTTAATCTTGAGTTTTTCCTTGCAGTCATCAATACATATCTTAATAAGGATTATTTCCCCGGTAATCTTGTAGAGGAAATTCATATCGACATGCTGCTCGACTATCTCGAGAAAACCGATAGTTACTATTCGGATGCCCAGCTTCCCAATATAGAGCGTCATTTCAATTTCCTGCTTCAGAAAAGCGTGGGACAGTCGGCCGCAGGTTCAAGCCTGGAGCTTCTGCGCAAGTTCTTTTTTGAAGTAAAGGAGGAGATGACACTTATGATTAGGAACGATCTTGAATATTGGTTCCCTTTATTTCGTAACGATTTGCCTGAAGCGATGGTAAGGATCGAGAAAAGAATTAATGATCCTGATTCCATATCCGTATCTCTTCCTTTCAACAATCCTACTCTTGAGGAGAAGATACAGGATCTGATCTCATTTTTCGTTATTCATCTCAAGGGAGATTACGACAGAAATCTTCTTGTGGCGGTTGTTTCGGCGATCTACACATTGGCCAAAGATGTAAGGCAGAACAATAGAATCAGAGACAGAATTCTACAACCGATATGTATCAGGCGGCAGTAATAGGTCTTTCTTCGCTCGAGGCTTTGGCTATCAGTCATATCCTGGAGACTTTCGATAATATAGAATCCGAGAGTTTTCAGGACTTCGGAATATTTGTGCCTATGAGCGAGCGATATGCCATATATGTCGTCTCATCGGATGTATTTTCGGCCAATCTTGATTTTTTCCTGCCGAAGAAAGGACGTTATCTTGTGGTTACCGCCAATGGATACGGTAAGGATCCATTGGTCGGCAGGAACGATGATATTTCGATTATCACGGAGCGTCTGGGCCGACTGGTAGGAGCGCTTGATTGTGTTGCTGACGGGGGAGGTTTGTCAGTAAGGGAAATGGAGGTTTTGAGAGTGCTCGTTTCGGGAAAGACCGTTAAAGAGATTGCCGATGAATTGTGCATCTCTCCCAATACCGTGATCACCCATCGTAAAAACATCTCTTCCAAACTTGGCATAAAATCCATCTCCGGACTCTCACTCTACGCTCTTATGAACGGAATTATTTAGAGATGGTTCCTTCATATTTCGGTTTAATAGGCCGAAATTCCTTCCGAAATCCCTTGATTTTAGGACTCAAATTCTTGTCTATACAGAATTTATAAGTTATATTTGCAGTTGTTAACATAATTCTCAATCAAGTTCCTTTTTTAGGATTATTCATTTTAAGATAAGATCCTATTTTAGGCTGATGGTCAGTTATGTGGCTCGATGAGTGATTGAATAGGCTTAATTCATTGTATCTCAAGAATCATCTGAAAATAATCAAACAATAATAACATACGCACATGGTAAAGAATTTTATTACCGTCGCTATGCTGGCGTTTTTTGCGGTTTTCGCAAACGCACAGCAGATGCAGGAGTTGCCATTGAACCCGGATGTAAAGCACGGAACCCTTCCTAACGGTCTCCAATATTATATCCTGCACAATGAGCAACCAAAAGAGAGGGCTAATTTCTATATAGCCCAGAAAGTAGGCTCTACACTCGAGACCCAAGAACAGCTTGGACTTGCACATTTCCTTGAGCACATGGCTTTTAACGGAACTACTCATTATCCGGGAAAGAACATGCTCAACTATCTGCAGTCGAAAGGAATCCGATTCGGCGCGGATATAAACGCCGGCACCAATTTCGATGAGACGGTCTACAATATCAATAATGTTCCTACCACCGACAAACAGCTTGTCGACAGCGTTTTGCTCGCTCTTTACGACTGGAGTTGCGAAATCCTTCTTGAGGAAGACGAGATCAACGCTGAGAGAGGGGTTATCGAGGAAGAATGGCGTTCAAGAAACGACGCTAACTTCCGCATGATCGAGCAGATTCTGCCCAAACTTTATAAGGAATATCAATATCAGCAGCTTCCTATCGGGAAGATGGAGGTCGTGAGGTCGTTCTCACCTGAAACGCTTAGAGCTTATTATAAGAAATGGTATCGTCCGGATCTGCAGGGTATCATTGTTGTCGGTGATTTCGATGCGGCTGAAATGGAGACTAAAGTCAAGGAGCTCTTCTCGAAAGTGAAGATGCCTGAGAATCCTGCGCCCCGCATATATCCGACTGTCAGCGACAACAAGGAGCCTATTTTTGTCTATTTCGAAGACGCCGAGCTTCAGTTCCCGCGTGTTGATCTTGCCTTCAAGACAGAGAAGATACCTTTCGAGATGAGAAACACTATCCCGGCATACGTTCAGAATATTGTTCTCGAAAGAATAGTCTCCTCGCTTATAAACAACCGCCTTTCGGAATATCAGCAGAATCCGAAATGCAAATACGCTGTTGCTGTTGTTAATTTCGGAGACTATTATGTTTCGAAGACTAAAGGCGCTTTCAACGTTATTGTTATTGGCAAGGCAGACGGCAGCATTTCCGATGCTTTCAACGAGGCTATGTCGATCGTGGCCCGTGCGTGCAAGACAGGTTTCACCGAATCAGAGCTTAAGCGTGTGAAAGATGAAATGCTCTCATCATACGAGAAAGCATTCAATGAAAGGAAGAATACCTATAACGAGGCTTTGGGCCAGGAATTGATCCGGTATTTTATCGACAACGTTCCTGCTCCGGGAATCGAGAACGAGCTTTCTATGATCAAGCAGATCCTTCCTTCGTTGAATGTAGCAATTATCAATCAGGCTGTCACGACACTTCTTACACCGGAAAACCAGGTTCTCGCCGTTTCCGTTCCCAAGAAGGACGGTATGGAGATCGTGACCGAAGAGAAATTCATCACAAGCCTGAATGAAATCCTCAACAAGGAATACGAGGCATATGTCGATGAAGTTATTACGGAGCCTCTTATCGCCAATCAGCCTAAGCCTGGAAAGATCAAGGCTCAGACGGCCGGCAAATTCGACACCCAGGTTTTCGAGATGTCGAATGGGGTAAAAGTTGTCGTCAAGCCGACCGACTTCAAGTCTGATGAAATTCTCATGACGGCTTTCCGAAATGGCGGCATTCGCTCTTATGCACCCGCTCAGGCCGCTAATGTGAAGATGATTCCCACTGCTTTCCAGGCAAGTAAATTCGGTAATTTCGACAATACGAAACTCCAGAAATATCTTGCAGGCAAACGCGTGGGCATCGGTTACAGCATCGGCAATACAGTCAACTCTCTTGCCGGCACATCGACAGTGAAAGATCTTCCGACCCTTATGGAGCTTGTCTACACAGCTTTTACAAATCTCAATCCCGATGATTCGACATATAACTCGCAGATGGATTTTACCCGTACACTCTGCAAGTCGTATGAAGTTTCGCCTGAGAGAATATTCTCCGCCCATCTGCTGAAGGCTCGTTTCGGCAACAATCCGATGTTCAATCAGCAGACTGTCAAATCTGTCGAGGAGGCCAATTATACACAGATGCTTTCTATGATAAAGGAGTCGATGAAGAATGCCGCCGATTATACATTCATCTTTACAGGAAATGTGAATATCGACAGCATCAAACCGCTTCTTGAAAAGTATATCGCCTCTCTTCCCGGAGACAAAAAGAAAAAAGCGAGCGTGAAAGATCTTTCATCGATTTCTTATGCCAAGGGCCAGATCTCGGATATTTTCAAACAGGAGATGAAGACTCCTTCGACACAGGTGTTCAACCAGATCGGAGGTTCCAACATACCTTACTCGATTGAGAATTCGGTTAAGATGGAGATTCTCGGCGATATCCTCGCTAATGTATATGTCGAAACTCTTCGCGAAGAGGAGGGCGGAACATACAGTCCGTATTCTGCCGCCGGAATAAGTCCTTATACCGGCGACTGGCAGCTTATCTACCTCTTCCAGACAAGCGGTGAAAAACAGGAAAAACTTCGCAAGAGAGCGTATGACGAATGTCTCAAACTGATGAGGGAAGGCGCTTCGGAAACCAACTTCAACAAGGTCCGCGAGGCCGCGCTCAAACAGTATGACATCATGATCCGCACAAACAACTATTGGAATCAGAATCTTATCGACCGGGAAAGAGGAATCGATACTATTTCCGGCCATAAGGCAGCTATTGAGAATCTTACTCTTACCGACTTCAATAAGTTCATCAAGAACCTCTATGATGGAAAGAACCGTATCGAAGTCGTGATGGAAGGCGTTGCCGAAAGCAAATAATCTTATCGGGAGTATTGTTCACTCCAATTGATCATGAAGGACGAATGGAAGTTGTTTCATTCGTCCTTTTTTTGTAATTTTGTGTAAATGAAATAGAAATGAAAGATATTAGAATTATGGAAAATAGAAAGGATTTAAGAGAGAATCCGCTTTTAAATTCAGACAATAAATATCCTTTCGACACTCTTCCCTTCAATTCAATAACCGCTGCCGACTATGAACAGGGAGTTAAAGAGGGAGTAAGGCGTAACAGAGAGGAAATCAATGCCATTGCCGACAATATCGAGGATCCTACTTTTGAGAATACAATAGTGGCCTTGGACAGGACCGGCAAATTATTAACCAAATCAATTCTTGCGTTGAGCAATCTCGAAAGCGCTTCTGGAGATCCTGAAATGATGGATGTGCTGGCGCGTGTAACGCCATTGTTGTCGGAGCTTCATACCGAGACGATGCTCAATGAGAAATTGTGGAGCAGAATCCGGAAATGTCATGAAGATTCTTTGGCAGATCTCTCTCTTTCTTCTGAAGACAGAAGACTTCTGAAAAAGACTTATGAGGAATTTCTGCTAAACGGAGCGAATCTGAAAGGAAACGACAGAAACAGACTTAAGGAGATATCCTCGAGACTTTCAGATCTTTCGGTAAGATTCGGACAGAATGTGTCGAACGAGATGAAGAACCCTGAATGCAGACTCTGGCTTAGGAAGGAAGATCTCGAGGGTATTCCGGAATCAATAAGGCGATCGTATGGAAATGCTGCAAAAGAAGTAATAGCGGCAGAAGGGAAGGTGGATGACGGGTCATCATATCTCGTCACGCTGTTCGCTCCCTCTTACCGTCCTTTCATGCAATATTCATCAAGACGCGACCTGAGGGAACGACTCTATCGGCTTTACAACAGCAGGAATACGAAGGGCAAATACGATAATAGGGAAATAATCCGTGAGACAGTCAATACCCGTCTTGAGCTTGCCCGACTGATGTGCAAAAAGAATTATGCTGAAAACAGTCTTCAGGATACCATGGCCGAAACTCCGGAGAACGTCATCAGTTTTTTGACTGATCTTCGTGATGTCTACAAGGAGCCGATGAGAAAGGAGTTAAGGGAACTTGAGGAATTCGCCAAACAGACGGAGGGCGCGGAATTCAAACTGATGCCCTGGGATTATTCCTATTGGTTCGATAAGCTGAAGAATAAGAAGTTTTCCTTTAGCGATGAGGATATGAAACTTTATTTTGAGCTAACCAATACGATCGACGGTGTATTCGGTCTCGCCACACGTCTTTACGGTTATCGTTTCGTTGAGAATAACGAAGTAGAGAAATATCATCCTGATGTAAGAGTTTATGAAGTTTACGACGGAGACAATAAACTTCTGGGCCTCCTTTATGCGGATTTCTTTTATAGGGAGGGTAAAAGCCCGGGAGCCTGGATGACGGAATTTCGCGGCGAATATAAGAATGAAGACAACGAGAGGATACTGCCTCTGATATCGATTGTATGTAATTTTTCCAAACCAATAGGGGATGAGCCTGTCTTACTCACGCCTTCGGAGGTCGAGACTTTCCTTCATGAGTTCGGCCACGCGCTTCATGGACTGTCGTCGGAGGCAAAATACTGTTCACTGAGCGGAACGAATGTGAAACATGACTTTGTGGAACTCTTCTCTCAGTTTAACGAAAACTTCCTGATGCAGAAAGAATATCTCGACGGTTTTGCTAAACACTATAAAACCGGTGATAAAATACCGCAGGATCTGCTTGATATGTTTATTAAGTCATCTCAGTTCGGAGCTGCTTATTCATGCATGAGACAACTCGGGTTCGGTTTTCTCGATATGAAATATCATTTGATAGAGAGGCCTCTTGAAGAATCATTTGATGTCGAGCGGTTTGAGGCGAACGCTGTTGATTCGGTGAAGTGTTTCGATCATACGCCGGGATGTTGTGTTTCCACTTCTTTCGGACATATTTTTTCGGGAGGTTATGCCGCCGGATATTACGGATATAAATGGTCTGAGCTTCTTGACGCCGATACTTTCTCGGCTTTTCTTGAAAACGGGCTCTTCGATAAGGAATATGCCGGGAAGTTCAGGAAAATGCTCCAGGCCGGAGATACGGCTGACCCTATGGAACTTTATGTGGAATTCCGAGGGAAGAAGCCTACCGTTGACGCGCTGCTGCGAAGAGACGGGATTGAAAGGGAACACACTCTTAGAACTTAAACAGAATTGTGGCGGCAATGTTCCAGCCATCGGAGCGGATTGAAGCATCCGGACATCCCATGAAGTTATTGACAATATTTCCGATGCCGAATCTATAGCCTCCGCTTAACTGTATGAAGTTGGCGAAGTCTATGCCGACCCCGACATCCCACCCGGGCTGACATCTCCATGTCGACACCTGGGTGCGGTGACGGTCTCCGACCCTAATCAACAGAGAAGGCCCCGTATATACCATCGGAGCTATGAGGTCGTAAAACTTGGGTATCCAGAATTTATATTTGAAATGAAGGGGAATTTCGAGAAAATTTCTTCCGAAATTTTCAGGATACATCTGAGGGTCGCGAAATTTTATGGTGTAGCGTGTATACGAAATCCCTATGTCGGTTGCAAAGCCATTGTTAGGATGCTGATATTCGAAAACGATTCCTCCGGAGAATCCGCTTTTTCCGGAAATGGATATTCCGGGGGTGCGTTTCACTCTTGCATTGGCAAACATTCCGCCCAGCCGTATTCCATATCGGAACTCAGCCTGCGACATAAAGCCGATCGAGAGAATAAATATGATTAATATGGATAATCTTTTGATCATTACTAATATTTGCAAAATCTTCTTATAAAACGTTTCGATAGTTTTGTTGGTTCGTAAAAAGCCCATAATTACAAAAATGTATATGCTCAGTCGTTTGAAAATTAATCATAGCGTTTCAAGAGTCCTACCGGCACTTATTGTGATTGTGGCTGTGGCATCGAACGCATTTTGCGACACAATTACAAAAGTATCGGACCGTCCTGTATTCTGGAAAATAGAGGCAGCCGTTTCCGGGGGGCCGATCATTGGAGGCAACAGTTTCATAAAAGGGGACAATCCCATAGGCAAAAAAGCGTCGACGAGTCTCGCGGGTGATCTCAGAGGGGCTTTCTGCTTTAATCCGGAGACTCCGAAAGGGATGCTGTATAAGGGCCTTTATCAGGGAATAGGGGTGAAGCGACAGGATTTTTTCTCAAGACTCTTCGGGACTCCATGGTCGGTCTATGTTTTCCAAGGATATCCTATAAAGCATTTTAACAGCAGGCTTTGGCTGGGATATGAATGGGAATTCGGTGTCGCTTTCGACTGGAAATATTTCAAGACAAATACAGCCGCCGTGAGTACAAGCGCTACGGCACACATAGGGTTGGGACTAAACCTGAACCAACAGCTCTCCTCACGATGGATCCTATCTTATGGATTGGGATTCCATCATTATTCAAACGGGAACACCTCTTTCGCCAATAATGGCGTCAACACGGGAGGTGTCTCAGTAGGAGTTTCGTATATATTGAACGATATTATTGAAAAAACAGATTCTTCCGATGTCATGGAATATGCGGCGGTAATCGACCAAAAGAAATGGATCGGCGACATTCTTGTGTTTGGAGCCTGGAGAAAACGGACAGCCGACGTTTGGATAAATCAGCAGATATGGCCCGGGACATACGCGGTGGCGGGTATCGAAGGATCCTTCTTAAGAAAATTCAATCGATGGATTGCGGCCGGACCGGCGATAGATCTTTTATATGATGCGAGCGCGGGGCTTGATCCGTATTGGATTCCCGGCACATTGGGAGGAGACATAAGACACTCTCATGTTCCGTTCGAAAAACATATCAGCGCAGGCATATCGGCTCATTGCGAATTTTCCATGCCTATATTCACTATAAATGCCGGAGTGGGATGCGATATCGTCTGTCCGGTTGGCAATGGTAGATTTTTTCAGTCTCTCTTCTTGAAAACCTTTATTACCGATTTCCTTTATCTGAACGTGGGATATCGTCTCACTGGCTTTAAGGATTCCCAGCATCTGATGCTGGGTTTAGGCGTAAGAATATGATTCTATTTAAAGTGAATATTCATGTTTAAAGGTTGTTTGAAAAGTTGAAAATTTTGTAATTTTGTGTTGGAAAGCTGAACTTTCCTCCAGGCGCTGACTTTATAATAATAATTTGATGAAAAGAAGAAACATAAAGTATACTACAATATCCATTATCTCGTTATGTATTGTTTCTTTTGTGATAATGATCATTTCAATGATTCAGAAGGGCGACAATACTGAGACAGGTCATTATAAGAAAAAGGCAGCTGTATTATGGTCGGATACAATATCCAACAAGGCGTCGGATTTTATGGCTGACAAAGAACTTGAAGCCGACATTAACCGATTTATGGGGAAATGGGACATCAAGGGAATGTCGATAGCGGTTTCGCGAAATGATTCGCTTCTTTTCGCAAAAGGCTTTGGTTTTGCCGACAGAGAAAAGGGAATTCCTATGGAAGCGAACTCTATCATGAGGATAGCATCCGTTTCAAAGCTCATCACCGCGACAGCTATAATGAAGCTTGTAGAAACAGGTAAACTAAATCTTAAATCGAGGGTTTTAGGCGCGCAGGGTATTCTGAATGACCGGGGATTTACGGAGGCAATCCGGGATGAAAGGATCAAGGATATCACGGTCGAGGATCTCCTTCTCCACAAGGGAGGGTTCACTTTGGGAGCCGGCGACCCGATGTTTAATACTGCTGAAATCATCAAGGCCAAACATCTCGACAGAGCTCCGACAAATGATGACCTGATAAAGATAGTGATGGGACGACGGCTTGGATTTCATCCTGGCGCAGGACGACGATATTCAAATTTCGGCTACATGCTTCTGTCGAGGGTGATCGAGAAGGTGAGCGGCATGAGCTACTGGGAATATGTGCAGCAGAATATTCTGCATCCGATCGGCTGTTACGGGTTTCGGCCTGCAACAAACTATTACGACCTACGTCATCCGCGCGAGGTGAAATATTATTCTCCCGACAGCGAGCTTGTAGAGGAGTTTAACGGAAGCGGGAAAATGGTCGACAGATGTTATGGCGGCGCTAACATCAATGCGCTGATGGGTGCCGGAGGTTGGGTCGCTTCTGCTGCCGATCTTAATCGGTTTGTCGCCTCCATTGATGGGACAGGCGTAAGAAAGGATATATTGCGGATTTCAAGCATCGACTTGATGACAGCTTTTGACAAAGGAGAAAAAATGTGTTTCGGATGGACTGAAACCGATGGGAAAGGGAAGATGTCAAGAAGCGGGACTCTATCGTCGGCACATGCTCTGGTTGTGAAATTCGCAGATAACGAATGCTGGGTCATTACGATGAACAGCGGAGTCTGGACCGGCTTCCACTTCACCCGAGAGCTTGAGCGTCTTATAGACAGACTGCGCCTTAAGTATTCCGACCAATTCCCCGCCAGAGATCTGTTTTGAGGCTGGTCGGAGATGTTTACAGAAGAGTGTTATGAGGAGGCTTTCTCCAACAACATGCTCTAAAAATTCACTCCAAAAGTCAGCTGGGCTATATAGACATAATGAGTGTCGAGTTTTTCCACAAAGGCCTGGTGACGCTTATTGAAATATCTATATCCCAGAGAGGCTATCAGAAATGTCTTCACCCTCCTTGTCTTCGAAAGATTGATTCCGCAACCAAGCGATGAGCAGAAGTCGCCGAATGTCGGCGAATCTCCGATAGTATTGAAAGAGTAACCCATTTTAAGATTAAGGAAGAAGAGAGAAGGTTTTTTACGAAAAGAACTTCTGAACACTAAACAGACGGGGATGAAGTTTGCTCCGTTCTGAACTGATCTGTGAATACCGGCACTGACACCAAGAATATCGATTAGGCGGTTTTTATATCCCAGATTGACATCTACGTCGAAAGTGGAAAGGTCATGTCCCGTACAGTCGATAGATGCTCCGGCTTCCGCGCCCCAGGTGAAATGGGATTTGGAGAGATCGTATGATTTTTCCGGGAATATGCTGCCGTGTCCTTCAGCCTGCAGGCTGTCTTTTTTCTCAGATACGGGTCCGGCTGAATAAGCTGAAATAGCTGAAAAAGAAAAAATAAAGCCCGATATCAGAATTTTCATTCCGATACCGGACATACTTTTGAGTTTTAGGAGGTTCATCCTTTAATTGTTATTACTCACCGAGATAACTCTTGAGCAGTTTGCTTTTCTGACCTTTAAGACGTCTGATCGCTTTCTCTTTGATCTGACGCACACGCTCTCTGGTGAGATCGAATTTCGCACCGATTTCTTCGAGAGTCATTTCCTGACATCCGATTCCGAAGAACATTTTCAGAATCTCTCTCTCTCGGTCATAAAGCTGTTTTAAAGCTCTGTCAACCTCTTTGGAAAGGGATTCCTGATTGAGGTTCGAGTCGGCCATCGGGCTGTCTTCGTTCGGAAGCACGTCGAGAAGGGAGTTGTCCTCGCCTTCCACGAACGGAGCATCGACAGATATATGTCTTCCCGACACTTTCATCGTGTCAGACACTTTGTCGACCGGCATGTCAAGGCGCTCAGCAAGTTCCTCCGGAGAAGGACGTCTTTCATTCTCCTGCTCGAATTTTGAGAGCTCTTTTGTAATTTTATTCAGAGATCCAACCTGGTTGAGCGGGAGCCTTACTATCCTCGACTGCTCTGCGAGAGCCTGCAGAATAGACTGACGAATCCACCACACGGCATAGGATATGAATTTGAAACCTCTTGTTTCATCAAATTTCTGGGCTGCTCTGATCAGACCCAGATTTCCCTCGTTGATTAGGTCCGGAAGACTCAAGCCTTGATTCTGATATTGCTTGGCTACCGATACCACGAAACGCAAATTCGCTTTTGTGAGTTTTTCAAGAGCTGCATGGTCTCCTTTTTTAATTCTTTGTGCGAGTTCAACTTCCTCACTGACTGAGATTAACTCTTCACGTCCAATTTCCTGCAGATACTTGTCGAGAGATGCGCTTTCGCGGTTTGTAATGGATTTTGTTATCTTTAGTTGTCTCATATTTGTCTTTCCAAAATTGATGCAATTTGTGATAAAGCCATTGCATTAAGAACAGATCTTTGCGATCATGTTTAAAAAATAACGTATAATGACTAAGGTTTATTTTATAATTGTAACAAATAAATATCTATTATTATTTTTCACAATGTGTTAAAATATAGCATTATTTTAAAATTCGCGATTAATCATGCATTTATTCCAGAAATCAGTGTCCTTAGTATAAAATGATTGACAGACTTGCTCAAAGAAGTAGATACAGAGAGGGACCGACATCTGCCGGTCCCTCCGAGATTATGGAATGTATCTCAGATTATTCCTCGCTGAGATTTACTGCATAATAATACTTCTTTCCGGTGGGATAGATACCGGTGATGAACATCACTTTGTCTTCGTCGTCCGATTTCATAATCGAATTGTAAACTCTTTCAACGTCATCGGCAGTGTTGACATTCATGCCGTTGATTTCCGTTATGATGAAACCTTCTTTTACTCCGGCATCCTTGAAGCAACCGTTTTTAAGACCGGTTACTTTCACACCATTGGAGATTCCGAGGTGCTGTTTGTTCTCATTCGTAAGTTTCATAAAGGCACACCCGAGCTCGGAGAAATCCCCTTTCTTGGTAATGGCCGTGCTTCCCTGGAGGTTACGCAGGGTTCCTGACTTGGTGTATTTCTTGTTTGCCCTGATGTAAGTGATAGAGATCTGGTCGCCGGGGCGGAATTTATTGAGCTGCTCAACAAGTTCGGCATGATTGTGGACCTCAACGCCGTTGATCGCTGTGATCACGTCATCTTTCTGCAATCCGAGCTCCTTGGCCGTACTCCTGTCGGTGACTCCGTCAATAAGCAGACCGAATTTGGTTGCCGTGATGTCTCTCTCTTTAGCAAGTTTGGCGTCAAGTTCGATCACCTGGCATCCAAGAACGGCTCTCTGAACCGTTCCATACTGACGGAGGTCGGTCATCACTTTCTTGACGATTGTGGTAGGAATAGCGAACGAGAAGCCCGAATAGCTTCCGGTATTGCTGTAAATAGCTGAATTGATGCCTATCAGCTCTCCCTTTAGGTTAACAAGAGCGCCGCCGGAATTTCCAGGATTCAGGGCTGCGTCGGTCTGAATGAACGATTCGATGCTGAGACCACCCTTCTGATTATTCTGACCCAGACTTCTTGCCTTGGCGCTGATGATGCCGGCCGTTACAGTCGAATTGAATCCGAAAGGATTGCCGACAGCAAGAACCCATTCTCCTACTTTGACAGCCTCGCTGTCTCCGAAAACAATAGGGGAGAGTCCCTTTGCATCGATCTTGATCAATGCCAGGTCGGAAGCTTCATCGGTGCCTATTATCTTTGCCTCATAGGTGGAATTATCGTTGAGAAGAACCTCCAGCTTGTCGGCGTCGGCAATCACGTGATTGTTGGTCACGATATAACCGTCTTCTGAAATGATCACTCCCGAACCAAGCCCGTTTGGCACAGGCTCGCTTTTCCTTCTCTGTTGACGCTGCTGAGGCTGCTGGCGTTGCTGGGGCTGTCCGAAGAAGAAATCGAACATTCCGCCGAAAGGGTCATACCCCCCGTTGCCATAGGGATTCTGAACGCGGGTGGTATAGCTTTTGATGCTTACAACGGCGTTTACTGTCTTTTCGGCAGCTACGGTAAAATCTGTCTCAAATGATGTCGAGGCCGCGGTCTTGATAAACTGCGGGGTCTCCGCCATTACGCACGACGTAATAGCCGCTACGCATAATGTTCCTGCAATTAATCTGAATTTCTTCATATTCCGATGTTTTGATATTTTCATATTATGGTTTAAGTAAGGTTTAACTTCTGCTTTGCAAAACCCTTCAGTGGAATATCCTCCTGCAAAGTAAATGCAAAAAAATTACCAATTAAATCGACCTTAACAGTAAATTGTTAAATTTAACGTTTTTAAGCATGATTCATTATCAATAGGTAGTTTTATGCTTATAATGTAAGATTTTTTACATTTTGGTTTTGGATTTTATTAGTCTTTTTATTTAAATTTGCATTTGTAAATAGCATTTATAATTCATAAACGCTTATCTATATGTGGGCTAAACGAAGATTAAGGAGAAATTATTTTTATATCTTGTTGATTCTCAGTGTCTCAGTCGTAGGATTATCCGGTTGCCGCAGTTCGCGTAAAAGTCGTGATGACAATGGATATGCCAAAGTTGAAACACTCAGACTTGAGAAAAATCACTTCAAAAAAGACTCTCCCCTCGTTGACGAAGCCATGACATGGCTTGGAACGCCTTATTGCTATGCCAAAAGTGACAAAGGGGAGGGAACCGACTGCTCCGGGATGGTGATGAAGGTATATGAGAATGTGACGGGAATAAAGATACCACGGAATTCAGCAAAACAGGCAGATTTCTGCCGATGTCTTGACAAGAAGGATGTGACGAAAGGAGATCTTGTGTTTTTTGCCACGGGTAAAGATCCCGAGCGTATTTCCCATGTAGGAATTATGATAGATGAATCGAATTTCATCCATGCCTCTACGAAGAAAGGTGTGATCATATCCCAGATTGACACTCCATATTATACCCGTACGTTCCGAATGTTCGGAAGGCCGGAAAGGAAGGAATGATATTATTTAGGATGGAATTATAATGGAATTATAAGAGAGAATTATAAGATAAGAGGCGGATAAAAATTGTTCGGATCAATCTCAAACAAGAGACGGATCCGAACATTTTTTGCAGAAGTGTCTGATTAGAGCAGTGGAAGAAGTTTTGCCTCAAGTTCGGCAAGTTTTACAAGGCCGACGCTTCTGTCGACCACTTCGCCGCCTTTAAAGAAGAGAACTGTCGGAATACTTCTGATTCTGTTTTCTGCCACGATCTCATCGTTTTCCTCGATGTTGATCTTGCCGATAACGGCTTTGTCGCCATATTTCTCGGCGAGTTCCTCAACAACCGGGCCAAGCTTCATGCAGGGACCGCACCAGGTTGCCCAGAAATCAATCACAACAACTTTGCCTGATTCGATAGCCTCTCGGGCTGTCTGATCTGTTAATTGAATTGCCATTTTTTTAATTGTTAATTGTTGATATTTTATATTTAAGATGATATTTCTCCATTATGTCGACGAAGTCGCGTGTCAAGGGGATTCTTTTCCTTGCCCTCAGGCGTATAGTCTGTTTGGTTTCCGGATCCCTGATCTCAAAAAACAGTTCTCCGGGTCGTTTGTCTCCCTGGAGTTCCTTCAGCTGGCTGAAGAATTCAGGATTGGCATAATCTTTTGGAATATGAACCAGAACAGCGTTGGCGATATTGCCGACTTTAGAATCGAGAGGGGATATCTCCTCGATCTTAAGATCAGCCATTTCGGGGTTAAACCTGGCCGCCACATAGCTGAGTTTCATAAATATCGGCATTCCGACAGTGAACGAATCGTGATATGTCCGATGGTTGTTGCCGGTGAGCATAAGTTCGCTCTTGCCGTTGAATCCGTCAAATTCAATGATAGAGAATTCGTTTCCGGCTCGAGATAGTTTAGTCATGACCTTTGTCACAAGTCCGCCGGTCGTGATTTTGTTTCCGATCTTTTTCTTATCGGCGAGCTCCTCGATCGGAGTGTTGCATCCGTAGTTCAATTCCATATAATATGGATCGAGAGGGTGAGCCGAAAGATATTGCGTTACGAGTTCCTTCTCCTTCTCCAGAAGCTTTAGCCTGTCCCATGGCACAGCATCGGGGATCTGCGGCTTATTGGTCTCTATAGGCTCGAAGTCGCCGAAAAGGCTCATCTGCAGTGAGTTTTTATCGTTCTGTATGCTTTGCCCGTATTTCACAAGCTGATCAGTGAAAGTTGAATCCATCACGGGATGTACGAACGCCTCTCTCATGATTCCCATACTGTCGAAGGATCCCGCCATCGCAAGGTTCTCGATAGCGCTACGGTTGCATGCGCTGAGATTCACACGCTCGACAAAGTCGTAGATATCCTTGAACGGACCATTATTCTTACGCTCGAAAATGATTGCATTCACTGCGTTTGCTCCGACGCCCTTTACTGCCCCGAGCCCGAAACGGATTTCACCTTTAGCCGTAACGCTGAACTTCTCGAGCGATTCATTTATATCAGGCCCCTTGACATCGATGCCCATTCTTCGGCATTCATCCATCACTGTCTTGATCTTGTCGCCCCCCGAAAGGTTACGACTCATTACGCCTGCCATATATTCCGCAGGATAGTTTGCCTTGAGATATCCGGTCTGATAGGCTACCCATGTGTAGCAGGTGGCGTGACTCTTGTTGAAGGCGTAGGATGCGAATTTCTCCCAGTCTGCCCATATCTTCTCAAGCGACTGCTCCGAATGCCCGTTGCCCATGCCCTGGGCCATGAACTTTTTCTTGAGCTTCTGCATCTTGTCGATCTGCTTCTTTCCCATTGCCTTTCGGAGCATATCCGATTCTCCTCGGGTGAAATTGGCGAGCAGACGCGACAGAAGCATCACCTGCTCCTGATAGACTGTGACGCCGTAAGTCTCCTCAAGATATTTCGACATTATTGGAATGTCGTATTTTATCTCCTCTTCGCCGTGCTTTCTCTTGATGAATGAGGGGATGTAGTCCATAGGACCCGGGCGATAAAGTGCGTTCATCGCTATAAGATCCTCGAACTTGGTCGGATGAAGCGATATCAGGTGTTTCTGCATTCCCGCCGACTCAAACTGGAACGTCGAGGTGGTATTGCCCTGGCAGTAGAGATCGAATGTCGGTTTGTCGTCAAGGGGTATATGGTCGATGTCAAGATCGAATCCTCTTCTGTTCTTTATGTTTTCGAGTGCCTCCTTAATGATGGAAAGAGTCTTCAGGCCCAGGAAGTCCATTTTGATCAGACCGGTGTCCTCGATGATGCTGCCCTCGTATTGGGTGGCGATCACTTTCTCACCGTCAGAGTCTGTGGCTGTCGAGACAGGCACCCAGTCGGTGATGTCGTCGCGGCTGATGATCACGCCGCAGGCATGGATACCCGTTCCGCGGACGTTGCCTTCGAGCTGTTCGGCGTATTTCATCGTCTCCCGGATAAGTTCATTTGGATTCTCTTTTTCCGCTGCAAACTCCTTGCAGTAGAGAAGACAGTTCTTGAAGTTGATCTTGGGGGTCTTGCCGTTCACTTCCGGCAAGCGGTCCGGAACGAGACGTGTAAGTCTGTTTGATTCAGGAAGCGACACTTCCATAACCTTTGCGACATCCTTGATAACCTGTTTTGTCGCCATGCTCTGGAAGGTGATTATATGGGCCACCTTTTCGGCGCCATATTTTTCAGTCACGTATTTGAGTACCTCATATCGACCGTCGTCATCGAAGTCGACGTCGATATCAGGAAGGGAGATACGGTCAGGATTCAGGAAACGCTCGAACAGCAGGTCATATTTGATAGGGTCGATCTGCGTAATGCCGAGACAGTAGGCGGCGGCGCTTCCCGCCGCCGAACCACGGCCCGGGCCGACGCTGACACCGAGTTTCTTTCTGGCGGTGTTGATGAAGTCCTGGACAATGAGGAAGTATCCGGGGAAGCCCATGGTCTTCATTATATATAGTTCGAATTTCAGACGCTCCTTCACTTCATCAGGAAGCGGGTCTCCATATCTTTCCAGCGCGCCTTCCATCGTCAGTTTTTCGAGATAATCTGCCTCGAATTTGATGCGGTAGAGTTTATCGTAGCCCCCCAGACGTTCAATCTTCTTCTTCGCGTCTTCTTCCGAAAGGACTACATTGCCGTTCTCGTCCTGGGTGAATTCATCGAAAAGATCCTTTTCAGTGAGTCGGCTTCTGTATTCAGCCTCGGTTCCGAATTCCTCGGGAATCTGGAAGAAGGGCATGATGGGGGCATGGTTGATGCTGTAAGTCTCGACTTTATCGAGAATCTCCTTGGTGTTGTCGATGGCCTCAGGGATATCCTTGAATATCTCACGCATTTCCGCGGTGGTCTTGAGCCATTCCTGTTTGGTGTAATGCAGGCGCGGTTCTGAGAAACGCTTCTGCATCGAGACGCATATAAGGCGGTCGTGGGCTTCGGCGTCGTCTTCGAATGTGAAGTGGACATCGTTGGTGGCGATCAGCTTTATATTGTGCTTTCTCGCGAACTTTATCAGATGCTCGTTCACCTTCATCTGCTCAGCATAGACCTCGGTGTTGGCGTTAGGCTTGAACGTCTGATGACGCTGCAGCTCCAGATAATAATCGTCGCCGAAGGTCTCCTTATACCAGAGTATTCTTTCCTCAGCCTTGTCAAGATCTCCGTGCATTATGAACTGCGGGACCTCGCCTCCCAGACAGGCCGAACATACTATCAGCCCCTCGCGATGGGCGGCCAGTTCGTCTCTGTCGGTTCTCGGCTTGTAATAATAGCCCTCGGTAAAGGCTTTGCTCACAAGTTTAATCAGGTTGTGGTAGCCCTTGCTGTTTTTAGCCAGAACGATCAGATGATATCCGTTGTCGGTCTTGTCCTTTTTTTCAGTCATCTTATTGCGGGCCACATACATCTCGCATCCGAGAATGGGCTTGAACTTCCGGTCGTCGGGAAGTTCGGAATTCTTTTTATCAACATAATTGCAGAATTCCTTTATTCCGAACATATTTCCATGGTCGGTGAGCGCTATTCCCCTCATGCCGTCGGCTATGGCCTTGTCGACAAGTTCCGGAATAGACGCCTTTCCGTCAAGCAGACTGTATTGTGAATGAACGTGTAAATGGGTGAACGGTATCTGATCCATATCGAATTTTTCTGTTTCAGGACACAAATATAGTATAATTCTTGCAATTTTTTGTATATTTGCCAAAGAAGAAATTAATCGGCTAATCACCCCTTGGGATTGCAGGAAAAGATAAGAAACTGTTTCTTGAAATCTCAAGACCGAAATACCTTGATAACCTAAATTGACTTATCATGAAGAATAAAAGAATCGTTCTGGATTCTGTTTTGCCGGAATATCCGGAATTTAAGGAGGGCATCAGACGAGCCCCTGACAGAGGATACACTCTGACTCCCGAAAAGACAGTGACGGCATTGAAAAATGCCTTGCGTTATCTTCCTGTGGAGCTGCATGAGAAGGTTGCACCGGAATTTCTGGAGGAGTTGCGCACCCGCGGCCGCATCTATGCCTACCGCTGGAGACCGGAAGGAGACCTTGCCGCCAGACCTATCGACGAATACAAAGGGAAGTGTCTTGCCGGAAAGGCTTTTCAGGTCATGATCGACAACAACCTTTGTTTTGACATCGCCCTTTATCCCTACGAACTCGTCACATACGGAGAGACAGGTCAGGTCTGTCAGAACTGGCTGCAATATCGTCTGATAAAGAAATATCTCGAGGAGCTGACCGACGAACAGACTCTTGTAGTCGAATCGGGACATCCGTTGGGCCTTTTCCCGTCGCGCAAGGATGCTCCCCGAGTCATCATCACCAACGCGATGATGGTCGGAATGTTCGACAATCCCCATGACTGGCACGAGGCAATGCAGATGGGGGTGGCGAATTACGGACAGATGACCGCCGGGGGCTGGATGTATATCGGTCCGCAAGGTATTGTTCATGGAACATTCAACACTCTTCTTAACGCAGGCAGAATGAAACTCGGAATTCCCGACAGCGGAAACCTCGAGGGGCATCTCTTTGTTTCTTCAGGCCTTGGAGGCATGAGCGGCGCTCAGCCTAAAGCCGCCGAGATCGCCGGAGCAACAGCCATTATCGCCGAAGTGGATATGTCGAGAATCAAGACCCGCCATGACCAGGGATGGGTTTCCGAAATCACCGACTCGATTCCCGAGGCTTTTGAAATCGCAGAAAAGGCGATGAAGGAGAAACGTCCGCTTTCGATCGCTTATCATGGCAATATCGTCGACCTGCTTGAATATGCGGTTGAAAACAACAAACACATAGAACTCCTCAGCGACCAGACGTCGTGCCACGCCGTTTATGAAGGAGGATACTGCCCGGTAGGCCTTAGTTTCGAAGAGAGAACGGAGATGCTTCATAAAGATCCTGAGAGGTTCAGACACAGCGTCGACGATTCGCTGAAGCGTCATTTCGCCGCCATAAAGGAGCTCGTGGGACGCGGTACATATTTCTTCGACTATGGTAATTCATTCATGAAGGCCATCTATGACGCCGGAGTGAAGGAGATTTCAAAGAACGGTATCGATGAGAAGGATGGCTTCATCTGGCCGTCATACGTTGAAGACATCATGGGCCCGATGCTTTTCGATTACGGATACGGTCCTTTCCGCTGGGTCTGCCTGAGCGGTAAGCATGAAGACCTGGTGAAGACAGACCAAGCCGCCATGAGCTGCATTGATCCCGACCGCAGAGGTCAGGACCGCGACAACTACAACTGGATAAGGGATGCCGAGAAGAACGCCCTTGTTGTCGGAACTCAGGCAAGAATCCTTTATCAGGACGCCATGGGCCGTCTCAATATCGCTCTTAAATTCAACGATATGGTGCGTAAGGGTGAGGTCGGTCCCATCATGCTCGGTCGCGACCATCACGACGTGAGCGGAACCGATTCTCCATTCAGGGAGACATCCAATATAAAGGACGGTTCGAATGTGATGGCCGATATGGCGGTGCAGTGTTTTGCCGGTAACTGCGCGAGAGGCATGAGTCTGGTGGCGCTCCATAACGGAGGAGGCGTAGGTATCGGCAAGGCCATCAACGGCGGCTTCGGAATGGTATGCGACGGTTCGGACCGTGTGGACGACATCCTGAGGAAGGCCATGCTCTGGGACGTGATGGGCGGTGTCGCGCGCCGTAACTGGGCCCGTAACGAGAACGCAATGTCAACGGTTAAGGAATGGAACGACACCCAGGCCGACAACGGTTTCATGATCACCGAGCCGTTTATCGCCGACGAGGAAATGCTGAAGTCCATAATGGGCTAACAGATCGTGGTAAGAATGGATTTGCGGGGAATTTAACAATGTCAAATTTCTTTTACTAAAAATATGAATCAGATAATCGAATGTGTGCCTAACTTCAGTGAAGGCAGAGATAGAGAGAAAATAGAAAAAATAGTCGATTCCTTCAGAGGAAAGAAAGGCGTCAAGCTTCTTGACTATTCTAACGACGAGAACCATAACCGTCTTGTAGTTACCGTTGTAGGAGAATATGAGCCTCTCAAGGAGGCGGTGCTCGAATCGGTAGGAAAGGCTGTCGAACTCATAGACCTCAACAAACATGAGGGACAGCATCCCCGTATGGGTGCTGTCGACGTAATCCCTTTCATCCCCATCAAGAACGCTACTATGGACGACTGCATACGCCTATCGAAAGAGGTGGGCGAGGCTATCGGCAATGACTACAAGTTCCCGGTTTTCCTCTACGAAAAATCGGCAAGCGCACCACACCGTGAGAATCTTGCATCAATCCGAAAAGGGGAGTTCGAGGGTATGGCCGAAAAAATTCATGAGCCGGAATGGCATCCTGATTTCGGGCCCGAGGAGAGACACCCGACAGCAGGAACCGTCGCAGTGGGAGCCAGAATGCCGCTTGTAGCTTATAACATCAATCTTAACACTACTCGCCTTGACATCGCCACAAACATCAGTAAGAAGATCCGCCATATTAACGGAGGGTTCCGTTTTGTGAAAGCAATGGGCGTTGATCTTCCCGACAAAGGTATGGTTCAGGTCTCGATCAATATGACCGATTTCACGAAAACCGCTCTTTATCGCGTTTTCGAGACAGTCCGCTTTGAGGCTAAGAGATGGGGCGTGACAATCGCCGGAAGCGAGATCATCGGCCTTGTCCCTATGGCTGCTCTGGTCGACACCGCCATGTATTATCTCGGCCTTGAGGACTTCTCATATTCACAGGTTCTTGAATCCAGAATCATGGATGAGTGATTGCCATGGGAAATCTGATTTTAAAGGATTGCACTATTGTCACCCCTCTTGGTACGTCCGCTAAGAAAGGGCAGGAGATGTCGGAGCTGTCGGTGATAAGGCACGGCATAGTGGTTGTCGTTGACGGCATCATCAGATATGCCGGCGTCGACAACGGCACTGTGGAATCAATTTACGATCATTATGAATGCCGGGTTCTGAATCTTGAAAACAAAGTCGTTCTCCCGGGTTTCGTGGATTCGCATACTCATCTTATCTTCGGAGGATTCAGGGAAGAGGAGTTCTCCTGGCGACTAAAGGGAGAGAGCTATATGTCGATCATGGAGAGAGGTGGTGGAATTCAGTCGACCGTCGATGCCACATGGATCGAAAGCGAGGACTCCCTTTTCCACAAAGCCGAATGGTTTATAGCCCGAATGATCGAGATGGGAGTCACCGCGGTCGAGGTTAAGAGTGGATACGGTCTTGACCTGACCGCCGAGATGAAGATGCTCCGGGTCGCCGACAAGCTCAGACACAGTCTTTCTTCCCGCATAGGAATAGCCACGACTTTTCTCGGTGCCCATGCCGTTCCGTCCCGCTTCAAGGGCCGTACCGCAGAATATGTTGATCTTCTGATCGCCGAGATGCTTCCTCCGGCAAAGGAATTTTCCGAATTCTGCGATGTTTTCTGCGAGAAGAATGTTTTTGAACTTGAAGACACAAAGAGAATCCTGAAGGCAGCGAAGGCTCTGGGATATAAACTGAAACTGCATGCCGACGAAATCGTTACTCTGGGCGGGGCCGAACTTGCCGCAGACCTTGAAGCCGTATCCGCCGACCATCTTCTTCATATCTCTGATAAGGGGATAAAGAAAATGGCTTCGTCAGATACGGTTGCGACACTCCTTCCCCTCACGGCTTTTGCCTTGAAGGAACCGTATGCGCCTGCCAGGAAGTTGATCGACGCAGGATGCGCCGTCGCGTTGGCTACCGATCTTAATCCCGGCTCTTGCTTCAGCGGTTCGATTCCGCTCACGATCGCCCTCGCCTGTATCTATATGGGCATGACGATCGAAGAGACTGTTACCGCTCTCACCCTTAACGGAGCTGCCGCCATAGGACGCGCGCAGTCGATGGGGTCGATAGAGGTTGGGAAGGAAGGCAATTTCGCCATCCTTGATTCTGACGACTTTAACGTTCTTCCTTATTACGTGGGCATGAATTGCGTGAGAACCACTGTATATAAAGGCAATGTAGTCAACACCAACAAATAATCCAATAGATAACCCTCTAACCATTATAATACCATGAATCTACAAGATTTGACATTAAAGGAATTTCTGGCGGCCACTTACGGCAAAGATCCTGTTCCCGGCGGAGGTTCGGTTTCCGCCCTGTGTGGCGCCCTTTCGGCTTCGCTTGCTGAAATGGTGACCGCACTCACAATCGGCAGAAAGAAATATGCCGATGTGGAGGATGAGATGAAGGCTCTCGCTCCTGCTCTCGAAAAGGCACGTATAAGTTTCCTTGACTTTATTGATAAGGATGCCGAAGCTTATAACTGTGTTTTCTCGGCCTTTAAATTGCCGAAGGAAACCGACGAAGAGAAGAGCGTGCGTGCCGAGGCTATAGAGACGGCCACTATTAAAGCAGCCGATGTCCCTTTGGCAGTGGCTGAGACTGCGTTGTCGATCATGCCGTCGATTGCAGCTATAGCGAAAAAGGGCAATCAGAACGCCATCACCGATGCATGCGTCGCCATGATGTGCGCGAGAACCTGTGCTCTCGGAGCATTGCTGAATGTGAGAATAAACCTATCTTCGCTTAATGACCGGGAGCTCGCCGAAAAATATGCGTCCAGATGCGACAATGTTCAGACCGAGGTCGTAGAGTTTGAGACGGCTCTGCTCTCCTCTGTTAAGATTTGATTTCCTAATAGATTCCAGTATGGAAAAACTCGAAGTTTATGCAATAGGGTCGGGAAGACTGACATACGATATCGTGGAGCGTCTGCTTCGCGACAAGACACGCCTTATCCTTTCGGAAGAGGGGAAGGCGAGAATCGAGAAATGCCGTGAATATCTTGATTTCAAGACCGATTCCACCAATGAGCCTATTTATGGAGTGACCACCGGATTCGGATCGCTCTGCAGCAAGCATATTTCACGCGACGAGCTTTCGACATTACAGGAGAATCTTGTCAAAAGCCATTCGTGCAGCATCGGAACGCCAGTGGATCCTCTGATCGTCAAGCTGATGCTCCTTTTAAAAGCACACGCATTGTCGATGGGATTCAGCGGAACCCAGGTGAAGACCGTGGAGAGAATGCTCGATTTCTACAACAACGATATTATCCCGGTGGTCTATGACCGAGGTTCGCTCGGCGCATCCGGCGATCTTGCGCCTCTGGCCAACCTTTTCCTGCCTCTAATAGGCGAGGGAGAGGTCTTCTACGAGGGGAAGCGGATCCGCAGCATCGAGATCCTTAATCGTTTCGGATGGTCGCCGATAAAGCTCCAGTCGAAGGAGGGACTCGCCCTTCTCAACGGCACGCAGTTCATGAGCGCCAACGGCATCAAGGCGCTTATCGACGCCTGGCATCTTGTCAACTGTTTCGACCTTTTCGGGGCAATGTCGCTTGAGGCTTACGACGGCAGGATCGAGCCTTTCTACGACTGTCTGCAGCGTGTAAGGCCCCATGCAGGTCAGATCGAGACGGCGGCCGTATTCAGGAAACTTCTTAAGGGGAGCGAGATCATCAGACGGGAGAAGACTCACGTTCAGGATCCGTATTCTTTCAGATGCATTCCCCAGGTCCACGGTGCGGTGAAGGATGCGATGCATTATGTCACCAACATCCTTCATGTCGAGATTAACTCAGTCACTGACAATCCCACCGTATTCCCCGATGAAGATATGGTTATTTCCGGCGGCAACTTCCATGGCGAACCTCTTGCCCTCGCTTTTGATTATATGGGAGTGGCGATCCATGAGCTCGGGAACATATCGGAAAGAAGGGTGGCCCAGCTGATTCTCGGCAACCGCGGGCTGCCGGAGTTTCTTGTGGCTCATGCGGGCCTGAATTCCGGATTTATGATTCCGCAGTATGCTGCTGCATCGGTGGTGAGCCAGAACAAGATGTATTCCTGGCCGGCTTCATGCGATTCAATAGTCAGCTCCAACGGGCAGGAAGACCTCGTCTCGATGGGTGCCAACGCGGCCACCAAGCTCCATAAAATAATCGACAATCTGAAATATATTGCCGCCATAGAGCTTATGAATGCCGCGCAGGGAATCGATTTCAGACGTCCACTTAAGTCTTCGCCTTATATCGAAATGATCATGAGGGAGTTCCGCAAGGAGGTCCCGTTTGTAGACGAGGATGTCGTGATGGCCGACTATATCGCAAAGACCATGAATTTCCTCGAGCATTTCGATATAAATCTCGAAGAACTCGAACCCGAATAATATTTATTGATTCATCAGGGCGGATGGCAGAATTAATCCTGCCATCCGCCTTTCTCCAAAAACTTTACTCTACAACAATATGAATTATTCTGTTGAGCAGCTGCGGGAGCGGCATTCCGTTAGAAGATATAAAAACGAGCCTCTCACAGGCGAGATCAAAAGTTCCCTTATGGCGGAAGTTACGATGACGAACACTCATGAGGCCGGCCTGAATTTCCAGTTAATTTTTGACAACGGAGATCCTTTCCGTGGATTTTCAAGAAGCTATGGAATGTTCGGGAATGTCAGGAACTATCTTGTGTGCATAGTAGACGCTTCGTTTGCAAATGCCGTGGAACGGGCCGGATTTTTCGCCGAGCAATTCGTGATGAAGGCCGTCGGGCTCGGTCTGGGAACCTGTTTCGTGGGAGGAACGTTTTCGGAGAAGGACATTGATATTCCGAAGCATGTCTATGAGACGATTCCGTTTATCGTCACTTTTGGATATCCAGAGGAAAAGACGCAGACTATTCTTTCTTCATGGGCTATGAAGATGTCGCATCGTCATGATCTCTCCCCGCGCGATTTCTTTGAAGGCAGCGATAAGGAATTCAAGAAGGCTTGCGGAAAGTATCCGTTCCTCTCCGGAGGTCTCGAAGGACTTGCCTGTGCTCCTTCATCGCTCAACCGCCAGACGGTAAGGGTTCGCCTTGACGAAAATGGGAACCTGAGAATACATAACATAAAAAATTATCCCAAGAACGAAATCGATCTCGGGATAGGAAAGTTCAATTTTGCATCAGCCGCCAATGCCGGAGAATGGGAATGGGGCGATGATTCTATCTTTTTACCATTCTGACCACGTTCTCAACGTGATGAGTGTGGGGGAACATATCGACGGGCTGTATGTCGGTCACCTTATATTTTGAATCAAGCAGAGCGATATCCCGGGCCTGGGTCGCTGGGTTGCAGCTGACATATACTATCACTTCCGGCTCGGCGTTCATGATAACCTTTACCACATCCTCGTGCATTCCGGCGCGGGGTGGATCTATGATCATCACCTGCGGGCATCCGTGTCGTTCGATGAATTCATCGGTGAGAATATCCTTCATATCCCCGGCGAAGAAATCGGTATTCCCGATGCCGTTCACTTCCGAGTTCAGACGCGCGTCGGCAATGGCTTCCTCGACATATTCGATTCCAATGACTTTCGAGGCGTTGCGGGCCACGAAGTTGGCGATGGTGCCGGTGCCCGTATATAGGTCATATACAAGAGGAGGATTCTCGTCTTCCGCAGGCTTGTCAAGTCCGGCGAAACGGCGCGCGGTCTTGTAAAGCTCGTAGGCCTGTGTGGAGTTGGTCTGATAGAATGATTTGGCGTTGACCCGGAATTTCAGGCCTTCCATCTCCTCCTCTATATATTCGGGCCCGTCCCATCTTATGATCTCCTGGTCGGAGATTGAATCGTTAAGTTTCAGATTGACTACATATAGCAGGGAGGTGATTTCGGGAAACTTGTCCTTGATAGCCTGCATCAGGTCGTCGATAGCTTTCCTTTCATCCTCTCCGAAAACGACGCATACCATAACCTGCCCGGTAGAGGAAATGCGGATCATCAGAGTCCTTAGTAGTCCCCTGTTTTCCTTTATATTAAAGAATGACAGTCCTTTTTCGATAGCCTCGTCATAAATGAAATTCCTTATCCGGTTTCCAAGGGAATCCTGCAGGAGACATTCCTCGATATGGTAGACTTTGTCGAAAGCGCCGGGGATGTGGAACCCGAGGGCATAGGGGGAGTCGGTGAATTCTTTTCCGGATTTCACGTCTTCCCATGTTCTCCATTTCTTATCGGAGAATGTATATTCCATCTTGTTTCGGTATTCCCACACCTTTTCCGAACCGAGAATAGGGGAGATCTCAGGAATCTCTACCTTAGCGATTCTTGTCAGGGCATCGTAAACCTGCTGCTGTTTGTATTTCAGCTGTTCCTGATAGGGGAGATGCTGCCATTTGCATCCTCCGCAGATGGTGAAATGACGGCAGCGAGGCTCGGTCCGTACCGGAGAGGGAGCGACAAGGCTCTCGATATGGCCCTCGGCGTAACTGTGTTTTTTCTTGTCGATCTTGATGTCGGCGATATCTCCGGGCGCTCCGAAAGGGATGAAGATCACGATCGGGCTTTCAGAATTTTCGCTCAGTTTTGCCCGCGCTATGGCCTTTCCCTCGGCGGCTACCGAAGTTATCTCGATATTCTTAAGAAGCGGCAGCTCCTTGCGTTTTCTTGTCATGACAGGTGAATTTTCGTTATTTTATAGTTAGATTAACTTAAAAATACACTATTTAAGTGCAAAAATAGTAAATTTTACCAACAAAATAATTAAATTTGCAGTTGCTAATGTATATACGGAATGATTAGAACCCTGGATAAAGCGGTTTTAGAAAATTTTTGGTCAATCAACTGTGCCATTTTTATTCCGGAACTTAAGCGAAAAGTTAAATCACCTCATTAACCGAAACACAATTAATCTAAGTCATAATAAATTTTAAATCCTCTATGGCAAAAAAAATTTATACATTCGGCAATGGTAAGGCCGAAGGTAATGCGTCAATGAGAAATCTCCTTGGCGGCAAGGGAGCAAACCTCGCGGAAATGAATCTTCTTGGAATGCCGGTTCCTCCGGGATTCACTATTACAACAGAAGTATGTACTGAATATACCCAATACGGACGCGATGCCGTTGTTGCCGACATCAAAGGCGATGTAGAAAAAGCTATCGCTCATGTCGAGGAGCTGACCGGTCGTAAGTTTGACGATCCCTCTAATCCTCTTCTTGTTTCTGTAAGATCGGGCGCACGCGCTTCGATGCCCGGTATGATGGACACTGTCCTCAACCTCGGTATGAACGACGCCACTGTGGCTACAATGGGAGAGAAGAGCGGCAATCCCCGTTTCGCTTGGGACAGCTACCGCCGTTTTGTTCAGATGTATGGTGATGTAGTTCTCGGTATGAAACCGAAGAGCAAGACCGATATCGATCCTTTCGAGGCCATCATGGACAAGGTAAAAGAGGAGAAAGGCGTTAAGTTTGACAACGAACTTGATGTCGACGATCTCAAGGAGCTTGTAAAACGTTTCAAGGCTGCCGTTAAGGAATACACCGGCAAGGACTTCCCCGAATCTGCATGGGAGCAGCTCTGGGGCGGTATATGCGCCGTGTTCGACAGCTGGATGAACGAGCGCGCCATCATCTATCGCCGCATGAACCAGATCCCCGAGGAATGGGGAACAGCCGTTAACGTTCAGGCTATGGTTTACGGCAACATGGGCGACAACTCCGCTACAGGCGTTGCCTTCAGCCGCGATGCCGCTACAGGAGAGAATATCTTCAACGGCGAATATCTTATCAACGCGCAGGGTGAGGATGTTGTGGCAGGTGTCCGCACTCCCCAGCAGATCACGATCGAAGGCTCTCGCCGCTGGGCTGCCCTCCAGGGAATCACAGAGGAGGAGCGTCGCACTAAATATCCTTCTCTCGAGGAATCGATGCCCGACTGCGCCGCTGAGCTAATCGCCATCGCACACCGCCTTGAGGATTACTACAAAGATATGCAGGATATGGAATTCACAATCCAGGACGGCAAGCTCTGGATGCTCCAGACCCGTAACGGAAAGCGCACCGGCGCCGCTATGGTGAAGATCGCAATGGATCTTCTTCGCGCAGGCGAAATCGATGAGAAGACATGTCTTCTCCGCATGGAGCCTCAGAAACTCGACGAGCTTCTCCACCCCGTATTCGACAAAGAGGCTCTTAAGAACGCAAAAGTCGTTGCAAAGGGTCTTCCCGCATCTCCGGGCGCCGCTACGGGCCAGATCGTATTCCAGGCTGACGACGCCGAGGAATGGGCCGAGAAGAAGAAGAAAGTTGTTCTCGTCCGTATCGAGACCTCTCCCGAAGACCTTCGCGGTATGGCAGTTGCCCAGGGTATACTCACGATGCGCGGCGGTATGACATCGCACGCAGCCGTTGTTGCCCGCGGTATGGGTAAGTGCTGCGTTTCTGGCGCCGGTGAGATTGTTGTAGACTACAAGGCAAAGACAGTCGAGATGAGCGGCAAGGTTTATCACGAAGGCGACTGGATTTCTCTCAACGGTTCGACAGGTGACGTTTACGACGGCGAGGTCAAGACCGCAGAGCCTGAGCTCGACGGCGACTTCGGCGCAATCATGGACCTTTCCGACAAATATGCAAAGACACTCGTCCGCACAAACGCCGACACACCGCGTGACGCACGTCAGGCCCGCCACTTCGGCGCTCAGGGTATCGGCCTCTGCCGTACGGAGCACATGTTCTTCGAGGGCGACCGAATCAAGGCCGTTCGTGAGATGATCCTTGCTTCAGACGAGGCTGGCCGTCGTTTGGCTCTTGCCAAACTCCTCCCGATGCAGAGAGGTGACTTCGAGGGAATCTTCGAGGCTATGGACGGCTTCGGCGTAACGATCCGTCTTCTCGATCCCCCGTTGCATGAGTTCGTTCCTCACACAAGAGACACTCAGGAGGCTCTTGCTGAAGAGATGGGCATCACTCTTGCAGAGGTGAAGGCTAAGGTAGACTCTCTCGAGGAGTTCAACCCGATGCTGGGACACCGTGGCTGCCGTCTTGGTATCACATATCCCGAGATCACGGAGATGCAGGCACGCGCAATCCTGGAGGCTGCAATCAACTGCAAGCGCAAAGGCATCGACGTTCATCCCGAGATCATGGTTCCTCTGGTTGGCACACTCAAGGAGCTCGCACACCAGGCGAACGTAATCAACACCACCGCAGCCAAGGTATTCGAAGAGCAGGGTGAGAACATCGACTACAAGGTTGGAACGATGATCGAAGTACCGCGTGCTGCACTCACAGCCAACCAGATCGCAGAGGTAGCCGACTTCTTCTCCTTCGGTACAAACGACCTGACACAGATGACCTTCGGTTATTCGCGTGACGATGCTCCGAAGTTCCTCAAGCACTACAAAGAGATCGGAATCATCAAGGTGGATCCGTTCGAGGTGCTTGATCAGGAAGGAGTAGGCCAGCTTGTAAGAATGGGTGTAGAGAAAGGCCGCTCCACTAAGCCGGAGCTCAAGGTCGGCATCTGCGGCGAGCACGGCGGCGAGCCCAGCTCTGTTAAGTTCTGTGCAAATCTCGGCATGAATTACGTCAGCTGCTCACCCTTCCGCGTGCCTATCGCCCGCGTAGCCTCGGCGCAGGCTGCTATAGAGGATTAAGACATAACGTAACACTGACTTAGAGTTAG
>CAJTYD010000005.1 GCA_910583775.1 uncultured Muribaculaceae bacterium | reverse complement strand
TTGACCCTCAAAAGACAGCCATCATCAAGGCTATCAAAGAAAACAATGAAATCAGCCGTTCCGAGTTGGCAAGTATAGCCGGATGTTCGGAAAGCACCATCAAACGACGGCTTAAAGAGTGGAATATTGCGTGGCTTGGTCATCTCAAAACCGGGCACTGGTTTTTTGTCAGGGATATTCAATAACCGATAGAGAGGGATGTTTCCCATGAAAAAATTACCAGTTGGAGGATTCCTGTCATTGTGATTATTAAGTAAGGTGATTGCATGTTGCAAAGAACAATCCTGAAATTCAGTAGCTACACCGCATAGGTTTCAGTGAAAATCTGGTAAATTGACACTGTAGGGGACAAATGCGTGATGCTTATGCTATGCGAAAGCATAGCGTGCAGTCACGTTTTTCCTACTAAGGCAATCCCAGAGCCGTTACTGAGTAGCGTGAATTGCACGTTTTTTTCAAGACCTTATGGTCTACTGAACAAAATAAGTCTTATTTTATTCAATACAACGATTTGATTGAATAAAAATCGCTATATCCTGTATCCCGGAAACTCACGGCACAATTCAGAAGGGATGCGTCTCCACGTAATCGTTGACGGTGGGTACGAATTCGATTGTGTCGAGGGTATAGGTCGAGTTGATCACTACATTATAAATGTAGGAGTAGCCCTGCTGCCATTCTGTGACTGTTTTTGTCGAAAGGGGGAAGAGCATTCTGCCGCATTCTGTCTGTTGCACCAGAAGGTAGTCGGGAGTGTGTTCGTTAGGCCATATCTTCTGTCCGGTAGCCTTGTCTTTCACCACGCAGTCGATCTGCATGTAGCTTCCCGAAAATCCCGTAGCGCTTGAATAGGAAAGTGGTGTAAGGGCGTGGGGGATGAAGAAAGAGACGTTGAGGTTGCCCTCCGTTATGTCGCGGGGTGTTGGTGTCAGCAAAATGCTTCCGCCTTCAATGTCATAATATAGGAGCGCAGTTCCGGGATTGGAAAGATTGCTCCATTCCCCTGTCGCGCCGTTTTCGGACGTATTCTTCTGTGGAAGCGAGAAATCTCCGGATAACGCTATGTTGTTGAGGGATACATGATAGACTTCTATAACATATTTATTGCTTGTGCTCGATAGCATCAGCGCTATTCTGCTCATGGCATGGCGGAAGGTCAGAGCCACCGGCGACGGGCTTTCCACCTGGTCGAGGCTTACGGCATAAAGCTGGTCGGTACTTCCGTATTCAAGCCCTTTTATTACGTCGTTATAGGCTGTGATTTCCCCTTTCTGACTGACGTCCGGGCTGAGGGCATAGAAGTCGACGGGGAGCGCGGGCCAGTAGACAAGCGGGGAATATGTCCAGCTCCCCCCGTCACGGCTTACGTTCACGCCGTTCATTACCACGGAGGATTCCGTGAAGGCATATACGGTGAAGTCTTTCAGGGTCGCGGTGGTCGTGGAAGGAGCGCGTGAAGACTTAGGCGCCATCGCGTAGAAGCTTATCTTTCCTCCCTCTTCAGAAGAGGGCGAAGGTTCATTATCAGTAGAGCAGGCAGTAAGCAGCAATATGCCTGAAATTGCCGTGAGAATTATTTTTTTCATAACCTGTCGTGTTTTTCATTAATATTTTAGAAATGGAGCTCCTTAAATAAATACATCACTGAAAATATATTCCGCTCCTTTCTGTGAAAACATAAAATCAGGTGCCCAGGTTCACTATAATGGTGTTCCATCCGAGAACATCGGGATCGAATGCTCCCGGACCCATCGGAGCCGGGGCATAGGGGAGGGCTATGGTGTCGATGATTATGGTCACGTTCATGGGATCGGGAGAGGAAGTTATCATTTCGGTCACATCGAATGTTTTGCAGACCAGGCGGTTGTCGGACAGAAGAAAATAGAGTCTTAGCTCGTTGGGATTCTGAGGATTTAAAGGGAGGCCGAAGGTGTGGAACGAGGCTCGGACCGACGAGTCGGTTTCCGAACGAGGACTGAACCAGATCAGCGCCTCGGAAGGGGAAGGGGTTTCTCCGAATATGTTGAACCCGTCCGCCATTCCTGAGATCATCCCTCTCATGGCCGTCACTCCCTGCAGGTTTTCGATGTGATTTATTTTTATTGTGTAGGTCGGCGTGATCTGGCGTGGATGCGTCCTGACTATAAAGGATCCGGGGTTTTCTTCCATGGAATCGCCGGCTGAATACCCCACGCCGTCCCGGTCGATCCTGAGGCGACCGATAGAGGCGCCCCACATCATGTCGGGAGCTTCCAACGTCTCTACCGTCCGGCCGTCGATCTCTATTTTTTCAGAGGAGGTCGTGGCGAAGGGCATTCCGTTTTCAGAGGTCTTGAAAATCACATTCGAGGTGTCGTCGTTAAACATTACGAATCGGTAAAGCCCTTCAGGAACGGTGACTTTGCCGGCCTGTCGGCCCGGAAAATCGAATCGCCAGGGAGCATCGACGCCGTCGCGGAAAAAAAGGTATGCCATCCCCTCGGGATCGGCGTCGGGCGCATTGCTCCAGTCGTTTTCGATGGTTATCTCGATATCCTCCTCGTGGCATGGCGCCAGATCGTCGTATATGCACGACGGCAGAGCCGTCAGAATGAGCGCGACGGAAAGGATGTGAGAATATTTTGAAAAACGATTCATTTCTGTCCTTGATGGATTTTAGCCCGGTCAACGGGTTTTATTCATCTAACAACGGCCCGATTCGAAAGGTTGCGAATCGCCGCTCGAACAATATCCGAGATATCGGAATGGATCGGAGGCATCGGAATTATCGGAAGCGCCGGCCGCCGACATTAGGGAACCACTGCTGATCCGGGGCGCCGACAGTAGGGACGCACGGTTTGTGCGTCCGCCTGACATAGAATAGACTGTGATAAGGCCGGGAGCTGCCTGAAGAAAGAGAGGCGGATGATCTCTATGGCGGAAGGCTGTGTGGTGCCGGAGCGTTCGGAGGTTATGAGGTTGGGCGCCGACACTATCCTTTCCGTAAGCTTATTGAATCGAATTGTCATTTTCAATATATGTCACCTCATATTGGCCGTGTCGGTTGAAGCTAAGATTGTGTTTTTTACTTTTTTTCCCGTTTATTGTTATATCCCTCACCTCATCGGGAATCTCTAATACCGCCTTAGTGTCTTCGGGAACGTTAAAACGAATTATAATCCGTTTCCCCTGACGTTCGGTGCGTGTGTATATTTTCCCGCATACGGCAGGCACCACGGCTTCCGCCCAGGAAAGTCCGCTTAGCATAGGGGCAACCTTAAAAACCTTATAACCGGGTTCGACAGGACTTATTCCAGCGACATATTGAGACAATATGGTAAGTCCCCCGCCACTCCAGGCATGATTGGTCGTGCCTCCCCCATATCCCTCGTTTCCTATTCCCCAGCCTTCAAAGAGGGTGGAGTAAAGAGGATTGTCTACCATTGGAGAGAAACGATGTTTTAGCCGCTGAAGCCCCTTTTCCCCATATCCCATTTTAAATAACGCCTCACATACATATTTTTCCATATAGGGGCTTGCATGTTCATGGGTCTCAAAGATTTTAAGTATGGCCGGGTATTTATCCTTGTCGGCGAGTCCGCTGACAACCGCCAATGCCTGCACGCGGTCATCTGTCTCTCCGGTATAGTGAGGGTGACGATAACTGACTCCATTCCAGAAACTTTGATTGAAAGCTCTTTTGAGAAGAGACATTTCATTACGGATGGAATCAGCCTCATTATCAAGACCGAGAGCCTCTGCCATGAGCATTTCTCCTTTCTGAGCCAGATAATACCATGCGTTGTAGAGAGCTGTCTTGTCTATATTGTCGCCCCAGTCTCCCCAGTGCCATCCGCCTTTTCGATCTTCTATTGTGCCGTCGGATGCATGAGTCCAAAGTCGCATATATTTCCTGACTCCCGGAAATAGGTCGGAAATTGGCTGGATGTCTCCGGAATGTTTATAATAGTTCCAGAAACCGTAATATCCGATAGAGGCAAGCATCTGTCCGGGTAATTCAGAGTCCCAGTTGGCTGCCGGAACCGGTGCGAAAATAGAACCATCCGGACGTTGCCAGCCGATTAGCTCATACATCCCTTTTTTCATCAAAGCATGGCTGCTCACACTGAGAGCGTAAAAGGCTTCACCCGATTCATTTACTTCGTCACCCTACCACTGTGCGCGTTCCCGGTCGGGACAATCCATATAAGTGTCGCGCATTGTAAGATAGAGAGTGCGAGACGCCTTTTTCCATAGATTGTTGAAAAAAGGATCGCTGCATCCGAATTGACCTTCCGGCTCGGTATCATAGCCTGTTTCCCTGAAAGCCACAGACTTTATTCTTACGTTTTTGGGGAAAGTGTAAACGGCGAATTCTCCATTCATCCAGCCTAATGATTCATATTGGCGGGTTCCCTCGGCAGTGATGTATTCGGCCCTGACATTCGGTTCACCGCCGCCCATATAATTATCGGTTCTGATTCCTATTCTGCACCCGGATGGAGCTTCGAGTACAAGCAGTGGCGTGATCTGGGCATTATATGGTAATTTAGCAATTATCGTGTCGATATTCTTTCCTGCTTTATATTCGGTTTTTTCATAAGACTTTACTCCAAAGTCTTTCCATAGGGGGATCATTCGGTTGAGAAGTTTTCCCCAAGGCGCATCATTTTCTTTTCCACGGCATATTGCCGCCGGCCAGTCGTTTTCTTTATTATGCCAGTCGGGGATGTCTTTTGTGGCGTTAAATCCTATGTTTGATTCCGGAAGACGAAAATTAGGGGAAGTTCCTTCAGGCACATAATATGCAGGATGTATGATGCCTTTCCAGCTGCTGTCGCTGACAAGGTGTGGCACGGAAGGGCAATCAAAGAACAGAGCGGCTTTCCCCGATGGCTTATAGGAAAATCCCGGCTTGCCGAAATACCATACCAGAACAGAGACGATATTTCTTCCTTTCTTTAAATAAGGGGCCAAGTCTATTTGGTCGCAGTAGGAGTCGGCGGGTGTGGGACCTCGCTTCACTCCTCCTTCGGTAACGACATTTTGGCCGTTTATCCATAACCAGTATTTGCTGTCGGCTGCGATCCGGGTTGTTGCATGCCGGGGCACTTTATTAATATCAACAACCTTTTGAAGACACAGCCACGAACTGACAGTGTCTACATTGCCTCTTGGAGCGATCCATGAAGGTTCTCCCACAGCATATATATTTGAGGAAATTGTCAGATACAATAATATAACAAACAGATATTTAAGACGGGTTTTAGGTTGGAGGAATATCATGACTCAGGTAAAATGGTTTTTTGATGATGTGTGGATTGATCTGTTTAAGAGTGTGTTAAATGGAAGAGCTTATTCCTTAAAATCTCTATCTGTATTAATTTCATTTAAAACCAAACACGACACTCTTAGAAACTGTTTAAATTTATTTTCAAAGGATTTTGAGAAGATTTTTGAGATGTTTTCGCAAGTTGAGAAAGGAGAAACCTTTCGGTTTCGACTGCCGAAACTTGGCGGAAACAGCCAAATAGATTCTTAAAAGCCTTGAAAGAAATACTATAATAAAATTTTCGAAAGAAATCTAAACAGTTTCTTAGAACAGGAGTAATAATCGTGGCAAAAAATGATATTCCTGCTGCTCCGGGGGAGAGCTGCGAAAACATCTATTCCGGTCACCTCCGAAAGAAAGAGAGGCGGGTGTATCAGCCAGGAAGCCTGATACACCCGCTTCAGTTAGGGGAATCTTTTTTTACCTTTATTACTTGGTAGCCGGCTGCTCGGGCTCTGTCGGCCAGTAGGGGTTCTGATAGATTATGGAGTTTCCGATAGTGTTGTCAGAAGAGGTGAGCTGCATCTGCTTGAGCTGGATGGGCTCGAGATAGTGAGACATCTTCCATACAAGACCTGAATAACCCTTCGTTCCTGCCGATCTCTGGTAGGGACGGAGATATTCGCTCTTGTCGGGACCGGAAACCACTGCTGATTTTCCGCTTCCGTCACCTTCGTAATAGAGGATGCTTGCGCCGCTCTTGTCCTTATACCAGTTCTGCATCGGAGTGTTCCAGAGGTGCATTCCCTCGGGCATATAGGCATTTGTCGTGAGCTGGTCTAGAGATCTCCAGCGCTTGATGTCGTCCCAGCGCATGCCTTCGCACATATACTCTGAGCGACGTTCGCGGCGGATGTTGTAAAGGGTAGGATCTGAAAGAACCTGGCCGGCCGACCATGCTCCCCAGTCGAGTTCAGCCTCTTTGCTCATGTTTGTGGCGGCGATTGTGGCGTCGATGTTGTCGCTCACGCCGGCGCGGCGACGGAGAATCTGCCAGTATTCGCGGGCCGAACCGTCGAGCGATCCGTTAAGCTCGTATGAAGCTTCCATATAGTTGAGCAGAGCCTCTGCGGCACGCATGATGGGATCGCCTACGTAGCCTGCGCCGTTGCCGTAGTGGTCACCGTCGAGGGCACCGCCCTTGCGGCTGGTCAGCCCCGTCACGTAACCGTCCTCGACACCGTTGTTGGTGATTGCAGGATAGGGCTCCTCGATCACTCCATGGGTATTACGCTTTGAATTCGTGTTGTAGATGATATTCTTCTGCTTTGGTTCCTTGAGGAAGAGACGCAGACGGTCATCGCGGTTAACGCGGATGTCGGCCAGGGTCTTGTCGCCCTTGTAATAACCGTCGCCGTCAGCCTCTGTGCCGTGGGTGTAGGCGGGAGTACCGTCCTTCATCAGGAAGTTATAGACGAACTGGCGGGTCATGCCGGCGAGACGGTTGCCGCGCGATGCATAGACGGGAACGTTGTTGGTGTTCAGACCCAGAGCATACTGACGCCAGAGAAGCACTTCAGGATATTTGGAGAGGTCTTCGTCGGCAAACATATTGAAGTATGCATTCGCTCCGGCTGTGGGATCATCGCTCTGCGAAATGCCAGTATTCTGTGCAAGCTGCCCTTTGTATTTCTCAGCCACATCTTTTGCTGCGTTGGCTGCTTCGGTCAGGAAGAATGCGATTTCGTTGTCGATGCTTCCCGAAGGATACTGATAGTTGGGATAAGCCGAAGCTCCGGGCCATCCTTCTCCACCGGGTACGAAAGCCGTCCCTTTGAAATATTTCAGCCAGGTGCCTTCGTTGAGAGCCACTCTCGACTTGAAGAGCATTGCAGCGTCGCGGTTGATTCGGGTTGTCTGGTAGTTGCGGTCACCCATAAGATAGATCGCCTTGTCGAGGTCTTCGAGGATGAAGCGGGCAACCTCGTTTCTCGGGCTGCGCTTGGCGGCTGCCGTCAGAGTCTCGAGATTCTGCTCAAGATTTGTGGTTATGATCGGGAAATCGCCAAGACGGAGCAGTTTGTCGTAGTAGACCCACGCACGGATGAAATACATCTCGCCGATATAGTGCTTGATGGCTGAGATTTCGCCGCGGATGGTGTTCTGCGAGCCGTCGAGAGCCTCTCCGTATTTGGGAAGGGCGTTGTCGAAGAAGAAGTTCAGGTGATAGATGCGGTAGAACTCGAAGCTTCCGCCCGACATATATGTCTTGTATAGATCGGAGGTAAACTCGTTGGGAGCCTCGGTGCCGATCTGGTTGTCGGTTGTCGAGTCCCATCCGTAGCGACCGTAGTTCCACTGCCCTGCGGTGGAGAAGATATTGTTATATTGGTCGTTTGCATACGATTCCAGATGGGTCGCGTCGGTGAAGAACGACTCCGGAGAAGACTTTGATTCAGGCTCCTTGTTGAGGAAATCGTCGCAAGACGTCATGCCGGCCACAAGCAGCGCGGCGCATGAGAATTTGAGTATATTTATAGATTTCATTATGATTTGCATGAAAGGTTAGAATGAAAGGGAAACGCCGAATGACCATGTGCGGGCCAGAGGATAAGCGTTGTTGTAACCGTTGCCTCCTTCGTATGTCTCGGGGTCGAACATACTCTTTAGCTTGGTGCTTGTGAAGAGATTCTCGACAGAGACGAAGAAGCGGCATTTGTCAACGTAGATCTTGCGTGTGATGTTCTGCGGAAGTGTATAGCCGACCTGAAGGTTCTTCAGACGGATGTAAGAAGCGTCCTGCAGATACTTTGACTGGGTGTTGAGGTTCTTGCCCTGGTTGCGGACCGGACGAGGATAGTATGAGTCGAGGTTTGCGGGAATTTCGTGACCCGGAAGACCTGCGGCCTCCGCACGGAAGTAGTCGCCATGCTCTTTAAGACCTGTTCCCCACCATTCGTTTCCTGTGAATCCCCAGAAGAGGTAGGAACCGAGCCATGCGGTGTGTTTCATCACGCCCTGGAAGAAGAGACGGAGATCGAAGCCTTTGTAGTTGGCGTTCAGGTCAAGACCGAATCTATAGCGCGGCTGGCTGTTGCCCAGAAGCTTGAGGTCGCCGTGGTCTTCAAGTGTGCTTGCTCCTGAATTGATGCCCGGCTTCCCGTCGAGGTCGGCATACATGATGTCGCCGGCGCCCCAGTCCCAGCCGAGAGCATCCTGGCCGCCTACCTTCTCGAGGTGTGCGTCCATCTCTGCCTGAGATTTGGCGATACCGACAGTCTCATAACCCCAGATCTCGTCAACATGACGGCCTTCGATATAGTTGTTGAGTGAATTTGTCGGGTTACCCTGATATTTTGTAACTTTCGTGATGTCGTCGCTGAGGTTGAATCTCACGCCGTAGCCCAGCCCGAACGATGTGTAGTCCTGCCAGCCGATAGAGAGCTCCCATCCGTTTGTGCGGAGATCGGCGTTGTTTGTCTTCGGAGGATCAAGACCGAGGGTGTTGGGAAGTTCGGGCGAAGGACCTACCATGTCTTTGGTGTCGCGGATGTAGTAGTCGAAGTTACCTGTGAGTCGGTTGTTGAACAGACCCCAGTCGAGACCAATGTTGAAAGTCTGGACTTTCTCCCATGTCAGCACGTCGGAAACGAGGCCGTTAACCCATGATGTGTTGGGTCGCAGACCGTTCTGAAGCCAGCCGCCCTGGGCTGCGTTGAGGGTGAGGGTGCGGTAGGTGGGATACCATTCCTTGGTGTTCATGTTGCCCAGACGTCCCCACGATGCGCGGACCTTAAGAAGGTTGACAGTAGTGGAGAGATCCTCCCAGAATTTCTCCTGAGCCACGTTCCATCCGAAAGAGAAGGAGGGGTTCCACTGCCAGCGGTGTCCTTTGCGGAAGCGGGATGTACCGTCGTAGCGGAGGTTTGCCTCGAAGAGGTAACGCGACATGTAGTTGTAGTTGATACGGCCGAAGACACCGGCTGTCGACCATTTGTTGCGATAACCGTTTGCGACGGGGAATTTCTCCTTGCCGTTGCCCTGACGGTTGTTGGTCATGTCGATCTCAGGCATGTTGTAGTCCCAGAGACCCCAGGCCTGCACGCCGAAGTAGCGCTGGCGCATCTCCTCGCTCTGGAAACCGAGCATCACCTTGAAATCGTGGGCGTCCTTGATTGTCCATGAATATGTGGAGTAGATGTTCCAGTTCATGTAGTTGTTGCGCTCGTCGCCCTGCCATACGCTCGAGTCTCCGTTAGTATTGATCTCCTCGCCGTTCTCGTCGTGGTTATAGTAAGGAAGATATGTGCTTTTTGAGCTCTTGTTGTCGGTCTGGTAGTTGAACTCTACGTTCGTGATCCAGTTCTTGATGGGCTCGATTGTAAGGGTGGCCTGCTCTGAGAAGATGTCTCTCTGCTCTTTAGCCACGCCGCCTGCTTCAAGACAGTAGTTGGGGGAATCGGCGAAGTTGTTGGTCATGTAGCCGTTGACGTCCCAGATGTTGAGGTTCGGCCATGCCTGGCGCCCCAGACGGTCGTAGAGGCCGTTGTCGAAGCGGGAAGGCACCTGCATGTCGCGGCGCACCCAGCGTGTGTTGGTCTGGAATTTCAGCCAGCTGGTGATGTCGACCTGGAATTTGGCGTTGAAGCTGAATTTCTGCTGCTTGTCCTTTCCGAAGCGGAGCATACCGTTCTGGTCAAGGAAGTTGAAGGAGGTGTAGAAATTATATTTCTCGCCGCCGCCGCTGACGCTGACGTTGTGTTCCTGGCCGAAGGCGTTGTCCTTATACATTTCGCGGAACCAGTCGGTATTTGCGAATGAATAATGCCAGGGGTCTTTCCAGTCGCCGTATGTATTGTTGTAGTCTATACCGCCTGTGCTTGTCCCTCCCTTGGCCTGGAAATCGAGCATCTGCTGCATTGTTCCGTCGCTGAAGAAGGGGGAGTTGTGGTTGTTCTTGAAAGCCTCGTTGTAGTAAACTGCAAACTCGTATGAGTTCATCATCTTCATCAGTTTTACAGGACTCGAGAAGCGGAAGGAGTTGTTGTAGTTTACATTGACTTTCCCGGCCTTACCTTTCTTTGTTGTCACGAGCACGACGCCGAAGGGAGCGCGCGAACCGTAGATTGAAGAGGCGGCTGCATCCTTAAGCACGGATACTGATTCGATATCCTGCGGGTTGATGGAGTTGAGATCGCCCTCCATGCCGTCAATAAGGATAAGGGGAGCGCCTGACGAGCCGTTCGTCGATCTTCCGCCATCTTAAGGCCACCACGGGCCGCTCGATAGTGGAGAGCATACGGCAGATACGTCTCGAGCGCGGCAAAGAGATGCTCGGGGAGGGTATATCGGTCACAGATACGGCCTATGCATGCGGCTTTAACGATGCCGGCTATTTCTGCCGGCTGTTCAAAAAGGAATATGGCGTCTCTCCCTCCCAATACCAGGCCATGCAACGCCCCTACCGCACCTCGAAGTAATTTTGAATGTTGAATCTTCGTCAATTAGCAATGTATAATTAGCAATTGGCAATCAGGCTGTAGCGATGTAGGGACGTACGGTTCGTGCGTCCTCCTTAGAGTGTGTTTACTTTTAACACGAATTTAAATTTTGAGTGTATTTGCCAATGATAAAAGAAAACACACTCTTAGGGATGATTTGTTTTATTCGTGGAGATTTGTTGTTAATGCAATCGCGGTTACTGTAACGGATGTTACTGTAACGGCAGTTACAGTAACATAGTATCATTTGATTACTAATCTATTATGGCTTGATTATGGAGCAATTTTTCCGGCAGATGTATCGCGAGATTGAGGATATAAAGCAATTTTTTCTTTGTAAAGAAAAGAAATTGCCCATTTTCTTTCTTTGTAAAGAAAGATTTTTGTAACTTTGTGAAAACTATGTAGGTATGGAAAGAATATATGAAATATCCGCTCGTTTGATAGAGGATCTTGATGCTCCTTTTCGTCGCTATCTGTATGATACCATTGCCTGGAGCGACCGGCTCATAATGATCAGAGGTGCTCGTGGCGTAGGCAAAACGACTATGATGAAACAGCGATGTAAAGAGAATGGATATAAAGGAGTATATGTATCCCTCGACAATCTGTTTTTTAACGACCATACCATTGTAGAACTCGCGGATTATCATTATAAACATGGAGGGACGCATCTATACCTTGATGAGGTTCACCGTTATCCGCGTCCGAACTGGGAGCAGGAAATCAAAAATATTTATGATAGCTATCCGGGATTGTCAATGGTAATCACCGGATCATCTTTACTCCAGCTCAACAGTAAGGTTGCAGATTTATCCCGTCGTGTCGCAATTTATGAGATGCGCGGACTTTCATTCAGGGAATATTTGAATTTTACCGGAGACCATGGATTTGAACCATTCAGTCTCTCCGAGATTCTCACTAACCATCGCGCTTTGGCTTCAAAAATAATTTCGACCGTCCGCGTGATCGGAGAATTTGAAAAATATATTCGGAAAGGATATTACCCTTTCTTTATGGAATGTTCGGAATTTACTTATTCCCAGAGAGTTGAAAGACTTGTTTCGACTGTTATCGACATAGATATTCCAGCAGTGACGGATATTGAATATGAAACCCAGCTGAAATTAAAAAAACTTCTTGTGGTTCTTGCCGAACAGGTGCCTTTTGTGCCTAATATGACTAATCTGTCACGAGATGTGGAAGTTACGCGAAACCAGCTGATGAAATTCTTTACGTTACTTAATGAGGGTGCAATTCTTCGTACACTCATGGATGCGACAACTCAGCCAAAGCGGGCTTCCAAGCCGGAGAAAATTCTCTTTGACAATCCTTCGGTGATGCAGGCTCTTGGTATCATGAATAAGGTAGGTACTGTAAGAGAAAGCTATGTGGCCTCGATGCTTAGCTATGCGGGCAAATTATTCGCAGCCAGCGAGGGCGATTTTCTGCTTGACCGTCATTATATATTCGAAGTTGGAGGCAAGGGAAAGGGATTTTCTCAGATAGCCGACAAACCTGACAGTTTTGTCATAGCTGATAATATAGAAACAGGCGTCGGTAACAAGATTCCGATGTGGCTTTTGGGTTTTCTCTATTAGAGTGTGTTAATTAAATGGTATAAGTAAGTATTCAAATTTAAACGATAGTAAGTATAAATTAAATTCCAACACTTACTTATACTTTTAACATTGGTTCACATAAAGAGATATTTTTGAGGGAATTTATCGGGTTGAAGAAGTCGCGGAAGGTAGATGCGCGCATTCAGCTGGAGGCTTTTGTTCAAATCCGGTAAAATGATTAATTTTGCAGGAGGCTGGCGGATTTCGGGAGGCGCCCTATCGCTTAGCGGCTCAGGAGCAGGAACAGCAACGACCTACGGGCTTTGCGAAAGCATGGCGGACGCACGAGCCGTGCGTCCCTACATTGCTACGAATATTTGAAACATGCCAAAGTCATGTCCCTACAATCTACATTTCTTGCGTCAGCTCAATTCAACATTCAACATTCAACATTCAAAATTATTATAGGGATGCTATTGTCGAATATGATTCCCGGCGTTGTGGAGGCCGGATGCGACGAGGCCGGCAGAGGCTGTCTCTGCGGCCCGGTGAGCTGCGCGGCCGTGATCCTTCCGACCGGGTTCGAGTGTGAGGAGCTGAACGATTCGAAGCAGCTTTCCGCCTCACGGCGCGCCGCGTTGCGCGAGATCATCGAGCGGGAGGCGCTCGCATGGGCCGTCGTGATGGTGGAGGCCGAGGAGATCGACAGGATAAACATTCTTAATGCCTCGATCGCCGGAATGCAGCGGGCGCTCGACGCGCTGAGCATCCGCCCGAAACATATAATCGTCGACGGCAATAAATTCAGGCCTTATCTCGACCCTGTTTTGAATATGCAGACGCCCCATACTACCGTCGTCAAGGGCGACGGCAAATATATGTCGATCGCAGCGGCCTCGATTCTTGCGAAGACTCACCGCGACGAGCTGATGCTGCGCTATGCGGAGCAATATCCGGGCTACGGCTGGGAGCGCAACATGGGCTATCCCACAAAAGAACACCGAGACGCCATCGGGCGCCTCGGTGTCACGCCGATTCACCGGCGATCCTTTAAACAATGTTGAATTGGGTTTCGCGCGAAAAATTTTTTGACAGGAGTACAGGAGTACAATGTTTAGAGCTTTTGTCTCTTTGGCGTCTTCGACTTATTTTAGTACAGGAGCGCCGCGAACCTTTGCTCCTGTGCTTTTTGCGACGCTCCTGTACTAAAAACCAAGTCGAAGACGCTCATTATAACTTACAATAGTACTCCTGTACTCCTGTCTAAATCAAAATTATTTTATTCTTCGATGTCGAAGTCATCGCCGAAGAGGTCGTCGTTTTCGGCATCCTCGCTTCTGAAGTCGTCGTCGTCAGCAGCTTCGTCGCGGTCCTCTTCATCGGGGTCGACGAGCTTGGTGTCTTTGCCTATCGGCAGAGGCGATTTCGACTTGTCTTTGGCTTTGGCCGCATCCATCGCCGCATATATCTTGGCGGTGAGCTCGTCGGCGAGCTTGGTATCGGCGGCGATCACGCCTTTTACGGCATCGCGGCCCTGACCGAGCTTGCGGCCGTCGTAAGAGAACCAGGCGCCCGATTTCTTGATCACGCCATATTCGACGCCGAGGTCTACGATCTCTCCCGAGCGAGAGATGCCTTCGCCGAACATGATGTCGAACTGAGCCTTCATGAACGGAGGCGCTACCTTGTTTTTCACTACCCTTACCTTTGCCTGACGACCCACAGGGGTGTCGCCGTCCTTGATCATCGAGGAGGCGCGTATCTCGATGCGGACCGAAGAATAGAATTTGAGGGCGTTACCACCGGTGGTCGTCTCCGGGTTGCCGAACGAGACGCCGATCTTCTCCCGGATCTGGTTGATGAAGATGCAGCAGGTGCGCGTCTTGGAGATCGTCCCGGTGAGCTTGCGCATGGCCTGCGACATCAGACGGGCGTGGAGGCCGACGTTCTTGTCGCCCATCTCGCCTTCGATCTCGGCCTTCGGGGTGAGCGCTGCCACGGAGTCGATGACAAGCACGTCGATGGCGCCGGAGTTGATGAGCTGCTCGGCGATGTCGAGGGCCTGCTCGCCGTTGTCGGGCTGTGCGATCCAGAGATTGTTGACGTCTACTCCGAGTTTTTCGGCATAGAATCTGTCGAAGGCATGCTCGGCGTCGATGATGGCGCAGATGCCACCTTTCTTCTGAGCCTCTGCGATCACGTGGGTTGCGAGAGTGGTCTTACCGGAAGCCTCCGGGCCGTAGATCTCGGTGATTCGTCCGCGGGGGAGACCGCCTACGCCTAATGCGTAGTCAAGACCGATCGAGCCTGTGGGGATCGTCTCCACATCCTGGATGCCGTCGTCGCCGAGGCGCATCACGGTTCCGGATCCGAAATCTTTCTCAAGATGCTGCATTGTCATGTCGAGGGCTTTCAGCTTTTCCGACATATCGCTTATAGGGCCGGATGCTGTAGCCTTGGTAGTTTTTTTCTTTGCTGCCATAGTATTTAGTGTTTGTTTTTAATCGATCTGAATTTTCAGGATAAGCATTGAATTTTCTTGTCCTGGTTTTTATAATGCAAAGATAAGACATAAAAGGCGCCGCTCCTAATCCTGACGCTTTATTTTCGATTAAATAAAATTAAAGCACTGCAAATATTTTGCAGTGCTTTAATTAAGTGTTTGTTATATACTTTCTTATAGCAGGTCTATGCCGGCTTCCCTGCATTTTTCGATCTGGGATTCAGGCCATATAGATGCCTGGACCTCGCCGATATGCGCCTTCTGGAGCAGAAACATGCAGAGGCGGCTCTGACCGATTCCGCCTCCGATCGAGAGAGGCAGTTCGCCAGAAAGCAGGGCCTTGTGGAAGGTGAGGGAACTTCGTTGGGAGCAGCCGCGGGCTTCGAGCTGCTGCAGGAGCGATTCCGGACTCACGCGGATACCCATCGATGAAAGCTCGAAGGAATCCTCTAAGACGGGGTTCCAGAAGATGAGGTCGCCGTTAAGGCCCCTGAAGCCATCCTCATTCTCGGTGATCCAGTCGTCATAGTCGGGAGCGCGGCCGTCGTGGGGCTTGCCGTCGGAGAGGGGCGCTCCGATTCCGATGATGAAGACCGCGCCATGCTCGCGGGCGATGCGTGTCTCGCGTTCGCGCGGCGTGATGTCGGGCCATCTCTGAAGCAGCTCCTCGGAGTGAACGAAGGTCACGTCGTCGGGCAGAACGGGAGTGATATGCGGAAATTCATGAAAAATCCGGTCTTCTATCTCCTTGACCACCGAGTATATTTTTCTGACCGTGTCTTTGAGATAATCGAGGTTGCGGTCAGATTCGGTGATGGTCTTTTCCCAGTCCCATTGGTCGACATAGAGCGAATGGAGGTTGTCGAGATCCTCGAAGGTGCGGATGGCGTTCATGTCGGTGTAGAGGCCGAAGCCGGGCGCTATGTCGTAGGCAGCCAGTTTCATGCGTTTCCATTTGGCAAGGGAGTGGACCACTTCGGCGCGACGTCCGTCCATGGCGTCGATATTGAATGCCACGGCATGCTCGATGCCGTTGAGGTCATCGTTGATACCGGTGCCGGAGAGCACGAAGAGGGGCGCCGTGACGCGCCGGAGGCGCAGCCGTTCGGCGAGCAGGGTCTGAAAATCATCCTTGATTTTCTTGATGGCCACTTCCGTGGTTTCGGGAAGCAGCTTGCGCTTATACTTGCGCGGAATAATTAAAGCCATAAATAATAAATAAGGGTAATTGATGGGTAATTTTGAATTTTGAATTTTGAGTTGGGCTGCGCCGGGGGGAATTTTGAATTGGGCTGGCGGGTAAAAATTTAAATCGGGATTAATCGAGGTTTATCAGGATTGATCCCGATTAATCGGGGATTTCTCGAGAATATCGGGAATCTCGAGGAGCTCGGGAATCTCGAAGCGCCGCAGGCCTATCGCCTGGCGGCTCGACACGAAGGAGGAGGGGGTGGATTCTCTATCCCCCGGCTTACAACGGGGGGTGTAAAGACATCGCCCCTCCGGGGCTTTTCGCGGGCTTTTGCTCCGGGGCTTTTCGCAACCCCAATTGCTAATTGCTAATTTCTAATTGCTAATTGCCTAAGGCTCAATTCAAAATTCAAAATTAAACATTCAAAATTAAGCTTCGGGGTGGTCCTGGCGGTAGGCGTCGTCGGGGTGGCAGCCGGTGCCGTCGAAGCAGTGGGTGCAGATGCGGCATTTGGGCAGGCCGATACTCTCCACAAGGGTATCTACCTTGCTGAATTCAAGGCTCGTGAGCCCGAGGCGTCTGGAGATCTCGTCGACCATCCGGCGGTATTCGGGAGTCGAGGGATCTGAATATTTTTCGAGATTTTTCGAGGCGTCGCCTTCGAAATCCTGGATTATGCGGCGCGTGATGAGTTCCATGTCGCTCTTCGATGATGTGAAGTTCACGAACTGGCAGCCGTATACGAGCGGCGGACAGGAGATACGGGCGTGTACCTCTTTTGCGCCGCATTCGTAGAATGTGCGGACGTTGTCGCGCAGTTGGGTGCCTCTCACGATGGAGTCGTCGCAGAAGACCACTCGCTTGCCGTCGAGGATGGCGCGGTTGGGGATGAGCTTCATCTTGGCCACGAGGTCGCGGCGAGCCTGGTTGCTGGGTGTAAAGCTGCGTGGCCAGGTCGGGGTGTATTTCAGCACGGCGCGACGGTAGGGGATTCCCTTGCCTTCGGCATAACCCAAGGCATGGCCCACACCAGAGTCGGGGATGCCGCAGACGCAGTCGGCGTCTGTCCCGTCTTCGCGCCCCATTGCCCTTCCGGAAGCCTCGCGCATCGCTTCGGCATTGATACCTAAGTAGTCGCTGGCCGGGAAGCCGTAGTAAACCCAGAGGAAGGAGCAGACCTGCTCGCGTTTTGCCGGAGCCTGGAGAAGTTCGATTCCGTCGGCGCGCAGACGCACGATCTCGCCCGGGCCGAGATCCCTCACGACCTTATAGTCGAGGTTGGGGAAAGCGGTGGTCTCCGTCGTGACGGCGTATGCGCCCTCCTTGTGGCCGATCACTATGGGGGTACGGCCCAGATAGTCGCGGGCGGCGATGAGGCCGTCTTCTGTGAGGATTAGGATCGAGCAACTCCCCTTCACTTTCTTGAAGACCAGGTTGATTCCGTCGACGAAGGTTTTGCCCATATTGATGAGGAGCGCCACAAGCTCGGTCTGATTTATATTGTTTGCCGACATCTCGCTGAAGTGCATCTTCTGCTCCAGCAGATCGTTGGCTATGTCTCTGATGTTGTTGATTTTGGCAACCGTGACCACGGCGTATCTGCCGAGGTGCGAGTTGATGAGGATAGGCTGGGGATCGGTGTCGCTGATCACGCCGATGCCCTGGCAGCCCTCGAAGCGATGGAGTTCGTCTTCGAATTTCGAGCGGAAATAATTGCTTTCCAGACTGTGGATGGAGCGGTTGAAACCCTTGTCGGGGTCGTATGTTGCAAGACCTCCGCGTTTTGTACCGAGATGTGAGTTATAGTCTGTTCCGTAGAACAGGTCGACAGCGCAGGGCTGTTTGGAAATAGTGCCGAAAAAGCCTCCCATAGAATGATTATGCGATTTAATCTGATATAGAGATGATTCATAAGATGGAGTCATCCCATTGTCTATGATTCTGCAAAATTACGCAAAAACATTGAATCTGCCAACGATAAAAGGATGGACAACCTCCGTTGCGATATAAAAATCCCGCGCCTGGAAACGGTATGACCATCTCAGGCGCGGTTATACTTTCAGTTGAAATACCAGCTCGATGGAGGAACTCCAATTCAGAGGTTCATTATTGTCAGAAAGGAAAGTCTATGCCGAAGTTCAGCTTGGCGTTGGACTTCAGGGGAATGCCTTGTTTGGCAAGCTTGCCCGGTGTGTGATCCATGCCGACGAACATATTGAAACCCTTCTTGAGGTTAAGGTTCAGCAGCCAGCCGAATCCCCATCCAAAGGTGCCGACCTCCAGGTTTGCGCTTGCCGATAAGATGCTGACAGGGCGTATGTTGGCCGACAGACGGAATTGTGTCCAGGAATAGAAGCCATCGATGCGTGTGGAGTTGAGCAGTCCGAAGGAGAGAGGGTTATAGAGTGGAAACTTATATTCGACTCCGAAATTCAAGGTGGCCGCAAGAGCGTTTGTGCGTCTGCCGATATTGCCGTTGTCCTGAAGCTGATAGATTGCGGAAAGGTCGTTCTTGAGCCGGTCGAATGCGTCTTCGTCATCATCGCCAACGGCGTCAAATTCATATCTGGAGGTCTGCACGTTTACAACTCCGTTTGTCGAGGCATGCTGGGTCTCATTCCAGGAAATGAAGCCGAGGTCGATGACGGCAGCCGAGAATTTCCACTCCTTCCATTCGTAGGTAGCCCCCAGGTCGAAAGCCATTCCGAATCCGTTGATTCCGAAATTGTCGATTCTGGCTCCGCTTACATATTCGCGTCCCGGTTCCACGTCATCGTTGATGTCGTACTCGAATCTCAGACCCTTGACTGAGGCGTATAGGTCTGCCTGGGCGGTTATGTCCCAGGAATTTTCTCCAAGAACGAGGCGGGCGTCATTAAAGCGGGCGTCAACGTTGCCGGCGCCTATGAGGAACTTGACGGATGCTCCTGCGCGCAGCCCCGGAACCGGGGGAATATCGCGCGAATGGTTCAGGGCTATTTCAGCATACCCTTGCGCGTTGGCGCGGAGGTTTCTGATGTCATACTCGCGGTTTGAGATTCCTTCCTTGAGCAGAGAGAAGAGAGTGCCGGGTAGCGAGACTTCGGCGTTAGCCACTGCGGAGACGCTGACCGTGTTATAGCCTCCCCATGCCTTGAATCCGCCATTGAGGATATTGAGTTTGAGATTGGTGCCTATACGGTTCTTTTCGCTGATGCCCTTCATCACCTCTTCCGTGCTTATACCGGGGTTGGTGAAAAGGCAAGTCTTTCCGTCGATGTTGAAGAGCACGTTGCTGAGGTGCAGGTTGCCCTGCATTCCTACGTTGACGTTGCCGAGTCCGGGAAATCCTACGAAGTTGGATTCGTTGCCATAGGCCGGATTCATCTGAAACCGGTAGGTATAGTTGTCGAGAAAATATCCCGAATAAGTGTTCTGCGCTGCGAGCGGAGCCGCCGAGACGGCCGCACCGGCCAGAAACATGAGAATTTTATTTATTGATTTCATAGATATTTCGGTTACTGCGGGTGCCGCTTCGGGTTATAGTTCTTTTGTATATGTTCCGGTAACTTTCACACGGAGATTGTTGATCTTGATTGTCTGTGAGGGTAGCATCGGCTCGCCGTTGAAATTCCTGGCGGTGGCGATGATATGGATGCCGTCGAGATGACGGATATCTCCCTTGAGTGTGATAGAGATGGGCTCGTTTTGGGCGTTGGCGCTGATTTCCGCAACAGCTTCCTCCGGGTTGTCGATCGGAATGTCGTTCCCGCTTGTGTCGAGAGGACGAATCCAGAGTCGCACGCCGCAAGGGAGGTCGGTAGTCGCCTCGGCTGTAATATTGAACGAACTGATGTTGATTGCCGCCACGTCATCGTCGCTCCAGCCATCCTCTTTTTTTTCATAGACCACGGTTGAACGGTCGGCAAGGGCAAGCAGAGTGAGGAATGTGTATTCTCCTTCCACTTTATCCAGTTCTACTCCGAGGGGAAAGTCGCGAGCGTCTCCATGCACTCTGAGTTCAGGCCATTGCTGAGATGAGAGGGCGATATTCAGACGTCCGGGAATTCCTTTTCCCGCAAGCACGCGCGACAGACCGGGGAAGGTGAACTTGCCGGCGGTTGCAAGAGCAGGGACGTTGACGGCGTTTTCCGGGTCAGGGGCAAGGACAAGGGTGTAGGGCCCGTTGCCGCGGTCGCAGCCTATGGAGAACTGCGACAGCTCCTGTGAGGATGGTTCCATATTATCGCGTTCGGCGGTGATGGTGAGACCGGCATCGCAACTCAGGCCATACTCTCCGGCAGGGTTGTTGACGTTGATCACAATCTGGGGGTTGCTCATGATAATGTCGGTCTCGTCGCCGGCAAGAAAGTCAGGAAGGTCACCAAGTTCCACAGGACTGATGTCGGCGATGTCGCTTGAATAGCTGATTTTTCCCGAGAATTTAGTTACCGTGAATCCCGTGAGGTCAAAATCGATCCGGAGTTCTGCGGTGGTGTCGAGTGTGGTCATTTCGTTAATCGGATATACGGTCATCTCGCCGCTCAGGACACCCACTTTTGCCTTGTATTCAAATCCACCGTTCACAACCTTTATTCCTTCCGGTCCCAGATCAGGGTCAAGACGGAAGTCAATTTCGTCGGCGGTGAGGTGAAGGGTGATGGAATTTCCGTTTCCTTCGAGCCGGGGGATCGTCAGCATGTTACCTTCGAGAGTCCCTTGTTCCGATTTTGCTTTCATACCCTCGGGCAGTAGAAGCCTGAGGTTTTCAAACACGATGCGGGCTGCTTTGTCTGCAATATCGGGAGATCGGAAAGTGATGTCGATGTCGAGTTTATCCGACTTTTCTTCCATCTTTACATCTCCGAGGGTTATAATTGCCGGATCAACAGGATTATATCCGTTTTTGCCCACCTCATAGAGGGCCTCTGTCTGCTCTTTCCCGATGATATATTTCATTGGTTTTCCGGCGGGAATCGCCGACAGGGAAACTGATGTAAGAGGCTGGCCGTTTATCCTCTGGCGGATAGGTTCTATTGCCGACGGACGTCCTACCGCCACGCGCTCCACGGTGGTCGAGGCGGCATGGAATGAGCCTCCTTTCTCTATGGCAAAATATTTCTTGTCATCGACTGTGACATACTTGATAGTGGCTTCGGGGTCATTTTCATCCACTTCGATCACTTCGTTCAGCTTGATCTCTTTCAGATTGACAGGGATTGTCAGGTCGTTCACCTTTATCTCGGTTTCCGTGTTGATGTCCGACAGATCGTATTTGTCATCGATACAGCCTGTCAGCATCATCATTACCGAAGCGGCAATGCCTGTGACGTAATGGGAATGTCTCATTATTATAATAGTTTTATGATGTTGGTTTCTTATTGATCGACTTTTTCATACACGTTCCTGGAAAGCGCCAGCTTTTAGCCATTTATATTGAATCCCTGAATCATGCAATCAATCCTAAATGATCATAATGTAATTATCATCGCCATTACAGCTTACAAAAGCAATGACATGATCAGGCAAAGGGCTAATGCGGTAAGCGACTGTGAGTGAAAAAGTCTGTATCTCATTGTATATGGAGTTTGTTCCTTAAAATGTTTTATAATCCCAATGAAACAAAAATGACATGAAATGAAAAAGATGTGTGATTGTATTCTGTATATTTCTTTTAGTAGGCTTCTCGAATTGCCACAGATAGAAAAAAATAGACAGCAAACCGAACACCGAGAGCTATACAGATACCCTAAAGCGGGCAAGTATAAGCAACCGATGCAGGTGCTATTATCGTTCTTCTTCTATCTGTTAGAAATTTTGCGGGGAATTTACTAAAAGAAGATAATTCGATAACTCAAATAACACCTTTACAGATGTGAAGAGCCGATTTTTTCGGCACTATAGTGCACTGCAATATGTAGTTAAATAATTCATTATGTCAAAGGAATATGAAGAAATTTTATTTTTCTGCTTCCATGAGGTTGAGCATCTTCAGGGTTGCCTTGATGGCCGCTTCTGTCTGATCGGCGTCCAGGCCCCGGGTGCGGTAGATGCGGTCATTCCATTCCCATGTGATCACTGTCTGGACAAGGGCATCGGTGCGTCCGCCCGGAGGAATGCCTACAGAATAATTCGACAGGTGTGGAAAATGTCGCTGAAGTTTATCTGTGTAGATTTTCTTCAGGGCTTTCATGAAGGCGTCGAACTGACCGTTTCCCGAGGCGTTCTCTTCAAATATGGTATCGTTGACGGCGATCTTCAGCGAGGCCATAGGCTGAAGGCCGTAGGCGGTGCTTACCATGTAGCTTATAAGTTTCACTTTTTCTACAATAGCTGCATTGCGCAGCACGTCGGATACAATGAACGGAAGGTCTTCGGGGGTCATTGTCTCCTTTTTGTCGCCGAGCTCGATTACGCGCTCAGTGACTTTTCTTATCTGCTCCGGAGTGAGTTCAAGCCCTAATTCCTCCAGATTCTTGAGGATATTCGCTTTTCCGCTGTTTTTACCGAGGGCGTATTCGCGTTTCCTGCCGAAACGTTCCGGAACAAGGTCGTTGCAATATAGATTGGCCTTCTTGTCGCCGTCGGCGTGCACGCCGGCAACCTGGGTGAAGACGCTTTCTCCGGTAATGGGACGGTTGGGGGGAATCGGAATACCGGAGTAATTCTCCACCAGACGGCTGACCTTGTTCAGACGCGATTCCACAATGCTTGTGCGTGCGTTGAACTGGTCTTTCAGTATTGCCTGCACGCTTGCGAGCGGCGCGTTGCCTGCGCGCTCACCGAGTCCGTTGACGGAGGTGTGTATTCCGCGGCATCCGCCGAGCACGGCTGCAAGAACGTTAGAGATGGCGAGGTCGTAGTCGTTATGGGCGTGGAAATCGAAATGTACGCCCGGATACAGCCTGACCATTCTGCGCATATATTGAAGAAGCTCGAGCGGATTGAGGATGCCGAGAGTGTCGGGAAGCATGAAACGCTTGATTCCTGAATTACGCAATTCATCCATCATCAGGAATACATATTCCGGCGATTTTTTGATTCCGTTGCTCCAGTCTTCGAGATAGACGTTCACGTCGATACCCATTTCGTGGGCGAGGCGCACAGAATTAAGGATATCGTCGATATGTTCGCGCGGCGTTTTCTTAAGCTGGTTTATGCAATGGTTTTCCGACCCCTTGCAGAGCAGATTGATGATTCTGGCTCCGCATTCGTGAATCCATCTGAGCGATTCTCCTCCATCGACGAATCCGAGCACCTCGACGCGGTGGAGACAGCCGGTGTTGAGCGCCCAGTTGCAGATACGGCTCACGGCGTCTTTCTCTCCGTCGGATACTTTGGCTGAAGCCACCTCGATACGGTCGACGTTCAGGTCCTGCAGCAACGCGCGGGCGATCATCAGTTTCTCGTGAGGCATGAAGTTGACTCCGCTTGTCTGTTCGCCGTCACGCAGGGTAGTGTCCATTATCTCTATAAAAGCAGCATTTTTATTCATTTTGACCTTATTTTGATGCAAAATTAGCGATTATTATTATAACGGACAAACGGTGATGGTCAGGTATAGGTCTTATTAGAGCTTGCGCGCCGGTATAAGTCTTATACTCTCTGCTTCCGGCGTCAGCCCAATTCAACATTCAAAATTCGAATTGGAGGTCGCCGCCGCGCATGATGTCGCTGTGGGTGATGTAGGGGAGGGTATAGGGTTTGCCGTTGAGGGTGATGCGCTTTATGCGGGTTGAATCTTTTGAATCGCGTCGGACGAGGATGCGGAAGCTGCCTCCGGGAACCTTCAGCGACACCTCATCGAAGAGGGGATAGCCGAACCAGTAGCGCGCCCCGGCCGGCTCGACGGGATAGAATCCGAGCGCCGACATCACATACCAGGCCGACATCTGCCCTGCGTCCTCGTTGCCCGAGATTCCGTCGGGGCCGGCGGTGTACTGCTCCTCGAGAATGCGTTTCACCATCGCCGAAGCCCTGTCGCGCTCGCCGAGCATGGCGTATAGATACGGCACATGATGACTCGGCTCGTTGCCGTGGGCATACTGGCCGATGAGGCCCGAGACGTCGGGCGAGACATCCTCGCCCGTGAGATATGACGGAGCTGTGAAGAGGGAATCGAGCTTCGAGAGAATGGCCTTCCGGCTGCCGAAACATTTCTTAAGGCCCTCTATGTCATGGGGCACGAGCCAGGTATATTGCCAGGCGTTTCCCTCGCAGTAGTCGTTGCCGCTGTAGTTGGCGCGGAAGGGGTCGAACGGCTCGCGCCAGGAGCCGTCGGAGAGGCGGCCGCGTATGAAGCCGGTTTTCCTGTCGAAATAATTGCGGTATGAGTGCGATCTTTCGCGGAATTCTCCGGCGGTCTTACGGTCGCCCATTGCGGCCGCGGCATTTGCCACTGCTGCGTCGGCAATGGCATATTCCATATCGTATGCCACCGACTGCTCCTTGAGGTCAGAGGGGATGTAGCCGTATTTCTGCCGCAGTCCGAGACCGCGGATGGTATCGTTTTGTGTGGCGACCATTGCCTCCAGGGCCCGCTTGGCGTCAACGCCGGCAGTTTTCTTGACCACCGCCTCCGCCACAGCGATCACGCCGGGATTGCCGACCATGCAGTCGGTCTCGTTTCCCCAGAGATGCCACACCGGGAGGCGTCCCTGCCGGTCGTGGATGTCGAGCATGGTGTTGATGATGTCGGAGTAGCGTTCGGGCTGAAGGATGCTCAGCAGCGGCATCTCGGCGCGGTAGGTGTCCCAGAGCGAGAGGATGGTGTATCGGTCGGGAGTGCCGTAGTCACTGAAAAGAGCCGGCAGCATCATGCTGTGGTATAGGGAGGTATACAGGATTTTCCGTTTGTTGTCGTCACGGTCGGCGAGAGAGACGGAGGTGAGGACTTCGTTCCAGCTATTCTTAGCCCGGCTCGCTGTGCCGTCGAAATCAAAGCCCGGCGATTCGGCCCGCAGGTTCTTTTCAGCTGCCTCGATCGAGACGGGAGAGATGCCTACTTTCAGCAAAACCTGTTCCCCCTCTTTTGTAGAGAAGGAAGCACGGCCATACATATTGTCCTTGCCGTGGAGGGTGAAACTGCTGAAGGGTTTTGAGAATTCGGCCACGAAATAGACCTTCTGGTCGTTGGCCCATCCTTTGGAGAAACGGTATCCCTTGAGGCGCCGGTTGCCGTCGGCCTCGATGCGGGTCTTTACCGGGCGGTCCCAGCAACCGCCGTTCTCCAGGTCGAAGACGAGAGCGGCGTTATCGGATGCGGGGAAGGTATAGCGGTGGAGGCCGGTGCGTGGGGTGGCGGTCATTTCGGCGAGAATGCCATATCTGGAAAGAGGTACGGAATAATATCCCGGGCGCGCGATCTCCCGGCTTCTGTCGCCATACGACCACATTCCCGACTTCGGGTCCTTCTCGGAGCCGCGGGCGTAGGTTACTTCGCCGATCACCGGCATTACGGTGATGTCGAAGAGGTCGCCGATGCCGGTTCCCGAAAGATGCGTATGGGAGAACCCGATCACGGTCGAGTCGCTGTCGTGATATCCCGAGCACCAGTCCCAGGTCTGCGGAATCGATGTCGGACCGAGCTGTACCATTCCGAAAGGCACGCTTGCTCCTACAAACACATGGCCGTGCTCGCCGCTGCCGATCTTCGGATCGACAAATTTTGTGAGATCATCTGTGGCGCTCGCTGTTGGCTGTGAGAAAGCTATAGTGGGAAGCGCCGCCAAAGCCATAAATATGATCGTTTTCTTCATCATCTCTTGATTATTGTTTGAAATGCCTGTTGTGTCCGCTCAGAAGCAGAGACAGCAACACCTCGGGAGCCTGTCGCCTGTCGGCTCAGGAGCACATGCAGCAACGACCGACACTGGCGTCAGCCCAATTCAACATTCAACATTCAAAATTATTCCGGGAGGGAGTTTAGGAGCTCGAGCTTGCCTTCGTCGACAAGCTTGAGGATGAGCTCGCCGAAGAGAGTGTTCTGCCAGGCGAACCAGGCGCGCGTGAAATGTGCCGGATCGTTGACGTTGAAGGATTCATGCATGAAACCGGTGTCGTTGTCGGTGTTGAGAAGCATTTTAATGCACCTCTTTATCTCCTCGTCATCCTGCGAGGTGAAAGCCTTCATCATGATGCTCATTGGCCAGGCCATGCCGTAGCCGATATGCGGGCCCCCGATTCCCTCGCCTGCTTTGCCGGAGAAGAAATAGGGATTGCTCTTGCTCCATACGAAGCGGCGTGTGTTCTGATAGACGGGATCGTTGACGTCGACGTCGCCCATATATGCCATCGCTAAAAGGCTCGGCACGTTGGCGTCGTCCATTAGCATCCGGTTGCCGAATCCGTCTACTTCGTATGCATAGATCTCCCCGAATTCGGGATGGTTGTATGTGGCGTGTTTCTTGAGCGCGTTTTCAACCTCATTCGCGAGTTCGGTGCAACGTCTTGCCTTTTCGGAATCTTTATTTATTTCCGTGAGGATTTCGGCCATCTTACGCAAGGTCGTCACAGCGAAGAAATTCGAAGGCACGAGATACTGGAGCACGGTGGCATCGTCGGAGGGACGGAAGCATGAAACGATCAGACCGCAGCCGTTTACAGGCGCTCCTAAGCCGTCGTTGATGAGCGTGTCGGAGGCGCGTTCAGTCTTTCGCTGGAATTTGTATGGTCCGAAATCCTCTTTTCTTTGTTGCTCCGTTAAGGTCGTGAGAATCCGTTCTACGGCCTGGAGCCAGTTCCCGTCGAAAATACTCGAATCTCCGGTGGTTTTCCAGTATTCGTAAGCGAGGCGAACGGGATAGCACAAGGAGTCGATCTCCCATTTGCGTTCATGCACGTTGGGATCCATCTTGGTGAGGTCGGACATCCATTCCCCTCCTGTCGGGCCGTCGTTGAAGGCGTTGGCGTATGGGTCGAGGATTATGCATTTGATCTGACGTCGGATAACCCCCTTTATCATATCCTTCAGCTTCGGGTCGGAGTTGGCGAGGCTTACGTATGGCCAGACCTGGGCGCCGGAGTCGCGGAGCCACATGGCGTGGATGTCGCCGGTATATACAAAGGTGTCGGGATTGCCGTCGGCATCCGTGCGGAAATGGACCGTGGTGTCGATGGTGTTGGGGAAGCAGTTCTCGAACATCCAGGCGAGCTTGCGATTTGTAAGGAGCTTCTTCACCCTCTTTATCTCTTTCTCTACCGCCTCGGAACGGAACAGTCGGTCTTTCTCCGCCGGACGTAGCGAAACATCATATTTGCTTTTGGGAGCGACGGAGGAGACAGCGTCGGCGGCGCAGATGGCGGCAGGCGCCGAAGAGCCCGGATTCGCGGCGCCCGAAGCCGGGAGCGCCGATAGGGTTGCTATGATTGCGATTCCTGTATTTATAAGAATTTTCATGGTGTCGGTCGAAAGAATATTGTGGATTATTTCCACAAAGATAATAACATGGCCTCTAAATTCCAAAATGCACTTAAGATAAATTAGAATCATTGAATTTTGAAGCGGACTGTCAAAGCAGACACTTTCGCATCGAAGCTCAGGGCTAAGACAGCGACCGATGCAAAACGCCGTCACTGTAGGGACGCACGGTTCGTGCGTCCGGATGCTTCTGAGTCCGGGATGCGGATGAAAGAGAAGAGAGTGCATCAGGCGGAAAGCCTGATACACCCTCTTCAGTTAAGGGAATCTTTTTTTACCTTACGTTATTTTGTAGCTGCAAGGTTAGGTTGTGAGGGCCAGTAAGGATTCTGGTATGTCACAGATTGTTCGACAGTGATATAGTCGGGAGCCGTGAGCATGAGTTGCTTGATAGGCATCGGCTGCAGGTAGTGGGCCATTGTCCATCTGAGGCCATCCTTGACATTGCTTGATGCTTTCGACTCGTGGGGGCGAACATACTCGCTGACCTCTTTGGAGGAGACAGCCTGCTTAAGCTTAGCGGCGTCATACCATTTTTCCATCGGTGTGTTCCAGATGTGCATACCCTCGACGTGGTATCCGGTGTTGACCATCTGATCCATTGCGCGCCAGCGGTAGAGGTCCATGCTGCGGAAGCCTTCTGCCATCAGTTCGAGACGACGCTCGCGGCGGATGTTGTAACGGAGAGGATCAATGAGGTTTCCGGCGGTGTATGCACCCCAGTCGCCCTTGGCCTCTTCATTCATGTTGGTGTTGTTGACGGTGATCATGTAGTTGGTCTCAAGACCCTCGTGACGGCCGCGGATAGCTTTCCAGTAACGGTCGGCTGTAGCGTCGATCTGTCCGGTGCGCTCATAGCATGCCTCGATGTAGTTGAGCAGAGCCTCGACGCTGCGGAATACAGGGGCGGCTGTGTAGTTCTTACCGTTGGCGCACTGAATCTGATCATAGTTGTTGCCTTTGCGCAGGGCGTAACCTGTGGAATAGTTGCGTTCCGTGTTGGCATCGATGAGATTGGGATAAGTCTCAACCGGTTCGGCATGGTCACCCGAACTGTTTGCGATATACACATTTTTCTGGCCTGGTTCTTTGAGAAGCACGAACAGACGCGGGTCGCGATCAAGACGAACATCATGGAGAGTCTTATCGCCGTGATAATCGGAACCGGCGGCATATATCGGCAGTCCGTTTGCCATCGGGAATGCTTCTACCATACCTCTGGTGATACCGATACCGTAGTTGCCTTTCTGAGCCATTACCACAACGTTATGCACGATGCCGAGAGAGTTGCTGTACTGACGCCACATCATGACCTCCGGATTGCCCGAGAGGTCGAGAGTGCCGAACATCGCGAGCCAGGGATTGGCGGCCTCCAGTTTGCTGAGGTCAGCGCCTTCGTATGGATCAGTCTCGCCTTCGGCAAGCACATCGCCGGGAACGATACCTGTATTCTTTGTCAGTGAGTTGACTTTGGCATCACCTACGATCTTTGCAGCCTCCATAGCCTGGTCGAGGAACCAGTTGTATTCAGCTTCTGCAGAACCGGCGGGGAAGGCAAAGTTCGGATTGTATGATTTGCCGGGCCATTCATCGGTTCCGGGAACAAAGGCGGTTCCGGCGAAGTTCTTCTCCCATGTTCCCTCATAGAGAGCGACACGAGATTTGAAAAGCATCACGACATCCGCGTTCACACGGGTCTTGGCTGCAGATGTGCCTTTAAGAAGCTCGTAAGCCTTGTCAAGATCGGAGAGGATGAAGCGTGCCACCTCGTTACGAGGCGCGCGTTTGCTTGCTTCTACCAGGACGTCCATCTCATCGGGGAGAGAGTGTTCGATGATGGGATAGTCGCCGTATGCTCTTAGATGAGAGAAATACTGGTATGCGCGGAAGAAATACATCTCGCCGATATAGCGGTCGATGTTGTTCTTGTTTCCTGTAATTGCGTTTGCCTCGTATTTGGGAAGAACCTGGTCAAAAAAATAGTTGATCGTATTTATGTTGGTGAAATTCCAGTTGCCGTTGTCCATGCCTGTCTTCCACTGACCGACCTCATATTTGCTATCCCATCCTAACGATGCCTGGCTGTCGGTATTGTTGTCGTTGCCATACATGCCATAGCTCCAGTTTCCGTGGGAGGTGATGATGGTATACATGTTGTTGGCGTAATATTGCAGCGATGATTCATCGTTGAAATATTTCTCCGGAGTAACGGCATATTCCGGTACCTGCTCGAGGAAGTCGTTACAGGAGGTGGCCATTCCTGCTGCCGCGATAAGAAGCGCGGATTTGAAATATATATTGAATTTCATTGTCTTTATCTGATTTTAGTGTTAGAGAGTAACGCTTACGCCGAATGAGTAAGTGCGCGACAGAGGATATGCGCAACCGCCCCAGCCGTTCGGGTCATCGATTGTCTCGGGATCGAAGAGCTTGTGGAGCTTGGTGCCTGTCCAGAGGTTCTCGGCCGAGAAGAAGAAGCGGACCTGGCTCATGGCTGCCTTCTGAGTCCATTTTGCAGGAAGAGTGTAGCCTACCTGTAGGTTCTTCAGACGGATATATGAGGCGTCCTGTTTGTAGTGTGTCTGTACCTGGTGGTTCTTGTTGCTTTCTCCGCCGAAAATGGGTCGGGTGAAGTATGCGTCGAGATTAGGCTCGTCGTATCCGTTCTGAACAGACCAGGAATCCTCGTTGCGGAAGTAGTCGGCATGGCCTGTGAGACCCTCTGACCACCACATTTCTCCTGATACGCCCCAGAAATATGAGCTTCCCTGCCAGTAGTCACGTTTCATCACTCCCTGGAAGAAGAGACGGAGATCGATGCCCTTCCAGGCTGCGGTGAGGTCGAGCGAGAAATGGTATCTCGGGGTTTCGTTACCGATGAGCTTGAGGTCACCGTGGTCTTCGAGCGTGCCTGCGCCGTTGTCGATTTTGCCGTCGTTGTTCGCGTCGACATACATCATATCGCCGGCTTTCCAGTTTGCAGCGTTAGGAATTGCGTTCTGGCCGCCGTTGGGAAGGCTTGCGAGGTGTGCCTGCATCTCCTCGTCTGTTCTGGCTATGCCTTTTGATTCATAACCCCAGATCTCGTTGATGTAACGGCCCTCGATGTAGGATGAGAGCGAGTTGGTCGGGTTGTTTGAATAGCGGGTGATCTTTGTGCGTGCGTCTGAAAGCACGAAGCGTGCGCCGTAGCTAAGATCGAATGCCGTCCGGTCGTTCCATGCGATCTCGAGATCCCAGCCGTGTGAGCGGAGGTCGGCGTTGTTCACTTTAGGAACGCTTGTTCCGAGTGTCGAGGGAAGCTCGGCTCCGGGACCTACCATATTCTTGGTGTCGCGGATGAAGTATTCGAAGCTACCGGTGAGTCGGTTGTTGAACAGACCCCAGTCGAGACCGATGTTCCATGAATGGACTTTCTCCCAGGTAAGGAGCTGGCTGACAAGTGCGGGGAAGCCAACCGTATTCGGGTTTGTACCCCCCTGGAGCCATGATCCGTTGCTGACGCCGATGCCGAGCAGACGGTAGGTCTGGTAACGCTCGCGCCAGTTGTTGGCGTTCTGGTTACCGAGCACACCGTAAGATGCGCGGAGTTTCAGGTGATTGACATAAGGAGTGATCTCCTCCCAGAATTTCTCACGGGCGATGTTCCAGCCGATTGATGCGGAGGGGAGCCAGATCCAGCGGCGGTTGCTGCGGAAACGCGATGTGCCGTCGTAACGGAGGTTGAACTCTGCGAGGTAACGACCGTCGTAGTTATAGTTGATACGGCCAAAGAAACCGGCGGTGCTCCAGGCGTATTTAGCGCCGTTCACGCTCGGTGTGATCTCTTTGCCGTCATAGCCCATTCCTGATGTTAGGTCGACGATAGGGAGATCGTCAACGAGAATACCGTTTCTCTGAAGACCGAAATCAGTCTCTCTGAGATTCTCGCTCTGGAAACCGAGCATTATGTGGAAGTCGTTCTTTTCGGCTACTGTGAAATCGTAATTGGAATAGATATTCCAGTTCAGGAAATTCTGTTTATGGTAGTCTTCGTGTACGTTGGAGTCTTTTGAATAAACGTATGGATCACCGTTAACTTTATGGTTATAACGCACGTGGGAATCCCAATGGCGCATTTTGGAGAGGGTGCTGTAGTTGAACTCAGTGTGGATGTCCCAGCCTTTGAGGGGCTTGAAGACAAGGTTGAGCTGATAGTAGTTCTGATCCTGCTGGGTGCGATCGTTTCCGCCTTCGGCCAGACCGAGGATAGGCGACGGAGCGTCATACATGAATCCGTTGCGGTCGTAGACCGGAAGGATAGGCCAGCACTGACGTCCGAGAACCTGATAGAGGTTGCTGGTCAAGGTTGACGGACGGTTGTAGTCACGGCGGATCCAGCGCGTCGAGAACCCGAGAGACAGCCAGCTGTAAAGCTCTGCGTTGAACTTTCCTGTGAGGGTATAGCGTTTTGCGCGCTCGTTGCCCCATTTCACCATGCCGGGCTGATGCAGGAAGTTTCCTGAAACATAATAGTTGATCTTTGAAGAACCGCCGCTCACGCTGAGGTTGTGCTCGTTTGAGAAGCTGGTGCCTTTGTATACCTCGTCATACCAGTCGATGTCGGCCCATGCTTTGCCCGGATCGTAGGGGTTCGCCCAGTATTCTCCGTTCTCAGCCATGGTGTCCATCGGATCGAAGACGCCGTCTGCATTCCGCAGCTCGCCCTTCTGGTAGGCGATGATCTTGTCGACCTGCTCCTTCGGGAAGTGAGGACCCCAGCCCGGAGTGTTGGCGCATCCGTTGTCGAAATATTTCACGAAAGATGCGGAATCCATCGTGTGCGACATGTTGAGCAGCGAGCTCCAGCGGAAGGAGTTGTTATAGTTTATCACCGTTCTTCCTTCGGAACCCTTCTTGGTCGTAACGAGGATCACACCGAAAGGAGCGCGAGAACCGTAGATGGAGGCTGCGGCGGCATCCTTGAGGACGGAGATGCTCTCGATATCCTGCGGGTTGATGGTGTTGAGGTCGCCCTCCATACCGTCGATAAGAATAAGGGGAGCGCCTGACGAACCGTCACCGATCGTACCGTTACCACGGATGTTGATCGAGGGGCTCGATTCGAGTGAACCGTTGGGGTTGTTGATCTGAAGACCCGGAACGACACCCTGGAGAGCCTGGGCTGCCGAAGCGACAGGACGCTCGGAGAGAGCTTTCTTATCGGCTACGCTGACTGATCCGGTGAGGTTTACTTTCTTCTGAGTGCCGAAGCCGACCACAACGACGGCGTCGAGCATCTCTTCCGATGATTTAAGGTTTACTACGAGGGGCTGTCCCGGAACCACCTTTACTTCCTGGGTCTGGCAGCCTACGTAGGAAATGACGAGGGTTGCGCCGCGGCGCACTTTCAGGGTAAAATTACCGTCAAGGTCGGTTGCCGTTCCGTTTGAAGGAACTCCTTTTTCAATCACGGAAGCTCCGATGGAGGGTCCGTCAGGGTCGTTGACCGTACCGGTCACTGTGATAAGCTGCTGTTCCTGTGCGGCTGCCGGCGCGTTTTCAGCATTCGCTGCTAAAGGCGCTATCGTCATTCCGACGCCGAGCATCATGGCAACAAGTAGCTTCCTGCAATTTAATGAGTCAGATTTCATTGGCTACTGCGTTTAGTTTAAAAAGATGTTGTTGTTGTGTCAGGTTAACGGTTGCAAAGTTATCTTAACATTATGTAACATTTAGTAAATAATCAGTCAATTTGTAAAGATGATTGTTGCGTTAACACTTATCTTTTAAGGATAAAAGCAATAAAATTTCGTTCAAATATGTGACTTTTTACCTATTCCGATTTTTATTTTTACGGTTATTATATGACAAATCGTGCAGAATGACTAAAAATTCTATGTTTTTTTGAAAAAATTTAGCTACTTTTGCAATTGTTAGCCAAGAGGCCCTCCTTTAACCCATGAAACCCTCCGATATGGACGATTCAATCACAATTTATGAACTAAATCATCCATTATTTGGATTCTCCAGAGCGAATTTTACAAAATAGGCCTTAATGCTATTCCGAACAATTACTTAAAATTATTTAAAATGCAATCATTTTTAATGATTTTTCATTCACACATTGTTAACCTTTTCTCTAACTCCTGGTTAGGTGATGTCAGTCTTGTCCTTTCCGCTCCCTCTCTCGATAGCGGAGGCTTTCCCGTCGGATGGCTTCTTTGCGGGGTCGCATCGGGGATGGCCCTGATGGTTCTGTTTTCAGGTTTCTATTCCCGTCGTCGCGGCAAAGGCTCCCAGCTCGAGACAGAGAGGCGCGAAAGGATGGAGAGCGACATCATCAACAAGGAAAGAATGATGTATTATGCCGGACTCACACATGAACTGCGGCAGCCTGTCGCATCGCTTTACAGTTCGCTCGACGAACTCTGCCGTCAGACGGATCTCTCTGCCGCCCAGTTCCGGAAACTTCATGAGGTAAGAGACGGAGCCAGGAAGTTGCTTGGACTCATAAACGACATTTTTGATTTCCAGCGTTCTGAACGCGAAAATCTCAAGCTGATTGTGTCTAAAGGCGACGTGGGAGGATATGTACTGCAGATGATGAGTAGAATTATCGAGCTTAACCCGAACGAGAACCTAACTATAAGCGTGGATATACAGCCGGGGCTTCCGACGGTCTATTTCGACGAACGGGTGGTCTCGACAGTAGTGCGGAATCTCGTGAACAACGCCTTAAAATATACCCTTTCAGGAGAGATTACTGTAAGCGTCAGAATAATAAAGCTCTTCGACCGCCATCTTATAGAGATTTCGGTCAAGGATACCGGAATAGGAATTCCACAAAACAAACTGCAGGACATATTCGACACATATTACCGTCTTCCGGAGGCCGAACGCCGGAAGGGATGCGGCATCGGGCTGGCGGTAGTGAAGATGATGGCAGGAATTCACGAAGGTGAGGTAATGGTTAAGAGCGAGGAGGGGAAAGGCTCGGAATTCAGTTTCTGCATCTCGGTCGACAGCACCTATCCCGATGCCGAACATCTTCCGGCGCCGCAGGGATTCGAAGCGGGGATCCTGCCGCAGAGAAATGTCGCTCTCGATATGGCGGCGGTGGGCAATGTCAGGGACTCCAGGTCAGTGTCTGAACCGATTGAGATCGAGGTTCCACAGTTGGCGGAGAATGACCGTCGCGCCAGAGTCGATGCCGAATTTCTGCATAGGCTCACAGATCTTGTCGAGGAGAATCTGTCGCAGAGCGAGCTCGACATCAAGTTTATCGAGGATCATCTGAACATGAGCCGCTCGTCGATATTCCGGAGGCTCAAGTCGCTGACGGGGCTTTCGATAGTGGAATATATACGCGTCATCCGGCTGAAGGCGAGCAAGGAGCTGCTGCGGCGTGGCTCGGCGGTGAGCGAGACTGCCTATGCATGCGGATTCAACGACGTGGGTTATTTCCGCACGCTTTTCAAGCGTGAGTTCGGCGTCTCGCCGAGCCAGTTCCGGCGGGAAAACCTTAATTAATTAGCAATGAGTAATTAGTAATTAGCAATTAGCAATTGGGCTGGCGGTAAAAAATTTAATCGGGATTAATCGAGGTTTATCAGGATTAATCCCGATTAATCGGGGTTAAGTTTAGGACTGTCGGGAGGGTCAGAAGCCGGGGTAACCGGGGTTCTGCACGTATTTGCCTCCGGAGAAATTATATTGGGCGGTGGGAATTGCGAAGTATTCCTCGCCGGTTTCGAAAGAGGCATTCTGATAATACATCCGGTTGTCGCGTTCGGCGGCGAAGTAGTTGTTCATCGTTTCTTTGGCGATACCCCAGCGCACGAGATCGTAGAAGCGTTCGCCTTCCATTGCCTTTTCGAGACGCATCTCTGTGCGGAGGGCCTTTCGTGCGTAATCCTGCGTCCATCCGGCGGCGGGATAGAGCCCGATCTTATAATTCGCGGCGTCTTTCGTGGGGTCGTTGAAATCCTTGACATATTTGCTGTTCATAGCGCGGGCACGAACGCGGTTGATGAGTGTGCGGGCTTCCTCGAGGCCGCTTCCGCCTAATTCGATGAGCGCCTCGGCCTTGTAGAGAAGGAGGTCGGCATAACGGATGAGCTGCCAGTTGAGCGCCGAGGCTCCCCAGGGCCAGCCCTGCTGGGCGTCGGGCGATTCGGGAGAGAGCCAGAAGCGTTTGGTGTTGTTATATCCGTAAGTGTCGGAATTTCTTACCCAGAGGCCGCATGGGCTTCCCTTGTAGGTCTTGTATGTTATGGTAGGGCGCCCGGTGACGAAATCGAGGCGAGGATCGACGTTGCCGGTTACGTTGGCGAGGTGATAGCTTCCGTCTGCGTCAAATTCCACCACGCCATAGTCGGGACGGCTCTGATAGTCGAAGAGCGGAAGGCCGTTCTCGTCGGTCTGGTATGCGTTGATGAGATCCTGCGAGGGGAGGAAGAAGCCGTCACCCTGCCATGGACATCCGGGACCTGTCATGGAGTTGAGGAGGTTGCCCCAGTTGATGCGGCCGACGCCGCCGGAGCCGTCGTTCTTGGAGAACTGGACAGCCAGAACCGATTCCGGACCATTCTCATATTCGAGCAGGTCGAGCTGCTGGAAATCGGCGAGCAGGTCATAGCCGCTTATCGAGTTGATGATGTCGACCACTTCGCGGAGAAGCTCCTTGTTGATGTTGATCACCTCATTGGTCCGGGGATCTTCCTCGTATGCCTGATAGAGCTTCACCTTAGCGGCGAGGGCGAGGGCGGCGCGGCGGTTGATGCGGCCTGTTTCCGGCTGGTTGTCGGGAAGGTTATCGGCGGCCTCCATAAGTTCACCGGCTATTCTGGCGAGATGCTCCTCGCGGGTGAACTCATCGTTGCGGACATTGATGTATTCCGTTTCGGGGAGGTCGATGTCCATGTAGGGAATGCGGTTGAACTGACGCACGAGGTCAAAATACCAGAAGGCGCGGATCACGCTGACTTCGGCGATGCGGGTCTTGATGTCCTTGTTCACGCTCTCGTCGATCTTGCGGAGGGCACGGATGGCGGAGTTGCAGCGGGAGATGCCGCAGTAGACGTTAAACCATTTTCCGTCGAGAAGGCCGTTGTTTGGCTGGAGCTTGGCGGTCTCCATGTCGTGGAACTCCCAGATGTCGGTCTCGCCGCCGCCACCTTTATAGGCGTTGTCGGCGCGGACTTCACCATGACTCCAGTTTGTGATGGAGTAGAAGTGGGGGTCGTTAGAATCGGCGTAGCGGCAGCCGAAGGTGGCATAGGCGCTCGAGACAAGGAGATCGGCGGCCTTGGGGTCGTTCATGTTTGCCTCCGAGAGTGTGCCCTGCGGCTCGTTGCGGAGAAAATCGTCGTTGCATGAACAGAGGCCGAGCGCAGCGAATGCTATTGCTATTATATTGAGTTTCATTTGAATATCGTTTTTTAAGAGTTAGAAACCGAACTGAATGCCGAATGTGTACTGGCGGGGCAGAGCGTAGGGATATCCGAGACCCTCGGGGTCGGCACCGCTGTAGTTGGTGATGGTGAAGACGTTCTGTGCCTGGAAATAGATGCGGGCGTTCTTCAGATAAAGCTTTTCCTGTATTTTCTGAGGGAGGGTATAACCCACGGTGAGGGTTTTCAGGCGCAGGAACGAGCCGTCTTCGATGTAATACTGCGATCCTTCGTTCTCACTGTTGGAATTGTCTACGCTCGGAGCGGGGACGTCGGAGGCGTAATAACCGGTCTGGAGGAAGTTCTCGTAAGCCTTGGCGGCTTCGAGAAGCTGCGTTCCGTGGTTCCCGGTCCAGAGAGGGAAGAAGTCGGTATAGAATTTGGAATTGTTCCAGGCGTCTCGGATGATGCTGTTGAAGAAGAGGCTGAGGTCGAATCCTTTCCAGTTGGCGCCGAGGTTGAGGCCGAACTGGGCCTTCGGCAGGTCGGAGCCTACCCATTCGCGGTCGCGGTTGTTGATCACGCCGTCGCCGTTTGCATCGACATAGCGCACGCGTCCTACGCCGGGGCGTCCGAATTCCACTTTGTATTTCGAGTTGTATTCATCCACCTCCTGCTGGGTGCGGAACAGACCGTCGGTCTTGTAGACGAGCCACGAGCCGAGTGAGTTGCCGACAATCGTCTTGTCGATACCGTTGCCGCCTCCCCAGGTGTAGTAGATGTCGTCCATCAGTCCGGTAACCTTGTTTTTCATCGCGGTGACGTTGAGGCCTACGTTGTATTTGAGGCTGTTGGAGAGGGTCTGGCGCCATTCTGCTGTGATCTCCACGCCCCGGTTCACCATCGAGCCGCCGTTATACCAGCAGTAGCCGCCTTCGCCGATCGTGGCTATGTAGGGTTTCTCGACGAGCATGTCGGTGGTCTTTTTGTGGAAGTAGTCGAACGTGAGGAGCAGACGGCTGTCGAGCAGGGAGGCATCGAAACCTACGTTTGTCTGGTAGGTCTTTTCCCATGTTAGGTCGGGGTTGGTGGTGCGGTAGCGGAGGGCGCCGGGGGAGAGCTTGTTGGCTCCTCCGAGAGCGTATGCGGCGCGGTCGAGGTCCATCGAATATTTGGCGTAGAAGGCGTCGTTGGCGATAAGGTCGTTGCCGTTCACGCCGTATGCGCCACGGATTTTCAGGTCGTTAAGCCATCCGGCTGCGTTCTCCATGAATTTCTCCTGAGAGATGCGCCAGCCAACGGAAACAGAAGGGAACCAGTCGTAGTTGTGGCTGTCGGAGAGACGGGAGGAGGCATCGCGGCGGATGGTGAATGAGGCGAGGTATCTGTTATCCCAGGAGTAATTCACTTTTCCGAAGAATGAGAACATGGAGTAGTTGGAGGCCCCTGAGCCGGTGTTTTTATTGCTTGTCACATTGCCGAGATAGAGATAGTCGGGATCCTCGATCTCAAGGCCCTTGCCTTCGCCGAACATATCCTCGAAATGATTTCTTTTCGACTCGATGCCGAGAAGAGCCATGAGAGAGTTTTTACCGAAATCGATATTATACTGCGCTGTGTTTGTCCAGACCCAGTCGACGGTCTTGCTCGAGTACTGATAGAGAGTGTTTGTCTTGTCGCGCAGGTTGGCCGGGGTGAAGTTCTTGTCGGAACCGTTGTGGTAGTTGATACCGAAGTTTGTCTTGATGATAAGGTTCTTAATAGGCTCGACCGAGAGATACGCGTTGCCGAACACTCGCCAGTATTCATGCTTGTTGGCGGCCTCTTCATCAATGAGGCGGACGAGGTTCGGAGTGTCGTTGAGACCGAAAGCCACCTGGTCGTTGTAATTGCCCTCGGCGTCATAGACTGTGCGGGCTGGGTGCATCTTGATGGCGTTCTCCTCGATTCCGCCGGGCGCGTTATGCTGGCGCCACCAGTTGAGGGTGATGTTGCCGCCGGCGCGGAGACGGTTGTTGATGAAACCATAGTCGGAGCTGAAACGGGCGTTTGCCTTCTGGAAGTCGCTGCCCTTTATGATACCGTCGTGGTCGAGATAGCTGAGCGAGAGAGAGGAGGAGCCGTTGTCGCTTCCTTTGGAAAGGCCGATGCTGTAGGTCTGCATGAGGGCGGTACGGTGGATCTCATCCTCCCAGTTTGTATTCTGAGGATTCACCGGCACGCCGTTGAGGTTGGTGTAAGGCTGTAGTTTGGGAGTGGTCCCGTTGCCGTAAAGTTCGGAGGTGGGAGTGGTACCGTAGGCATATTTATATGCGGACCAGTATGTCTCTCCCCATTGGTCGGCATTCATCATATGGAGACCGCTCTGATATGTCTGGAGAGTGAGGGTGGCGTCGAAAGTAACACGGCACTCACCTTTTTTTGCGCGTTTTGTCGTAATGATTATGACGCCGTTGGCTGCCTGGGCGCCGTATATTGAGGCTGAGGCGGCATCCTTGAGGACCTGTATTGATTCCACATCATTGCTGTTGAGGATCGTTCCGGGATTCTCTCGGGTCATCACGCCGTCGATCACGTAGAGCGGGCCGTTGGCGTCGCTTCTGAAGGAGGAGGCGCCACGGATGGAGGTGCCGGTGCTCAGACCGCCCGGCGTACCGTCGGTGGTGATGTTCATACCTGCGACGCGTCCCTGAAGAGCCTGAACAACATTCCCTGTCGGAGTGTCGGAGACGTCCTTCATTTTCACTACAGAGACGGAACCGGTGAGGTCGGCTTTCTTTTCCGTTGAATATCCCACGACAACTACTTCATTAAGGACTTCCGAATTCTCTTCGAGATAGACCTTCAAATCGGGAGCGGCCTTGACTTCTTTAGTGACATAACCTATATAGGAGATTTTAAGGGTGGCGCCTTCGGGAACCGAGAGCTCGAAGTTACCGTCGATGTCGGTGGCAGTTCCTTTCGTTGTCTGCTCGCAGAGCACGGTGGCTCCGATGAGCGGCTCGTTGTCGGATTTGGAAAGGACTGTCCCGTGCACAGTGATGTTCTGCGCCTGTGCGAAAAAGGCTGCGAAGAGCAGCATCATTGCACTGAGGAATGATCTTTTCATGCTATTGGGTGTTAGTGAATTTTTTGTTGCAAATTTATGCAAGGGCTTGTCAGGCTGCATATAACCGATGTTGCATACACTATCAAAAATCAGCGTATGCACGGTTTTTATAATTCTTTGCAACAAAAATCATAGGAAAGACTTAATAATTTTGAATTTTGAATGTTGAATTTTGAATTGGCTTGCGCCGGGAATGGGATTTCGTATTGAAGTTCTGGGCCGGCTCCATAAGTTCTCGCCTTCGGCTCGAACACGAAGAGAAAGGGTGGGTTGTCTTCTCCCCCGGCTTAGACCAGGGGGTTGTAAAGACACCGCGCCTCCGGCGCTCCGCGACAAACTTCCGACAGCTCCGATTACTCTGATAATTCCAATTACTCCGATAGCTCCGATAATTCCGATAGCTTCGATAACTTCGATACTTCCGATAATTCCGATAGCTCTGATTACTCCGATAGTTCCGATAGCTCCGATGAAGGTAAGTCAGCGGGTGGTTTTGGAGCGGAGGGCGGAGGGAGTCTCGCCGTAGGCTTCGCGATAGCATTTAGTGAAGTAGGCGGGAGTGGAGAATCCGGTCTCGTAGGCGATCTCGCTGATCGATTTCTCGGTGGTGGTCAGCAACAGGCGTGCATGCTTCAGACGCAGCGTGCGTATGAGTTCCACGGGCGAGAAGTTGGTGAGCGCCTTTATCTTGCGGTAGAACTGCGACCTCTCGAGGCCCATTCTGGCGGCGATTCCGTCGACGTTCATATCTGGATTGCCCATCTCTTTGTCGAAAATCTCGAGGAAACGGTTGTAGAAATCGTTGTCGATGTCGGAAGTAGCCGTGCGTGTCAACTTCGGCTTTTCAGGCATCTTCGCGCTGGAAATACCTTTGTCGCCCCATAAATCCATGATACGCTTGCGGTTGGCGATGAGACTCGAGCAGCGCGCCTGGAGCACGGCGTTGTCGAAGGGCTTTGCAAGATATCCGTCGGCGCCGCTGTCGTAGCCCTGGATCCTCTGCTCGTCCATGGAGCAGGCCGTGAGCATGAGCACGGGAATATGGGATGTGACCACTTCCGCCTTGATTCTGCGGCAGCATTCGAGACCGTCCATGACGGGCATCATCACGTCGCAGATTATGAGGTCGGGAATATACCTGGCAGCCTTGCGGATGCCTTCGCTTCCGTCGGAGGCCGTCACGATGTTGTATTTGTCGTTAAGCAGCTGACCGACAAGCTTCTGTATATCCTTGTTGTCGTCGATGATGAGGACAAGCGGCTTGCTTTCGTCTATTTCGGTCTCGCTGTCGATGACACCGAGTTCGGCCTCTACCTCTTCCTTTGTGATAAGGGAATCGGTGTCGACGGGCTGCACCCCTACATGACGGATGGGAATAGTTACAGTGAACACCGATCCCTTCTTAAGGGCGCTCTCCACTCCGATGGTTCCTCCGTGGAGTTCGACAAACGCCTTGGAGAGCGACAGCCCGATTCCGGAGCCGTTGGGATGGATGCGGTCAACCTGATAGAAGCGGTCGAAGATATTGCCGAGGTCTCTCTCGCAGATTCCCTCGCCGGTATCGGCCACGCTGAGCACGAAGCTGTTGTCTTCAACGCCGTATCTTACGGTTATTGAGCCGTTTGCCGGAGTATACTTGAATGCGTTCGAGAGGAGATTGAAGAACACACGTTCGATTTTCTCCGTGTCGACGGCCATCAGCAGCGGTTTGTCTCCGATGTCGGGAGCTTTGAGCGAGAGCCTGAGATGGCGTTTGCGGGCAGTGGCATTGAACGCTTCCATCCATTCGGAGATATTCTTGGCCATATCGGTCTCGACGAGACGGAGACCGAGTTTGTCGTTTTCATATTTGCGGAAGTCGAGGATCTGGTTTATGAGGCGTCGCAGAATACGGACGTTCCTGTCGGCGATGCGCATAAGGGTGTGTTGCTGAGGGGTCAGGTTGTCGGCTTCGGCAAGCTGGGCGACGGGTTCGGATATGAGCGTGAGGGGAGTGCGTAGGTCATGGGAGACATTGGTGAAGAACATCAGCTTTGACTGTGTGGCCTCCTGCAGCTTCTCGTTGAGTTCCTTCTGCTTGTCGCGCTCCTTCTCGATGGTGCGGTATTGTTCCACTAAGATCGCCTGGTGGCGTCTGTGCTGCCAGTAGGCGCGGAGAACCAGGAATACCACTCCGAAAAGAAGGATGATGATCGCCAGGCTTGCGTAGAAAAGGGAAGTCTGCGACGAATGCTGCGCCCAGTAGTCGTCGATTCTTTGTTTGAGAATCTTCATTTTGCCTGTCTCCTCCTTCAGGGCTTCGTTCTGCAGCAGAAGGATGTCGGCGTTGGAGAGGTCGACGGCCGATGAAACAGGTAATATAGTCTCGCGGTTGTATTTCTCGCCCTTGAGGATGGCCAGGGCGGTTCGGATCAGGCGGTGGCCTTCAGTCGGATAAAGGAAAGTGGCGTCGATCACGCTGTCGGCCACGGCCTTGATGCCGATGTTGGGCGCCGCGTCGATGCCTATTATCCTGATATTGTCCCGGCCAAGACGTTTGGCCACCTCCGAGGCTCCGATGGCCATTCGGTCGTTATGGGCATATATGAGGTCGACGTCGCTGTATAAGCGGAGCAGGGAGTCGACGAGAGGTTCGGCGTCCTCCTTGTTCCAGTCGGCGGCTTCGCTGGCGAGGAGCGTGTCCCCGTTTGCGATAAACTCGGCGGCGAAGCCCTTGTGTCGCCCCTCGGCGGGCGTGGAGCCTCGCAGCCCGTAGATTTCGATCGCTTTCGCACCGTGTCCGAGGATATGCAGGGCGTAATGGGCCGCCGAGCGTCCGAGCCCGACATCGTCGACGCCGATGCGCGCCGTATATGTGTCGCCTATGATGTTACGGTCGAAAATTATCACCGGAATCCCCTTTTCGTAAACCTCCTTTATGACCGGCGTAAGGGCCGCGGCCTCGTTGGGGGAGACAATGATTATATCGAAGCCGTTGTCGGCGAAATACAGGATGTCCTTTATCTGTTTTTCGTTGCTGTCGTCGGCCGAGCGGATCTCGACTTCGGCGTCTTCGTGAAACATCACCTCGCGGTTTATCTCCTCGTTCATTTTGGTGCGCCAGTCGTCCTGGCTGCACTGCGAGACGCCGATGCGGTAGGTCCGGTTTTGGGAGCAGCCTGCGAGCAGGATTATAAGGAGGAATAACGCCGGAATATAATGCCTGAGGATATTCACGGGATTGAAAAGGTATTTTGCCGATAGATTCATTTTTCCGATAAATTCTTTTAAGGTTCGGTCAGTTCCGGTATTTTTCCCAATATGGCATCAAAAAAAATACTCTGCCCATATTGTTTTGAAGAATTTCAGAACACCGAGGCGCTGTATCAGTGCGAGAGCGACGAGATGGAGGTCCGTGACGGCGAGAAGCAATACCGCTGCCAACGCATATCCACTACGGAATATGACTCCTACTGGAAAGGCGAGAATCTGCAGATGCGTTATATCTGGCCTCAGAAAAGCGGTCTTTTCTCGCGGCTGAAGGGCCCGAGCCTCGACCTCAGGAGATGCCCGCAATGCAACTATCCCTCGCGTCGTTTCGTATGTCCCCACTGCCATAACTGGCTGCCTACGGAAATGATCGAGAACGGCGCGGAGATCATCTCCGTGATCGGAAGCCCCTCGAGCGGCAAGACCAACTATATCGTGGCCCTTATCAACCGTCTGCGTAAATACGGCTGCAAGCTCGACCTTACGGTTTCGCCCACGCAGACCTATCGCGACGGACACAAGAACGAGTCTACGCAGAATATCTACAAGAGGCTCAACTCAGAGCTATTCGAAGACGGCACGGTGCTGAACAAGACTGCTGTCTCATCGATCGACATCCCCTGGATCTTCCACCTCGAGCAGCAGCACACCAAGAAAGACATCTATCTTGTCTTCTACGACACGGCAGGTGAGAAATTCAATGAGAACCTGAGGAACAACGTCAGGTATCTCAAGGAATCGTCGGGCGTGATCGTGGTGCTCGACGTGCTGTCGGTGAGATCAGTGAAGAAGATTCTGCAGAAGCGCGGTTTCGACGCGTTCGCCGGCAAGCCGGCGGCTCCGTTCCAGGATATCCAGGACGCTCTGGCCAACTTCGAGGGCGATATGCTCACCAAGAAGCCTTTCGCCTTTGTGTTCAGCAAGTTCGACGCCATCATCGACAATGCCGAATATCTCGATTTCAACGCCGATGAATTCATGAACGGCGATAAAAAACTAAACTCCGAATTCATCAAGACCGGGGTGGTGGACATGGATAAGATCAACAGCATCAGCGAAGTCATAGAGGCTGCCCTCGGCGACAGCTGGGACGAGGCCGATTTCTGCCATTTCACCAGGAAATGGACCAGCAGGAAGAACGCCCAGCTGCCTGCGGGGAAACAGGATCCCAACGATCCCGAAAACAATTACAAATACTTCGGAGTCTCGGCCTTAGGAGGAATGCCCAACGAGATGGACCAGCTTGAGAGCGTCGAACCTTACCGCGTGATGGATCCTCTTGTCTGGATTCTGCATAAGTTAGGCAAGTTTGATATTCCTGTTAAAAAATAAACCCCGAAGTTGTCTAAAAAGGCTTCTTCATTAAAGTAAATGCCATGAAATACAGCCACATAATCTATAATTCCTCCGAGAAGAACCAGGCAGGCGCCGTTGGCCTCGGAGTGAGATGCTCGACCGAAGGGTCTGATCCGCAGTTAGGCGACGAAATGCAGCGTAATGAGTTTTTCGACTTCAACTATATCGGAAAATCCATGTCGCCCACGCAGCTCTTCGAGAACCCGAAGCTGATCCGCGAGATTGTGCCGACCTATTTCTTCCGCACGCTCACAATGCCCGGAAAGAAGACTGTCTACGTCCTTGGGCGCAAGATAGCCGTAGGATTCGACTATACATTCTATCTCAACGGGCGCCCGGGTCGTCTGGGCAATTATGTGGTTGACTGCTATGTCTTCGACGAGCTGCCTACGGCGCGCGAGTTCGAGATCCTTCTCGAGGATGCCGCCGCCGGCTCCAACCATTTCATACCGGCCAATCCGGAGCCTCTCGCCGACAATGAGGAGATGAAGGAGATCTCCCTGGGCCATAAGCCGACTCTGCCGGCCGGGGAGCTGGATTTCGCGGCCAACGGCCGCCCGGCAATCACCGACATGGCCTACGACCTCCTTTTCGCCTTTATACAGAGCCGCAAGGAGGGGAAACCCGTATTGGTGAAGTGCTCGGCCGAGGAAGCGCCCGGGCTTATGGCGCAGCTCGCAGCCCTTATGCCGCAGAGCATGATCGGCGACCTTACCTTCACCACCAACCATGACACCGAGGGAAAGAAACCGGGCATCAACGTCGTCTTCATCAACGAGCATTACGCCTGCGAGATCTTCAGGAAACAGTGGGTATGGCTCGACCTGACTTCGGGGGCGCCGTTCGAGACAGCGGAGTCGGCGCTTTTCCGCAACAGCATAAGGGATTATGTGGCCAGTGGCGATTTCACGGCGGCGCATAATCTTGTGGAATGGTGTCTTTCCGACATGTATGAGAAGGGGAAGAGTTTCTCTCCCGAGACCCAGACCGCCCTTTATGACTATGCCTTCAATATCGGCAAGTTTAATATCGATCTTGTCGCCAGAGATGCCAATCTGCGCGAGACCCTCTATGCCGATTTCAAGGCTCATCCGGAAAACGCTAAAAAACTCATGACGCTTCTTCTCGAACGTTTCGACACGCTCGAGAATCTCGACTCGATGTTCGCCTGGATGAACCTCGTGATCGCCATGAAGCCTATCGACTGTTCGGGCGCTATCGAAGAAACGCGCCGCATGGTTACATGCAATGTTTTCGAGACGGAGGATACTTTCAGAAACTTCTATAAGACTTTCCGCAGCGACCTGCAGGAGGGTCTGGCGTTTGTCGACCGCAGCGCTTTCGCCCGTCATAAGGATTACCTTTCGTCGATGCCCGAATACTGGGAGGAGCTCTACCGGTTGTTCAGGCATGAGCTCAGCGACGACAAGGGGCTGCTGATAATGACGATGCTCGACGACCGCGTCGACCCGAAGATGCTCGAGCGCGTGGTGAGCCGCGAGATTCCCCAGCCCCCGCATTATATCAACGAGCTTACAGGACTGCTTCAGGATGGCGGCGGAGAGCACGAGGACACGCTCCTGACTATGCTTGAGCGAGCGCTCGAAAATCCCGCTGGCGTAGGGTATCTCGATTTTGTCGGGCTGTTCCGCTCCAAAGTGGGGGATCCGCGTTACGGCCGTCTTTTCATCTGGCAGCTTGAGAACACTCTGCCTCGCGACCTTAAGGACGTTAAGGCTGCCGTCGGCATGATGGAGACGCTCGCCTCCGGCCCGGCGGGAAGCCGGATAATGAGCCACGGCAGCGTCAGCCAGCTGCTCGGCCGCATACTGAGCGTGCTCAAGAACGGTTTCAAGAAGGGCGAGATATCCGCACAGGACGTTTCCTCCGTCTGCGAAAGAATTGTCGGAGGTAACTATCCGCCGGCAATACAAGGCTCGTTCGAGCTCGTGAACGATGTGGTGATGGGACTTGGAAAACGTCCTGATCCACGCGTGAACCGCCTGTGGGAAGTGGCCGTGGAGCTTAACGCCGGCCGTTATCTCAAGGCTATAGCTCCCGATAAGTTCAAGGCTCTCGAGGGCTCTGCGCCCAAGGAGATTCCGGGAATGTGCGAGTTCGTGCTCTCGAAGGGAATAATGTCTCGCCAGGGGTTGACTGACGTTGCCCGGAAATCTGCGAAAAGAGACGCCTATCTCTATGGAATCATGCTCGTGGACGATGCCAAACCTCAGGAACAGCTCGATTTCCTGTGCGGGGAATGCGGCCTTAGCGATGACGAGGCATTGATATTTCTCGATAAATATTTCCCGAAGAGCGCGCAGAAGATTCTGAAAAGCCGCCAGCCGTCGATCTTCAGCAAGATAAAGAATATGTTCGGAAAGAAAGAAAAGGAAGGGAATTCCGAATCCGATTCCGACAGATCGGACCCCAAGAATAAACACCATTAATACCTGCGACATGAACAGACTCATAAATCTTCTTACTTTCTTTTTGCTTAGCCTTATGATCATGCCGACTGTTTCGGCAAAGGAATTTGGCGAGCATCCCGAGCGGGCTAAATACCGTCTGACTGTAACCTCAGGCAAGAAACTCAACGTGCGCGAGAAGGCGTCGACACGTGGCACCCTGATCTATCAGCTTCGGCCCGGCGACGTGCTGTACTATGACGGCATAGAGCCCGTGGAGGCCGACGGATACAAGTGGATACGCGTTGTCGACGACTGGGGCACGCGTTTCCCGAAAGCAGGCTATGTGACCAATCTCCAGCGCTTCACGGTGGAGGAGAATCCGCTCTATGCGCCTCCTTCGGAGGAAGTGCAGAAGATCGAGGACGCCGCCGAGAGTTCGCGTAACGTGACGAAATGGATTCTTCTGGCTCTCTGCATCATAGGCTCGGGAATATTTCTATGGCTTTATTTCTATGACAGCGATTATTCGGAGTGGCGCGTCAGCAGAATCATAGGGGAGAAAGAAAATGGAATGAGGCGAACTTTCTTCTTTAACTATCAGCCTTACATGGCGATAGTCATGTTTACGCTGATGCTGCTCGCGGGCATCGCGGCGGCTGTGTTGTTGATGATCACCGTCGGCGGCGTCGGCTTCGCGCTCCTCTGGCTGGTGAAGATTCTCTGCTATATCATCAAGTGGGCGGGTATCCTGATGTGTATAGGCGGTATACTGGCGATTTTCGGCAAGGAGGCCGGAGCGGGAATTATATGTGCTGTCGTAGGCGGTATTATCTGGTATTTCTCTAAAGCTATCACTGACTTCGGCGATGCCTGCGCCGATACCGGTCTTGCTTTCTTCAACGAATTCAATATCTTGGGCTATACGGCCGACCTGTTCGTGCAGTATTGGAAGCCGGCCCTGACTATAGTCTGCATCCCTCTCGTGCTGTTCTTCGGCCTCGCCGCGCTTTGGCTCCTGATAGCCGGCGCCCTTATCCTTATGGAGAAGATCATGACGAGCCGATACAACATCAAGCATCCGTGTCCGCATTGTCAGAAGCCTTCGGAGCCTGCCGACTATCTCTCGAAGGGCGATTCAGGTTATCTTCCGATTCCTAACGACATAAGACTTCGACCGGGCGTCTACGGTCTGTTTCATATCACTCATCCCTACACGGGCGAGCGTATGCCGACCATGATCATGAACGGACGCGACAAGCTCGCGCGCGTCTGCGCCAGCTGCGGCAAACGCATCCAGGCGGACGAAGGGACGGAACTCCATCTCACGTTTGTCGGTTCGCCGCAGTCGGGAAAGAGTACGCTTTCCTACCGTATGATCGCCGAGATCTTCAACCGAGCGGGAGGGGATAAGGTAAGCTATACGGATACTCAGAACACCATCAGGGACCGCAGCATGATCTCCAAGATCGAGAATATACGTGCTGCCGGAGAGATCGGGGAGGGCGACCTGCCTTCGAAGACGGCTCTCGACGACCTGGCTTCGACGCAGCTTATCATCAAGAGAAATCTCATGCCGGTGCCTTACCGCCTGTTTATAAATGATGTGGGCGGCGAGCTCTTCGACCCTACGAACGCGAGTCAGGAGCATTCGGCGACGCGTTTCTTCGGCAACGCCAATTCGATTATGCTCATGCTTGACCCGGTGACTACAGATTTCAGTGACGGCGAGCCTTCGAAAAACTATCAGAAATGGCTTAAGGAGAATGTTGATCCTAATGTGGGCAAGCTTAAGATCGGCGACATCATGGACACGATGGACAACCAGATCAGCATTCACGGCAACAATCCGCGTCTTATCCATCTTAACATTGTGCTGCCGAAGATCGACATGGGCTATCTGCCTGAAGACATCGACCTGACGTCGCAGGATCAGCTCCGTGCTTTCGTCAGCGATGAGATGGGTCTGTTCAACCTGATCCACTGGGCCGGCAGATTCGCCTCGTTCACGATCCATGCCGTCAGCGCCACATCGCAGACCGATGATTCGAACATCGCTCCGCTGATCGACGGCGTCATAGTGGATCAGCTGGGCATCACTCTTTGATAATTCTGATTGAGGATAAGCCGGATTTGATGCCGGCGATATAGGTGCCGAGGTTCTCTCCGTCTACCGTAACGTCGGAGCAGACCAAAGGCAGTCCCATAGTAAAAAGGAGGGCGGAGAAACGGCTGCCCTCCTTTAGTTTTGAGTTCTCGGATCTGACCACGGTGAAGTAATTGTCGCCGTTATATTCCACTTCGGCGATTCTGTCGGGTTTCCAGGTTATCTCTAATCTGTCGCCGACGGCAAGGCTTGAGGTCACCACGTTCATGACTCCGAAGAAGCCGCTTTCCATCTGGTTCTGATGGTCGACGTGGTCGATGTATTGCTTCCAGGTCTCGAAGCCGAGGAATCGGACGAGGGCGTTGAGCGTGGTGCGGCTGCGCTCGGAGGATGTCGGCACGTATGCCCACAGGCGTTTGAGGGTAGACACGCTCGGCGCCTCCTTAAGAACTTTCTTGAGCTCAAGGTACAGATAATTGAAGTCGGTATAGGTATCGATCCTTCTTCCGACGGCCTTAGCCAGGTCCTGCCGCAGGCATTCCAGATAATATTGTGGCGTTTCTTTTTCAGTCATTACACACTATCTCATTCATTACGTTCTTAACATTCGGAGCAATTTGACTTTTTCGGGACGTGGAAGCCGTGCCGACTTCACCCCCTATGCTTAAAATCGTAAGGTAAATTCTCTCTAAAAACAAAATTAAGTAAAATCTCTCAGATTGAATCATTTTGAACCGTTTTGAACCGCCCTGACCCTGATAAATGAATTATTTGCACACCGATAGAATTGTGCCGATGTAGGGACGCACGGCTCGTGCGCCCGCCCGATTCTTGCTGTAAGTTGATGATTATTAATCCACTGTGTGCTTTGTCTTATGGAAGAACGCCTCTGATCAATTTTAATACAACGAGTATGAGAATTAAGTATCAGTTGAACTTTTTTAATCAAATAATTCAACTTTCGTGAGTTAATTATAGTAATATTATAAATTAATTCTCAATATTTTAAATCTCACGCAAAGGCGCAAATAATGCAAAGTTTTTATTGCTTTTATTCCATGTGGCTAAAAATAAAGGACGCCAAGATGATCTGCACACGCAGATCTGAAGCCAGCAAAGTCATTTTCGGCATGGCGCGGCAGGCTTTGCGCGCTTAGAGCTTGTTCCTTAAAATTTCGAGGCCGTAGGGGTTGCAGCCTTGGAGCGGATTCGGTCATTTGCTGAAAGGAGCATACCGAGGTATTTGACTGAAAGCAAAGGGACGAAGCAGCCCAAGGATGCGAGACAAAGGGTAATTTATCTTGCCCAACTGTCTCGATATTTTAAAGACGAGCTATAATTATTCATTTAATATTTTATTCTTTAACAATAAGTTTAAATTACCATTAAAAAATTAGAAGTTTAATTACCGTCGCCTCGGCGCTTTTTGGCATATTTCGCGAGAGCTCATCGGTCACGATGCTCGCATCGCTCCCTCTTCGTCTCGCAAAATCTGCTCAAAAATCGTCGCCCCTACGACTCCGAAATTTTAAGGAACAAGCTCTAAGATAAAAAGCCGTCGGAATGGAGGTTCCGGCGGCTTTTGTGTTGGGGTGGAGTGGGACTTAGTAGAGGAAGCCGAAGAGCCATAGGGGGATTTTGTTGCCGAAGCCGATTTCTATGTCGTCGGCGGCGACATAGCTGTCGGGAATGTCGCGTATCTGTGCGAATCCCTTGCCTTTCCCTCCGATCTCAAAGAGATAGCGGTTGTCTACAATAAAATCGCCATCCTTGGCGAATCCTACCTGATGCCCGACGCTCAGAAAGGATGCGAAGGCACATTCCCTCTGAGCTCCGATCAGTGGTGAGCCCAACGCGCTCATCAGCGTTGAATTATTGAGCAGGATTTTCTGTGGCTTCGCAAGGCTTCTCGGACTTCTGGCTACTGTGAATATCTGCCTGATGATCCCTGCCCGGTCAAGAAGGTCGAACAGCTTCAACAGCTGGTTCCGAGTTGTCCCCATCACTCCGGCCAGCGTGCTCATGTTGGGCTGATAGGGCTGTGAGTTGGCTATGATCCCTACAAGACGCTTGGCTTTGATTAATGTCTCATAGTCTATCCTGTTTTCTATCGACGGGATATCCGAGTCTACTACAGCCGAGATTGTCTGAACCAGACGAGTGTAGTAGTCGGCCGTTCCCATCGATCTGTAAAACGGATAATATCCCTTTACCAGATACTTGCGGAAATATGACAGAATATCGGTCTTTGATGATATTGCGGGCGCAATGGTCTCGTGTTTGTAAAGAATGTCGCTTAGCGAAATTCTTTCCAAAGATCCGACTTTCTCGAACATCAGGAACTCTCTGAATGAAAGCCCGGGAAGGCTATACAGCGAGGCCCTCCGCGAAAGATCTCCTATCGAGTGGTCGATCATAAGCAATGAGGAACTTGTGAAAACCACGTGTAATTCGGGATAGGAATCATAAATGTTTTTTATCTGCCGTTCCCAACCGGGCATACGATGAACTTCATCAAGATATAGATATCTCACACCTTCCTGGATAAGATTCTCCGTGAGTTCGATCAGAGAATGATCGGCAAACCAAAGGTTGTCGAGGGATGTGTAGAATGATGCATCTCCGGATGGATCTATTTCCTTTATCCGCTGAAGCATGAGGGTTGTTTTTCCTACTCCTCTTTGTCCTTTGATTCCAATCAAGGGCTGCGTCCAGTCTATTTCATAATAGATGGATCTGCGAATGTCTGTGTTGACATCCGTGAGTAGTTTCCTGTATCTTCTCTTTAGAATATCCATACTTCCTTAATTTTTTGCAAAGATAATAAAATGTTCTTACAAAAGAACAATTTACTAAATTGTTTCTTCTAAAGAACAAAATTATAAATTGTATCTTATAGAGAACAATTATATAAATTGTTACTTTAAAAGAGTAAATGTACAAATTGCTCCTTACAGAGAACAATTATATGAATTGATCTTTCGAGAGAGCAATTATACAAATTGTTTCTTTGAGAGAACATTTATGTGAATTGTTTCTTCGAGAGAACAATTATATAAATTGTTTCTTTGAGAGAACAATTATATAAATTGTTTCTTCGAAAGAACAATCATGCAAATTGTTTCTTGGGAGGATGGATCCAAATACATTGGAAGCCACCACAATGTGTTGAGAACCCTTATAATTAATTGGTAATCATTATAAAATAAGAGCCGCCTGGATATCACATCCCGGCGGCTCGACCACTAACTTACAAAATTTAGATTAAAAATTAAAATGAGAACTAATTTGAAAAATCTCTATATTTTTATTGACTTTGATTTTATTGTCAAACCGTATCCGTCTAATCCTGATGAATCTTCAGTAGCCGACGGATAAAGTTTCTGAATCGTCAGCCGGATCAATATTCCTGCCAGGAGCGGATGCCGATCGATTCGACAGGATGCGAGACGAAAGCCTTGACGTAGGCCAGCGCCAGACGGGCGTTGGTGATCAGCGGCGTGTTGTGGTCTATGGCCTGGCGACGGACGCGGTAACCGTTGGTGAGCTCGCGCTTGGTGTGGTTCTTCGGGATATTGATCACTAAGTCGACGGTATGGTCGCCGATTACGTCGAGCACTGAAAGTCCCTCTTCGTCGGGCCAGCATACCTGAGTGTTCTTGACGCCGTGTTCGGTGAGGAACGCGGCGGTTCCGGGCGTGGCGTAGATGGCGTAGCCCTTGGAGTCGAGCAGGCGGCAGGCCTCGAGCATGTCTACCTTGGCGCGGGCGTCGCCCGAGCTTACGAGGACGCCTTTCTTCGGAACGTGATGGCCAACGGAGATCATCGCGTTGAGCAGAGCCTCGTCGAAGTCGCGGCCCAGACATCCCACCTCGCCGGTGGAGGCCATGTCGACGCCGAGAACCGGGTCGGCCTTGTGGAGACGGGCGAAGGAGAACTGCGAGGCCTTCACGCCGATATAGTCGATGTCGAACGTCGAGGAATCGGTCACACCGGGATTCTCGCCGAGCATGATGCGTGTGGCTGTCTCGATGAAGTTCTTCTTAAGCACCTTGCTCACGAAGGGGAACGAGCGTGAGGCGCGGAGGTTGCATTCGATGACCTTCACGTAATTGTCTTTGGCCAGATACTGGATATTGAAAGGGCCTGAGATATTGAGGGCTTCCGCGATGCGGGCGCTGATGCGCTTGATGCGGCGCGCGGTGGCCATATATATCTTCTGGGCCGGGAAGACGAGGGTGGCGTCGCCGGAGTGGACGCCGGCATATTCCACATGCTCCGAGATGGCGTATTCGACGATCTGACCGTTGCGGGCCACGGCGTCGAACTCTATCTCCTTGGCGTTCTGCATGAATTCGGAAACCACGACGGGATATTCTTTCGAGACCTTGGCGGCCTGGCTCAGGAAGCGGTGCATCTGCTCGTAGTCGTAGCAGACGTTCATCGCGGCTCCGGAAAGCACGTAACTCGGGCGGATAAGCACCGGGAATCCCACTTCCTCGACGAATGCGTGGATCTCGTCCTCGGTGGTGAGCTCCTTCCAGCGGGGCTGGTCGATGCCGAGCTGGTCGAGCATGGCCGAGAATTTGTGGCGGTTCTCGGCGCGGTCGATCGAGACGGGGGATGTTCCCAACACAGGCACATGGCGGCGGTAAAGCTTCATGGCGAGGTTGTTGGGGATCTGACCGCCGACGCTCACGATTACACCGCGCGGGGTCTCGAGGTCGATGATGTCCATCACGCGCTCGAAGCTGAGTTCGTCGAAATAGAGGCGGTCGCACATGTCGTAGTCGGTCGACACGGTCTCCGGGTTATAGTTGATCATTATCGCCTTGTATCCGAGCTTGCGGCAGGTTGTGGCGGCGTTTACCGAACACCAGTCGAACTCCACGGAGCTGCCGATGCGGTAGGCTCCCGAGCCGAGCACGATGATGTTCTTGCCGGCATTTAGGTCGTAGGGGATGGAGTTTTCGGTCGCTCCATAGGTCACGTAGAGGTAGTTGGTAAGTTCGGGATATTCGGAGGCGACGGTGTTGATGCGGCGCACGCGCGGTGTCACGTCAAGCTCCTTGCGGCGGGCGCGGACGCGGAGCACGTCGGCCTCCATGTTGCCCGAAGGATTCTCCACCAGACGAGAGATCTGGAAGTCGGAGAAGCCGAGGCGTTTGGCCTCGAGGAGCGTCTCGCGGTCGAGGTCGGCGACGCTGCCGCCGCGTTTGCGGAGGCTGTCGGCGAAACGGACGATGTTTGCGAGGCGTTCGATAAACCAGATGTCTATCTTGGTGAGCTCGGCCACTCGTTCGGGAGTATAACCCTCCTCAAGGGCCTGGGCTATGGCGAAAATACGGGTGTCGGTAGGATGGGAGAGGGCGTGTTCGAGGTCATCGACGTGCATGTCGTTGTTGCCGACGAAACCGTGCATTCCCTGGCCGATCATGCGGAGACCTTTCTGGATTATCTCTTCGAACGACTTGCCGATCGACATGATTTCGCCGACGGATTTCATCGAGGAGCCGATCTCGCGGTCGACGCCGATGAATTTCGAGAGGTCCCAGCGGGGGATCTTGACGATCATGTAGTCGACTTCGGGAGCCTTTGCGGCGGAGTTGGGGGTGCCGGGCTCGCCGATCTGGTCGAGAGTGTAGCCGAGGGCCAGCTTGGCGGCGACGAAGGCGAGGGGATAGCCGGAGGCTTTCGAGGCGAGCGCCGACGAGCGGCTCAGGCGGGCGTTGATCTCGATGATGCGGTAGTCGTTGGTCTCGGCGTTGAAGGCATACTGGATGTTGCATTCGCCGACGATGCCTATGTGGCGGACAACGCGGGTGGCGATGTCTTCAAGCATCTTTATCTGCTCGGGGGTAAGCGAAACGATGGGAGCGACCACGATGCTCTCGCCGGTGTGGATACCGAGAGGGTCGAAGTTCTCCATCGGAACCACGGTGAAGCAGAGGTCGGAGGCGTCGCGGATCACTTCGAACTCGATCTCCTTCCAGCCTTTGAGCGATTCCTCTACAAGGATCTGGCGGGAATATGAGAGAGCGCTCTCGCAATGCTTGAGGAATTCTTCGTCGTTGTTGCAGATGCCGGAACCGAGGCCGCCGAGGGCGTATCCGGAGCGTACCATCACCGGATAACCGATGCGGTGAGCCACCTCGAGGGCGTCGTCGATATTCTCGACAGCCTGCGAGACGGGGGTCTTGACGTCGATCTCGTTGAGTTTCTTTACAAAGAGGTCGCGGTCTTCTGTTATCATTATGGCTTCGACGGAAGTTCCGAGCACTTTCACTCCATATTTCTCGAGTGTGCCGTCGAGATAGAGCTGCGTTCCGCAGTTGAGGGCTGTCTGGCCTCCGAAGGCGAGCAATATGCCGTCGGGGCGTTCCTTCTTGATAACCTCCTCTACAAATTCAGGGGTTATAGGGAGAAAATACACACGGTCGGCGACACCCTCGGATGTCTGGATCGTTGCGATGTTCGGATTGATGAGCACCGATTCGATCCCCTCTTCACGCAGCGCTTTCAGCGCCTGGGATCCGGAGTAGTCGAATTCGCCCGCCTGGCCTATCTTCAAGGCTCCCGAGCCTAACAATAACACTTTTTTCATCCTTATGCAATCTTGAAATTTACCGGAACGCGCCTGCCGTTATTCCATCCGGAATAACCTGACGAATCCCAAGAGATTAGATTTATCATGCAAAATTACGAAATTTAGCGCATTTATCAGCCATCTTAACCATTAAAATTACAATGGCGGAGTGCGTCGGCAAGGATCCTGGCATGGTCGAAGGCCAGAGGCGGCACGCTGTCGACGGGGAACCAGCGTGCGTCGGCGGCGTCATCGCTTCCTTTCACGTCCTGTTTTTCCACAATCGCTATGTGCGCTATGGTGATCACCCATTCGCGGGGATCGCGACCCGGTTCGGAATAGGCGCCCAACTGCTCGAGGCGCGGGACCTTAAGGCCGGTCTCCTCCTCGAGTTCGCGTCGCGCGGCTTGCTCGGCCGATTCATCGGGATTCAGAAAGCCTCCCGGCAGCGCCCAGTATCCCTTGAAGGGCTCGCCGCCGCGCTCCACGAGCAGGACGCTCGTCCTGTCGCCGTCAATGCAGAAAACCACGCAGTCGGCTGTTACTGCCGGATGCGGGTATTTATAGCAATATTTCTTCTCTTCCATATTCGTAGGAATCGCGGACACACGAGCCGTGTGTCCCTACTGTATCGGTATTAGAAAAGGCTGTTGTTGAACCGCGCGATTGTCTTCTTCATGTCCTCAGGGAGCCGGGAGAGGCATTCGTCAAGTATTGTGGAAGGGATCTCGCAATAGTAGGCCGCGGCGATACCGCCGGCGATGGCGGCCTGCGTGTCTGCGTCTCCTCCGAGGGCCACGGCATGACGGATGGCCGACTCGTAATCAGTGCTTTCGAGGAAGGCGATCATCGCCTCCGGCACGCTCCCCTGGCAGCTGACATCGAAGCTGTAGCCCGGCTGAATCTGTGAATAAGGCCTCGAGAGGTCATATCCGAATTCCCTCTCGATTACCGACTTAATCTCCTCTTTCTTCATGCCTCCGAGGGCGTAATATATGGCTACGGCCGTGGCCTGTGCGCCCTTGATTCCTTCGGGATGGTTGTGGGTGACTTCCGCCATCATTTTTGCGAGCTGCATGGCATCGTCGAGGTTTGCCGCCTTGGCTCCCGCGGCGCTCACGCGCATTGCCGAGCCGTTGCCCCAGCTGTTGTAGGGCTGCGGATCGTCAAGACGGAACCAGCGGCTGAAAGAGCCGCCGTATCCTGCTCGCGGATAGCGACGGCACCATTGCTGCAGACATTCGGTTACGGGGCGTCCCGATTCAAGCGCGTCGGCCACGGCAACCGTGCAGACGGTGTCGTCGGTAAACCCGCTGTATGTTGTAAACAATTTGAAATTCAAGTCTTTTGTCGGCCTAAACTCATAGGCGGATCCTATCGTGTCGCCGCAGACGGCACCGAGCACCACCAGCCTGGCTGCCGCAAGTCTGTCTCTGTCTTCTCTCATATCATTTATGGCTTAATCTGTGTATTTGATTCTGAATTTGTCAAGTAAAAGTTTAAAATTGTCCTGTGCACTCAGGCATGTGTCCATAAGATATCCTTTTATTTTCGGCCAGTTGCGTAATCCGTTATAGTAGAACATTTTTAACTCATCTGTTATGATGAAAGGCACATAGCCAAAGCAAAGACATTCCCGAAACATTATCAGTCTGCCCACTCTTCCGTTACCGTCTTGAAATGGATGAATTGCCTCGAATCGTTGATGGAAATCAATAATTTCTTCGAGAGTAGGTGTTTTCTTACGCCCATATTCTTTTAGCAGAGACTTTATTTCTTTATGGACATTCTCTGGTTCTACCGTGTCATTGCCGCCTACTTCATTTGGCAGTTTCTTATAGTCACCGACTTTAAACCATGATTTGCGTTCATCTGAAGTTCCTGATTTGAGCAGGAAATGCAGATGCTTGATAAAGGTTTCCGTTAATCTTCCATGGGTGTTGTCAATGATATAGTCGATGGCGCGGAAATGATTGGTGGTTTCTATGATGTCATCAACATTTATTGCCTCGTCAACTATACCAATGGTATTGGTCTCGAAGATATAGCGGGTCTGGTCGTGGGTCAGCCTGCTGCCTTCGATATGGTTGGAGTTATATGTCAGGTCAATCTGTATACGATGATAGATGCCGCCTTTGGTTTTTCCGGACTTCTGTTCCCTAAGAGCCAGCAAAAGAGGAGATATGGATGTATTTTTAGAGCGTTTCGGGGGTTGAGCGTCCGCCGGAATGTTCCAGGTCTTCCCGACGAGATATGCGCCGGGTATTTTATTCTGAGCGCAATAGTTCCGGGCTGTGCGCTCCGAAACGCCATGCATCTCCGCCCATGCTTTAACTGAAATAAACTCCATTTTATCGGCAAGAATATTGATTAAAACATAAGACAAAGATAGCGAAACTTGCCGATATCGGCAAGTTTTTATTGAAAATTGAGTTTTTTCTCAATTAATCTGGTTTCACGCAAACCGGCGGGTTGGCGTTTTCAAGGCGGCAGGCAATGTCTTCGAGGAAACGGACGCGCGAATCCACCGATGGATGCGAGCTAAATAGGCGGCCGAAGAATTGCTTTTTGGGCGGGGCCACGATCATGAAGGCCGAGGCGCCGAGATGGGTTTCGAGTGCAGGGGCGTTTTCGAGTTTGCGAAGAGCCTGGATCAGCGAAACAGGGTCGGCCGTTATCTCGACGGCTGTTGCGTCGGCGAGATATTCCCTTTTACGCGATATCAGGCATTTTGTAAGAATGATTATAAGAAGTCCGGGAGCAAGTATGAGAGAGAATATAATTGTGCCGAAAATTGCCGCGAGGCCGCCGCCGCCTTTGCCAAACAGGACTGTTAATCCGGAAATGGCAGCCAATGTGTATATTATAAGGGTGAAAAAGCCGGAGAAGATTATGCCGATCATAAGGAAGAGGGTGTCACGGTTTATGATATGGGCGAGTTCGTGAGCCAGAACGGCTTTCATCTGCCGCGCGCTGAGGGTGTTGATCATTCCCTGCGTCACGTAGATTGAGTAGGTCTTCCGGCTGAAGCCGGCGGCGAAAGCCGACTGGGCTCTCGAATCGATCACCCGCAGTCTCGGCGTAGGCACTCCTGCGGCCGTGGCAAGAGCCTGCAGTTTCTTTAGCGTCGCTCCCTTTTTCATTTCCTCATATTCCAGACAGAGAGAAGAACCGTAGTGGCCGTCGTGATTCTCGAAATAGATGCCGTCGATCAAACTGTCCCAAAAGGGTATGATAAGTATATACCATAAGGCCGAGTAGGCCACAACCCAAGGAAAGAGCTTGAAGAAGAGTTCGGAAGATGAGAGGGTAAAGACCATGCAGTCGGTATTGGCGTCGTGAACAGGACTTGCAATACCGGTAAGCGGACTAATCTCCAGGGCTTCATGATGATGAGAGGACACGCAGTAGAGATACATCACAAACATCAGGGTAAGGGTCGCCACTATGGGAAACACAGTAACAAGAAAGATGCTCTTCCTCTTGTTTGAGCGAATCTGATATTGCAATCCGGCGAATTTCATAAATTCGGTTTTTGAAAAGGAATGTTTTGAAAATTACGGTTTCAGAATCGTATGTCGGGGTGTTTCATCAGTTCTTCGCGCATGTCTGCCTGCTCTTCAAGCATTGGCTCTTCGTGAAAGCCGAATCTCCCGGCTATTATCAAGGCAGGGAAAGAGAGGACCTGATCGTTGTATTCCCGTGTAGACATATTGAAGAAACTTCTGACATTAACTAAGTCCTCCTCGATCTCGCATAGCGATTCCTGAAGGTGCATGAAATTCCTGTCGGCCTTCAGATCGGGGTAGCTTTCGGAGAGTGCGCAAAGACGGATAAGCTCGCGGTGCATGTTTTCAGCGGCCTTGATCTTTTCGTTGTCTCCCGAAGCGCCGAGCCCGGCGCTTCGGGTCTTTATCACGTTTTCGAGCACGGTCTTCTCATGCGCCGCATAACCTTTTACTGTGGCGACGAGCTGCGGCACGAGGTCGTAGCGCTTACGCAGGATAACGTCGACGTTGGCGAAGGCGTTTTTGCGGACGTTTCGAAGATGCACAAGCCGGTTGTAGACCGTAACGGCCCAGATGATTATCACGCCGACAATGATGATAGTTATGATTCCCGTTGTTCCCATAATAATAGGTTTTAGTGGACGAGGTTTGCGAAAGGTAGAGCACCGTGGTCGGCTTCGAACTGACGGAGCATCTCCTTCTCGACTTGGCGGGGATCCTGCAGCGGCGTTTCTTTCCAGGCGATGATGAGGTCGGCCGAATCCTTCAGCTGCCAGAGATAGCGGCCGCCGTAATGCCCCACTGCCTCTCCGGCACCGAACCTGAGAAGTTGTTTGATTCTTGACTTTAGATTATTGCTTTTACCTATGTAGACGATGTTGGTATCGCCAAGATAACGGCTTTGCAGCAGCCCGACGCTTACGTTAGGATTTCCTCTGAAGAAACCGCCGGTTCCGACTTCAAGAAATTCAGGAGCCTCCTCTTTGTCGCGGATCACAACGTAGACGCCGCCCGTTGCCGGAAGGCTTGCTACGTCAAAGCCTGCCACTGTTTTGAATCCCTTGAATCCGTTCTCTTTTAATGTCTCGATTTCCTTGTTCATGATTTTCTGTCTTTTATGGTTGTTGAATATATTTTTGTTAAGATTTATCTGTTGCGCTCGGCGCATCTTGAGCATACGTCCTTGATGCGTTCGCGGAGATGTAAAGGTCTGATCACTTCGAGCGAGTTGGCTCGGGAGAGAAGCGCCATGACAAAGTCGTTGGTGATCCGCAGGTTCACCTTGATACGGAATTCTTCGTTATTGTCGGCGAGGATGCGCTGACTGTGATGCAAGGGCACTTCTTTTAGAAATTCGCCATCCAGCGGACTGTAACGCAGTTCGATTTCCTCGACGGGGATTTCGGGGGCGTTCCATATTCCGTAGCTGTTGTCGAACATTCCAGCTTCCGATATCTCCGGATTCCGTTTGAAGGTCTCGCCGATAAACTCAAGATCCGTTATGCGGTCGAGCTCGAAAATGCGTGTCTTGCCGTCGGTTTCGGCCACAAGATACCATCTTTGCTGGTTTTCTTTCAGAAAATACGGGTTGGCAACATAATAGACTTCTTTACCGCCGTTACGCACAAACCGATACCTGAAGGATATTTTCTCCCTGTTCTTTGCCGCCATAAGTAGAGGAAAGAGGTTTGACGAGCCCTTCCCGCGATGGTGGTCGGGATAGAGGTATTCGTTCACTTTCGCGTCGGGCTGCACAGCGGTGAGAAGGTCGAAGTCGGCAAAAAGTTTGTCGTAATCCACCGGCGGGTCGTTGTCGAAACTTTTTATTATGTAACCGCAGTTACGGATGTTGCGTATATCGATATACATCACCTCCGAGATAGTGTTTATGTCGCGCTGAAGGAGGCGGATTCTTGCCTCCCGGGAAGCAGGATAATTGATGCCTCGGACGGCGCAGTCTTTCTCGAGCCGGTCGAAAATCGCGTCGGCGTCGAGCGCCGTGTTGGCGTTCTTGAGAATCCTGACTACCGACATAAGTCTCAACAGTTGTGATATCGATGATTTCATATTCGCTGAATTATTA
>CAJTYD010000004.1 GCA_910583775.1 uncultured Muribaculaceae bacterium | reverse complement strand
TCCATAACTTTACTAATGCAACAATAAAATTGTCAATGAAACGATATATGCGATTTTGCTTGATTCAAGTTCAGTTAACCCTCCCCCTTAGGAGGGGAAGATTATATTTTATGCAAAAGTACTCATAATTTTATGCTTTAGCAAAAAATAGAGGCATGATATGACACATCGAAATCAGAATTTTTAGTTAAATTTTTTAAAAATTGGTAAAATTAGAATCTTGATGGTCAAATATGCTCTTTTGAATATCGCCCTTCCATGTCTTTGAGCCATGCCAGGTCGCCGGCCGCGGGGATATGGCGGTTAATCGAGACGGGAACGACCGAGATGATGCCGTGGTGCAGGCACCATTCGTCGGTATCCTGATTGTCAGGCTCGAGGTTCTCGAATTTCCCGGTGAGCCAATAGAATTTATGGCCGTGTGGATCGGTATATTCCTTATACTCGTCGTTCCATCGGCCGCGGCATGGATTCACGACCCTCATCTCCTTTGGAACCTCCGGAGTGTTCGGAATGTTGACGTTCAGGCAGATGTCCTCGGGGAGCCCGTTGCGTAACACCTCGTCGACAATAATGTCGATAGCCTGATAGCAGGGTGTGAAGTCGGCCTCTGGCGAATGGTCGGTGAGCGAGAAGCCTATCGAGGGAATGCCGAAGGTGGCGCCCTCCATTGCTGCACCCATCGTTCCGGAATAGAGTAGGTTTACGGCTGCGTTCGAACCGTGGTTTATGCCGGCCACGACGAGATCTGCCTTACGGGGCAGGATATAATGCATGGCGAGCTTGATGCAGTCGACGGGCGTGCCGTTCACCTTATACATCTTCGCGCCGTGATAGTCGGGCAACTGCGTTATCCGGAGAGGTGTATTGATGGTAAGTGCCATCGACTGCCCTGAATGGGGAGCGTCGGGGCAGACAGCCACGATGTCGCCGAAAGGCAGAAGACGGTCGATAAGACAGTGGACTCCGTTGGCAGAGTAGCTGTCGTCGTTGCTGACTAATATAAGTGGTCTCATATTTTTATTTATTTAAATTTCGCAAGTAAATTTAAATTGGTTTATAGTTTGAGTTTAAGGTTTAGATAATACCGGTTGTCCTGTTATCTCAGTGAGACGGTAACCTCTAAACCTAAACCTTATACCTTAAACATCAAGTTTTTGGTATTCCTTTAGGAGCGAGGCTCTTCTTTCGCATCAGGTAACGCGCCACAATGGCGTTTCTGTCAGATCCCGGAAAATGTATCTTCTCTTTAGATTCGAGAGGAGAATAATATTCTTTCATTTTCCGGAAGTCGTTGTGGGCTTTTATTACGGCCTTGGCATTCGGGAAATCCCCCTTCAGAAGAAACATTCCGAAAGCGAGCGTGTCGGCCAGACGACGCAGAAAAAGCTTGCGGCGTCCCTGAGCGGCTGGAAGGTTCTTATAAAGGAGCAGGAGGTTGTTCCGGAAGTTGAGATAGGTCTTCTTCGGGTTGCCCTGGGCGAGCGACGCACCTCCTACATGGTATACCCTCGACTGCGGCACAGCATATATCTTATATCCGCGGTTAAGGATCCGGCAGCAGAGGTCGATCTCCTCCATGTGTGCGAAAAAACGCGGATCGAGGCCGCCGAGCTCGAGATAGAGGGAGCGCCGTGTCATCAGACATGCTCCCGAAGCCCAGCAGAGCTCCACGCTATCGAGGTCGTACTGGCCGTTGTCGGTTTCTGTCACGTCGAAGAGACGGCCCAGGCAGTATGGGTATCCGAGCGTGTCGAGAAAACCGCCGGCCGCCCCGGCATATTCGAAGCGGCTTCTGTCGTTATAAGCCATTATCTTGGGCTGGAGCGCACCGCATTGGGGATGCTTCTCCATGAACTCAAGCATCGGCTGCCACCATCCCTTCGTTACCTCGACGTCGGAATTAAGAAGCACCACATATTCATATTCCGCGGCTTGAATAGCCCGGTTGTAGCCTTCGGCAAAACCGTAGTTGCGGTCGAGCTTAATGACGCGGACCTGAGGGTATTCCTTCTCAAGCCATTCAACCGACGTGTCGGTCGACCCGTTGTCGGCCACGATCAGATCGCAGGAGTCGGAAACGGTGAATTCAACGGCAGTCGGGATGAACTTCTTCAAAAGGTCCAGGCCGTTCCAGTTAAGTATGATGACGCCTAATTTCTTCATATTTCAGCTTTGAGCTTGTGTTGACTACCGGGTCTCACAGGATGAGGTCGGCGTTGAAGGTCTCCTCGTCGGCGGGATCGATGTCACGGAGGATAACGGGGGAGACGCGGTTTATTAGCTCCGGCACGAGCGGCGCGCTCACGCGGATATAATTATCGGTGAATCCATGCATACGGTCGCCTCCATGCTGGGGGTGTTCCCAGAGCACTTTCGCCTCCTTCCCTTTATGCTTCTCAAGGAAAGAATGCAGCTTCCGGTCGGAGATCTCCATCAGCATATCAACGCGGCGATGGCGCTCGCGGTTCTCGACGGAATCGCCGAGCTGGAGCGCCGCAGTGCCGGGGCGCTCGGAATAGGGGAAGACATGCAGCCTTGTTATCGGGAGAGACTCTATGAAGCGTCTTCCGGTTTCCCACTCGGTCTCGGTTTCACCGCGGGCGCCGGCAATGACGTCTACTCCGATGAATGCGTCGGGAATAAATTCCCTTACGGTCTCGATGCGGGAGGCGAAGAGGGAGGTGTCATAACGGCGGTTCATCAGATGAAGCACTCTGTCGGATCCTGCTTGGAGCGGGATGTGGAAATGGGGCATGAAGGCCCTCGATTCGGTGGCGACCCAGCGGATAATCTCAGGAGTAAGCAGGTTAGGTTCGATCGAAGAGATGCGGTATCTCTCGATTCCCTCCACTTTGTCGAGCTCGCGGATGAGGTCGAAGAAACCGCGGTCGGAGCCGTGTCCGAAATCGCCGATGTTCACTCCGGTTATCACGATCTCGCGTCCGCCTTCGGCGGCAGCTGTGCGTGCCTGCTCCACGATCGATTCAATCGATCCGGATCTCGAGCGGCCTCTGGCGAAGGGAATGGTGCAGTAAGTGCAGAAATAGTCGCAGCCGTCCTGCACCTTGAGGAAATAGCGGGTGCGGTCTCCGCGTTCGCAGGAGGGAATGAATTCCTTCATCTCATTCTGGGGAGTGACCTTGACGGCCTGCCTGCGGTCGGCGAGCCATTTTTCGATGAAATCGGCGGCTCGTAGCTTGTCGTTGGATCCGAGCACGATGTCCACCCCCGGGATCTCCGCGACCTGACCGGGCCTGAGCTGGGCGTAGCACCCCGTCACCACCAGAGTGGCGGCCGGGAATCTGGAGGCGAGGCGATGGATGAGCTGACGCCCTTTCTTGTCGGCCATCCGGGTTACCGAGCAGGTGTTGACCACTATTATGTCGGGCTCTTCGCCGTTGGCCGCAGGGAGAACGCCGCGGTCGGAAAGGAGCTTGCCGATGGCGGAAGTCTCGGAGAAATTGAGCTTGCAGCCGAGAGTATGATATTCAGCTTTTAGATTTAGCAGATTGCTTGTCATATCTGCAAAATTAATAAAATTCATGCAAAAGTAGGTCAAAAGCGGTTCAAAACGGACTCAAAAGCCAAAGAATGAAGCAAAAAAAAGTCTTAACTATTGACAAAGGGGTGGTTAATTTATTAACTTTGCAGTTCAAACCAAAATGACACCGGATAAAATATGCGCGGGCCGCATAAAGATCCTCAGATATGAAAGAGAACAAAGAGGTAAAAATTTCGTTTTGGGCATCACATCTCACCACGATAGTGAGTGTGACGCTTGTCCTGATACTCGCGGGAATCATCTCGCTGATCTGGATAGGAGCCACCCAGGAAACGAGGAAACTTAAGGAACGCATCGAGCTGAGCGCCGTGATGGCTGATTCGGTGAGCGACGCGCAGGCGCAGGCTTTGTCCGCACGCCTGAAGAAGGAGAAATTTGTAAAGGATGTCAGGTTTGTCAGCAAGGATCAGGCATTGAAGGAGTGGACCGAGGCCACGGGCGAGAATCTCATAGAGCTCTATGACGTCAATCCTCTGACTCCGGAGGTGAGCTTTACACTCAAGGCCGACTGGTCGAGCCCCGAAAACATAGAGATCATCAGGAAACGCCTTACGGCTCTGCCGGAGGTTCAGAGCGTGGGCGCCCCCGACACCGACATGATCAGGTCGATGAACGCCAACATCGCCAACCTTACCCTTGTCTTGGGAATCGTGGCCGCAGTGATGCTTGTGATCTCGTTTGTGTTGATCAACAACACGGTTCAGCTGACAATCTATTCCCGGCGATTCACGATACACACCATGCAGCTTGTCGGAGCCACCAACGGCTTCATCCGTCGCCCCATAATCATGAGCAACATGACCGGCGGACTTATCTCGGGCGTGCTCGCCTCGCTTCTGATCATGGTGATCGTGCTTCTGGCTCCCGAAGCCGGAGTGAGGACGCTGCCCTCCGAAATGACATGGCCGGTGATAGGAATCGTTTCCGGAGCGTTGATACTTATGGGAATGATCCTGTGCGCGCTTGCGGCCTGGATAGCCTCGACGCGATATCTGCGCAAGGACTACGACGAACTATTCAGATAAATCTTTCCGGTGGCGACATTAGCCCGGAAAAACTCCAAATCGAATTATAGAATATGGAATCTAAATTTGTAAAAAGAGGAACATCAGATAAACATAGCGGCTCGCAGAAGGAGGCTTTGAAAAAAGTCAGCGACTCCGCCCGTCCTTTTTCGAAGGTAAATTTCTGGATGATGGGAGGCTGTCTGTTGCTGATAGTGCTCGGCTTTATCCTCATGAGCGGCGGCGGGAGCCAGGACGGCACCACGTTCAATCCGGAAATCTTCAGCACTCGGCGCATCGTCGTCGGTCCGCTTCTCTCTTTCCTGGGCTTCCTTTTCATGGCCTTCGCCATCGTGTGGAACCCGTCGTTCAGGAAAGACAGGAAGAAACAGTGATCTGCGACGATCGAGACATTTCTGTATATCAACCCGAATTACAGCAGTTTTCAAACCAAACAATCTAAGTTAATTAAATGGAGTGGTTAGACGCCCTCATTCTGGGCATAGTCCAGGGACTCGCCGAATATCTTCCCATAAGCTCGAGCGGTCATCTGGAAATCTTCCGCCAGATTCTCGGGATAGATCTCCCGTCGGATCAGGCCTTACAGTTCGATCTCATCCTGCATGCCGCCACGGTATGCTCTACTCTCGTGATTCTCTGGCCGATGTTTTACCGACTTTGCAAGAGCTTCTTCACATTCAGGAGGGACTATGACTTCTATTATGTCTGCAAGATACTTGTGTCATGCATCCCTATAGCGATCGTCGGCTTCTTTTTCAAGGAACAGGTAGAGCAGTTTTTCGGCAACGGCCTATTTGTTGTCGGCATCTGTCTTCTTGTGACGGCGATGCTTCTAACTTTCGCGCATTATTCCGACAGGTTTGTGTCGGCCTCCAGGGGGCGCGACATCACCTGGCTTGACGCATTCATCATCGGCTGCGCCCAGGCGGTGGCCGTTCTGCCGGGGCTGAGTCGTTCGGGCACAACGATCGCCGCGGGAATCATTCTCGGCGACCGTCGTGACAGGATGGCGCAGTTCTCCTTCCTTATGGTGATTATCCCTATTCTCGGGGAGGCTCTTCTCGGTGTCAAGGACCTTATAGCTCCGGGCACCGACGCCGCTCCGATGGCCGAGGTAGGGACATTGCCTCTTGTGATAGGGTTCGTTGCTTCATTTGTGGTAGGCTGCGCAGCGTGCCGGTGGATGATCGACCTCGTGAAACGCGGCAAGCTGATATGGTTCGCCGTATATTGTGCCATCATGGGAGTCATCTGTCTGCTGTGGCAGTGATTCGTGAAAACTTCAGGTAATCATGGATTTTATAAGCGGTGAAATAATAGCCATCGACAAGCCGTTGGAGTGGACATCTTTCGATGCCGTCAAAAGGGTCAGAGGAGCGATCCAGCGCAGACTGAGTGTTAAGAAATTCAAGGTCGGCCACGCCGGCACGCTCGATCCTCTCGCCACGGGGGTGCTGATAATCTGCACCGGCAGGGCCACCCGGCAGATCGAACGGCTCCAGAACGGCACGAAAGAGTATGTGGCCGAGCTGACACTCGGAGCCACCACCCCGAGCTATGATCTCGAAACAAAGATAGACGCAACCTATCCCTGGGAACATATCACGCGCGATGCCGTGGAGGCGGTTCTTCCAGGATTCCGCGGAAAGGTAATGCAGGTTCCTCCGGTGTTCTCGGCCGTCAAGGTCGACGGCAAGCGTGCCTACAAGCTCGCCCGCAAGGGTAAGGAGGTAGAGCTCAAGGCGAAGCCTCTCGAGATCAGCGAGCTGGAGATCGTTTCCTTTGAGGGAAACAGGCTGACGCTGCGCGTTGTCTGCAGCAAGGGCACATATATCCGTGCTCTTGCCCGCGATATCGGAGAGAGCCTCGGCAGCGGGGCGCATCTCAGCGGGCTGCGCAGAACGCGGGTTGGAGATATCCGCATCGACGACTGTCTCTCGCTCGAAGATGCTGTGAAAAAGATCGAGACGGAGACGGTCACGTTTCCCGAAGACTACAAGATGAATGATTCAGAAGGAGAGAAGCAAGAGAAGGCTTCCTCCGAATAAAATAGAAATAACAAATGGCCGACGTGTCGGCCGACAGACAAACACACTCTAAGTATGAAACTTTCTCAATTCAAGTTTAAATTGCCGGAAGACCTCATCGCCCAGTATCCTGTAGAGAACAGGGACGAGAGCAGGCTTATGGTGGTCAATTCCAAGACGGGAGAGATCTCCCATCATATCTTCAAGGAGCTGATAAACTATTTCGACGAGGGGGATGTGATGGTATTCAACGACACAAAGGTTTTTCCTGCCAGACTCTATGGCAACAAGGAGAAGACCGGAGCGTGCATAGAGGTTTTTCTGCTTCGCGAGCTGAATGTGGAGCAGAAGTTCTGGGATGTCCTTGTTGAGCCGGCAAGAAAGATAAGGATCGGCAACAAACTCTATTTCGGAGAAGACGACTCAATGGTGGCCGAGGTTATCGACAACACTACGTCGCGCGGCCGCACGCTGCGTTTCCTCTATGACGGGCCGCATGACGAGTTCAAGGCCGCCCTCTACGCTCTTGGCGAGACTCCGCTGCCCGAATACATCAAGCGCAAGGCCGAGCCTGAGGATGCCGAAAGGTATCAGTGTATCTACGCCTCCAAGGAGGGAGCCGTGATGGCGCCCGCCGCCGGTCTCCACTTCAGCCGGGAGCTCCTGAAGCGTCTCGAGATAAAGGGAGTGGAGAAAGGATTTCTCACCCTGCATTCGGGAAGAGGAAATTTCAAGGATATAGATGTGGAGGATCTCACGAAACACCGGATGGACAGCGAGGAGATGATCGTCAACGATGACCTCGTGGAGATGGTGAATGCGGCCAAAGACCGGAAAAGCAATGTATGCGCGGTCGGAACATCCGTTCTTCGCGCGCTTGCCACTGCAGTCTGCATGAACGGCCATCTCATGACTTTCGAGGGCTGGACCAACAAGTTCATTTTCCCGCCATACGATTTCACTGTCTGCAATTCGATGATATCTAACTTCCACATGCCTCTGAGCACGATGCTCATGATGGTGGCCGCATTCGGCGGCTACGACATCGTTATGAAGGCATACGATGTGGCTGTCAAGGAGAAATACCGTTTTGGCGCCTACGGAGACGCGATGCTTATCCTTCGCTGACAAAAGGGAATAATAAGATTAATTTAAATTTCGCAAGTAAATTTAAATTGGTTTATAGTTTGAGTTTAGGGTTTAGATAATACCATTTGTCCTGTTATCTCAGTCACGCGGTAACCTCTAAACCTAAACTTTAAACCCTAAACTTCAAGTTTTCAAGTTCACTGGAACTTGCGAAACTTGAATAATTAATCATACTATCATGAGGAGGGCGGAATGACAGTTTCCTCCCTCCTCGTGTTTTCTTAGAAACTGTTTAAATTTCTTTCGAAAATTTAAGGAACGGAGCCTAAACAGTTTCTTAATGCTGATGATTATTTCCGTTCAGTATACCCGAGGGGATCCGGCCGAAGGGTCTTATGCTGTATATTGTTGCATAAGTTGTTGAATTATAATAAAATAAAAAAGATTAATTGTCTCCCGACAACTAATCCTCTAACCTTAAATCTAATACCATGAAAAACACGGCACAAAATTAATATAAATTATTCTGACAAAAAAATATTATAATAACTTTTTTCGCGTCTTTGTGATATTTTAACGAAAAAAAGAGGAACAAAAAGAAAGTTTTAGGCTGACAAACCGCAAAATTTGTAATTGCCGAGGAGAATTAGGCTCCTCCTAAGCGAAAATTTCGGTCAGGATGTCTATCGATCGGAGGTTTGCCATACCCGGGAAATGGACGGAATAGTATTTAAGGAGAAGCTCGAGGATTTTCTTGCGGTCGGTGCCGGAGAATCTGAATTTCTGCAGATTTGACGGCTTCATCCGGAAAAGGAGTGGAAGCAGGGCAGTTTCGCCAGGAGAAAGGAGGTCACTGTGCAGCGGCTTGTCGGCGACAGCTTCGCCGCGGCGCATATCGAACCAGTCGCCCTGCTCGAGTTCCGAAAGGTCGGGGGCGATTCCGGCTATGTCGAGGAAGCTGAGAAGGAAAAGGATATGGAAATTTGAGATACCCTTTTTCAAGCGGTCGAAAAGGTCGAACGCCGAGACTATATAGTCGAAGGTAAGGGCGTCCTGAGGGGAATTGCGGAGATACCTGTTCAGGAATTCAGAGAGGAAGATCGTGACGGCGCTTTTAACGGGGTGGAAGTAAATTTCGTTGCGTACTTTTATCATGTTGACCGCGCCGAGAAGCTGGAGTTCTCGGTTGGGGTTGAAATTAACGTTTGCCTCGATAACGGAGAGCGGCATCATGCGGGCGTTTCGGGCGCGGCCTTTCTTGCCGTTGCCGGAGGCGGAAAGAAAGGTTATTCTCCCGCGTTCGCGGGTGAAGAGCGTGACGACGTTACGCGTGTCGTTATGCTTGATGGTGCTTATCACTATCCCCGTGATTCTCTCTGTAGCCATATCTATGAAGCTTTTTTATGTATAACGGCAGGGGGTGTAAATATTGCGTGAATTTTTGAACAATATCAGATATAGGATGTTAAAATTTAGAAAGAGACGGGCATCGGGAGGCTTGCCTTCCGTCTGACATCGGGAAAAGAAGGCCGGTTGCCTGATCAAGACAAGATACGATAAAACTCATATAAATAACTAATATTATGGCAGACACAAAAAGCATTAAGGGCACCCGGACAGAAAAGAATCTGGCTGTTGCATACGTAGCTGAATCCTGTGCGTTTACCCGTTACACCTTCTTCGCCCAGCAGGCTCAGAAAGAGGGATATTATCAATATTCGAACATTTTCAACGAGACAGCGGCCAATGAGCTCCATCATGCCAAGATCTTCCTGAAATATCTTGACGAGGAAGGACTGAATACCGATCCTATTCCGGTTGACGCCGGCGTATTGGCTCCGACGGTAGATAATCTGAAGGTGGCTGCCGCCGAGGAGGAGAAGGAGGGCGTCGAGCTCTACACCAATGCCGCCAAAATAGCTGCAGAAGAGGGTTTCCAGGAAATCGCCGACCGTTTCAGCGCGATCGCCACTATCGAAGCTCACCACAAGGCACGTTTCGACAAGATGCGCGAAAGAATCGAGACCGATACCGTCTGGAAGAGCGACAGCCCGATAAAATGGCAATGTCTTGTCTGCGGATACATCTATGAAGGCACGACGCCTCCCGAGAAGTGTCCTGCATGCTATCATCCTATGCAGCATTTCATGCGCGCCGAGGATAACGTATAACATATCTTAATTAAGACTCCATCTGCAATGCCGCGGTCGCGGAGGGATGGAGTAGGATTGAAAAACATGATGAAGGCTGTCGCGCGGAAGCGCGGCGGCTTTTTTCATGATCCTTTATGCAAAAAAATGGCGGATTATTTGTGTTTTAAGGGGATTATGCCTAAATTGCGCTGGATTTCAAGGGATTTGTTCCATGAAAGACAAACATATATAAATAAAAAAAGTCTACCTCTTTTCACAAAGAAATAGACCGAAACCTTAATCTTAATTTAATACTATGAAAAACACTGTGCAAAGTTAAGCAATCTATTGCTATTTTCGAATATTTCATTAATTTGGAACGTTTGAATTAACATTTATTAAGATAAATGGAGCAGTTGGTTCGTAAGCACCGCTTGAAGTTAGAGCTTGTTCCTTAAAATTTCAAGGTCTTAGAAACTGTTTATATTTCTTTCGAAAATTTTATTATAAGAATCCTTAGAAAATAAATTCAAACAGTTTCTTAGGGGCGGCGTACTGACTGAGCGAAAAGTTTTTAATGGATTTTTATGGAGAAGCTTTATCAATATCTCTGGAAACACAGGATGTTCGGTCGGGAAATGTCGGTCGACGGGCTGCGTGTGAGGATTTTGAGTCCCGGAGTATTGAACAACGGAGCCGGGCCGGATTTCCAGGCCGCTCGTCTGCTTGTGGGAGACACGGTGTGGGCGGGAAATATAGAGATCCATGTCAAGGCCTCCGACTGGTTCCGCCATCATCACGACACTGATCCGGCCTACGACAACGTAATCCTCCATGTCGTGGCGATCGACGACATGAAGGTGAGACGTCGCGACGGCTCGCTGATCCCTCAGATTCTCGTCACGTTCCCCGAGAAATTTTTCCATATCTATTCCTCGCTTGCCGACAACATAAACTCGGTGAGATGCGCCTCTTATCTAAAGACACTTCCCGATCTGGCGGTCACCGACTGGGTGGAGACCCTGACGGTCGAAAGAATGCAGACAAAAGCCATGCGGATAATAGAGACGGCGCGACAGGCCGGCGGAGACTGGGAACAGGCATGCTTCATCACGCTCGCAAGGGCATTAGGTTTCGGTATAAACAGCGTCCCTTTCGAGATGACGGCGCGTTCGCTTCCCCTAAAATACATAAGGCGACACGGCGACAATCTTCTTCAGATTGAAGCCCTGCTTTTCGGACAGGCTGGAATGCTCGACACCTCCATTCATATCTTTGACGAATATTATCAGCTCCTTTGCAGGGAATATTTCTTTCTTGCCCGCAAATACGGCCTTCGGCCGCTGAGAAACGACATCTGGAAGTATGCGCGCACAAGGCCGCAGAATTTCCCCCACCGCAGAATAGCGGTTCTCGCCCGCGCTTTATACAGGGATTTCTCCATCATTGGAGATCTTCTCGCGTTTCAGGGCGACGAGGAGGCTCTTCGCGATCTCTTCAGATGGAAACTCGAGGGCTACTGGCTGACGCATTCGGATTTCGATGTCGAGACGCATGGCGTAGCCGAGACGTTGGGCGCGGCAAGCCTCGATCTGCTGCTGATAAATTTCGCGTCTCCCTTCATATATGCCTATTCCGGAGAACACGGGAATCCCGAAAAAGCCGAAAGAGCCTTCGATATATGGCATGGGCTCGCTCCGGAGCGGAATATGTTCATGCGCCAGTGGGAGGCAGCCGGAATAAAATGCAGGGATGCGGGCCAGAGCCAGGCGCTCCTTCATCTGCGTCGGGAATACTGCGACAAAAACCGATGTCTTGAATGCCGCTGGGGATGCTTCATGCTCCGTGACACCGTCACTCCCCATTCGCGGATGCTCGGAAAAGTAAACGGTCTTTAAACAGTTTATAAAACTGTCTAAAATTCAGGTATTCTTTTGCCATCCTTCGGGATTTTTTAGCTAATTTTGCACTCGTTATGGCACAATTTGAAGAAAAAAGAAGAAGACCTCTGAAAGAGGAAAGAATATTCACCTGGGACAATCGCGGAACCGCCCCCCTTCCCCTGATGGAGTTTGTGGAGACAAGACGTCCTGATACGAAGCGCTCCGATATTAAGAAATGGCTTAAAAACGGCCATCTGAAAGTAAACGGTGTCGTCACCACCGCCTTCGACGCCCCCGTTGCTCCCGGCGCGGTGGTGGAATACAATTCATCGCGACCTTTTACTATTTTCCATCATCCGCGCATAGAACTCGTATATGAGGACGACGACATCCTTGTGATCAACAAGGGCTACGGTCTGCTGTCGGTTTCGACACTCAGCCATAAGAAGGAGCTCAACGCCTACGAGATAATGCGCAATTACGTGAAGGAGGTGAATCCACGCAACAAACTTTTCATCGTGCATCGTCTCGACCGCGACACCAGCGGGCTGATGATGTTCGCCAAGTCGGAAGAGGCGCAGGAGGTGTTGCGTCACAACTGGAACAACATGATTCTCGAGCGCCTTTATGTAGCTGTGCTCGAGGGATCGCTGGAGCAGGATAAAGGTTACGTGAAAAGTCGTCTGGCGGAGAATTCGCAATTCGTGGTCTACAGCACCGAAGAGCCGGAAGAGGGACGAATCGCGGTTACGCATTATGAGGTTTTAGGAAGAGGCAACGGCTATACGCTCGCGCAGTTCTCGCTCGACACCGGCCGTAAGAACCAGATACGCGTCCACGCTTCCGATCTGGGCCATCCGATAACCGGCGACAAGAAATACGGCGCCGTGAAGAATCCGCTTCACAGGCTTGCGCTCCACGCCATGACGCTGAGGTTCGCGCATCCCATAACGCGGAAGGACATGAATTTCCAGACTCCGATTCCTCCGAAATTCGCAGCCGCCATCAGGAAGAATCTCAAGTAAAATTGTTAGTAATATTGTCAGAAGTACTGACGCGGTCTCTACTGCTTAGTTAGTCAGTTCAAATCTATTCAGAAATAAAAGATGAAGTTAGACACATCTTCATATTATCCGAAGTCTCCGCTTGAGAATGAGGAGGATTATATGCCTAAGCCTGCAGGCGGCGAGAAGCCGCTCGAGGTCTCGACTCCGGAAGAGGCAGAGGAGGTTATCCGCGAGTCGGAACCGGAACCTCTTGAAGAGGTATCCTCTCCGAAGCCGGAACTTGAAATAATCCCTTCGGAGGGGGAGAAAGTGATCGATTCCCTTTGCATCGGCGTTTCCTGGCTGTTCGTGCCGCTCATGATGCCTGTCTACGGAATACTCCTCGCCTTCAACATCTCGATTCTCGACTTCACCGCTTTCCAGTCGAAGCTGGTGTTTACCCTTATTACGGCGGCTTTCAACCTGCTGATACCGATGATAGTGATCATTCTGATGAAAAAGATGGGATTTATCGACGATATCGGTCTCAACGGGCGTAAGGAGAGGCTCGTGCCTTACATCATCACCCTTGTCTGTATGCTTGGCACCGGCGTTTTCCTATGGTTCAAGCATGCGCCGATGTGGCTTGTGATGTTTTTCGCAGGAGGCGGTCTGGCGGCGCTGATCAACCTGCTTGTGAATTTCCGCTGGAAAATCAGCGCCCATGCCGCCGGAGTGGCCGGGATAACGGCCCTGATCCTGCGCATCATCCATGACGGATTTCCCCAGCAGGGCGTGATGACCTGGCTGATTGTGTCGATTATTGTAGCCGGGCTTGTGGGCTCGGCACGTGTATGGCTCGGACGTCACACGGTGTTGCAGATTCTCGCCGGATATGCGGTAGGATTCCTCTCTGTCTTCTTTATGACAATGATCAAATAATTCAAGTTTCGCAAGTTTTAATTAACTTGAAAACTTGAAGTTTAAGGTTAAAAATTTAGGTTTAGAGGTTACCGTCTGACAGAGATGATAAGTAAGTATTGAAATTTAAACGATATTAAATTCCAACACTTACTTAGGACAAATGGTATTATCTAAACCTTAAATACAAACTATAAACCAATTTAGATTTATTTGGAAATTTAAATTAAACAACTTGCCTTTCTCTATGTCTATCTACAATTATAAAAGGCGCAAGACCCGCGAAGTGATGGTCGGGAATATCGGAATAGGTGGAGACAACCCTATCCGCATTCAGTCGATGACCAATACATCCACAAATGATATCGAAGGGAGCGCTCTCCAGGCTAAACGCATCCATGACGCGGGAGGCGAGCTCGTGAGGCTCACCACGCAGGGGGTGAGGGAGGCGGAGGCGCTCGGTCCTATACGCGAGGAATTGAGCCTGCTCGGATGTGAGGTTCCCTTGTCGGCCGACGTCCATTTCAACGCGAAGGCCGCCTTCAAGGCCGCCGAGACCGCCGACAAGGTGAGAATAAATCCGGGCAATTTCGTGGACGCTGCCCGTACTTTCAGGAAACTTGAATTCTCCGATGAGGAATATGCGCAGGAGATAGAAAGAATCCGCGAATCGTTGGTGCCGTTTCTGACGCTCTGTCGTCGCGAGCACACCGCGGTCCGTCTTGGCGTGAACCACGGCTCACTGAGCGACAGGATCATGAGCCGTTACGGCGATACACCCGCAGGAATGGTTGAATCGGTGATGGAATATCTCAGGATCTGTCGCGAGGTGGATTTTCATGATATCGTGATCTCCATCAAAGCCTCCAACACGATGGTGATGACCGAGACAGTGCGACTCCTTGTCAGGAAGATGGACCAGGAGAGTATGGACTATCCTCTCCACCTTGGCGTGACCGAGGCAGGAAACGCCGAAGACGGCAGAATAAAGAGCGCGGTCGGCATCGGTGCGCTTTTGGCCGAAGGCCTGGGCGACACAATACGTGTCTCGCTTTCTGAACCTCCCGAAAACGAGATTCCTGTAGCGATTGCCCTTCGCGACCATTTCGCCGGACGCGAGTCGCTGCCCCCCGTGGAGGAGCCGATGAATAAGATCGATGGCATATCGCGCGAATATTCAACTATCCCTTCGGGTTTCGGGAATCTGGTTGTCTCGCTGACTTCCGACAGAAATGACTATATCAGGAACAATACCCTTCGATGGAACACATCGGCCGGAATTCCCGATGCGGGAAGCGTCGGAGGTAAGGTGATCGTTATAAGCTCAGACCATCCGAATCAGCCGGGCGACATAGCTTCCTGGATAGACAGGGTCCAGTCGGCGGGACTAAAGAATCCGATCATCATTTCGATGGCGTTCGATACTCACGACCTGACACAGCTCATGATCGAGGCCTCCGCCGATTTCGGCGCGTTGCTTCTTAACGGATATGGTTCGGGAATCGAGATCAGGGTGAAGGATGAAGCTTTTAATAAAGTAACAGTCGGTCGTCTTGAGCTCGATATCCTTCAGGCGGCTCGTCTGAGGTTCAGCAAGACAGAATATATCGCGTGTCCGAGTTGCGGACGCACGCTTTTCGATCTTGAAAAGACGCTCGGAGAGGTAAAGAAAGCTACGGCTCATCTCAAAGGCCTGAAGATAGGAGTGATGGGATGTATCGTAAACGGTCCCGGCGAGATGGCCGATGCCGATTACGGCTATGTCGGCGCAGGCCCGGGACGTGTGAGTATCTATCGCAGCAAGGAGCTTGTCTTGAAGAATATTCCTACGGATGAGGCCCTGCCCGAACTGCTGCGTCTTATAGAATCAGACAGAAAGGCCGACTGAATTCCTTTAATCAGGGATTTTAAGATATAAAAAAAGCCGGAGAATTCGCGCGATGCGTTTCTCCGGCTTTTTTATTTATTTTTATTGTCAAGTCTTATTTAAGGCTCCATTCCACGCCGGCCTTCGTGTCCTTGACATCGAAGCCGAGCGCGGCGAGTTTGTCGCGGATAAGGTCGGATGTGGCCCAGTCTTTCTGTTGCTTGGCGTTTTTGCGGATATCCATGAGAAGGTCTACCGCGCCCTCGAAGGGCTTGAGATCCGTTCCTTTTTCCTCCATACCGGTCTTGACTCCGAGAATCTCCACAAGCATTGTGTCGAAGAGATGACGGAGTTTGGCGAGGTCTTCGGCGTTAAGCTTGATGTTTCCGTCGGCAGCGGCGTTGACGAATTTTCCGGCCTCGAAAAGGGTGGCTATCACCATCGGGGTGTTCAGGTCGTCGTCCATGGCCTCATAGCACTGCGTGAGGAAGTCGGGAACGATGACGGTTGATTTCTCTGCCGGAAGAAGGTTGCCTAAGCGGCGGTAGATGTCGAGCATCTTCTGGAGGGCCTTCTCGGCGGCCTGCAGGGCCTCGTTGGAGAAGTCGACCGTGCTGCGGTATTGCGCCTGGAGGATGAAGAATCGGATCACCATCGGGCTGTATGCCTGTGAAAGCAGGGGATGGCTGCCCTCGAAGAACTGCTCAAGAGTGATGAAATTGCCGTATGACTTGCCCATCTTTTTCCCCTGGATGGTGATCATGTTGTTGTGCATCCAGTATCTGACGGCCTCATGGCCCTGCGCGGCGACGCTCTGCGCGATCTCGCATTCGTGGTGGGGGAACATGAGGTCCATCCCGCCGCCGTGTATATCGAAGGTTTCGCCGAGATATTTCTCGCCCATCGTCGAGCATTCGAGATGCCAGCCGGGGAATCCCTCGCTCCAGGGCGAAGGCCAGTGCATGATATGTTCGGGAGAAGCCTTTTTCCAGAGGGCGAAATCCAGGGGATTGCGTTTCTCCTCCTGACCGTCGAGTGTGCGCGTGGTGTTGATAAGATCCTCGATGTTTCGGCCCGAGAGCTTGCCGTAGCGGTGGTCGCGGTTATATTTCTCCACGTCGAAATAGACTGATCCGCAGCTTTCGTAGGCGTATCCGGCCTCGAGAATCTTCTTAACGTATTCGATCTGCTCGATGATATGGCCCGAAGCATGAGGCTCGATGCTCGGCGGGAGCACATTGAGGGCCTCCATGTCGTGATGGTAGCGGTTGAGATATAGCTGTACCACCTCCATCGGCTCGAGCTGTTCGAGACGGGCTTTCTTGGCGATCTTGTCCTCGCCGGAGTCGGCGTCATGCTCGAGATGGCCGACGTCGGTGATGTTGCGGACATAGCGCACCTTATAACCGAGGTGACGCAGATAACGGAAGAGGATATCGAAAGTAATGGCCGGGCGGGCGTGGCCGAGATGGGCGTCGCCGTAGACCGTCGGACCGCACACATACATCCCCACATGGCCTTCGTGAAGAGGGGTGAAAAGCTGTTTGGTGCGTGTCAGCGTATTGTAAAGCAATAAATTATGTTCCATAAGAATCAGTTGTTGACAATTCCGGGTTTCATGCTTCGTGGAACGATCTCTCCGAACTGAGCCTCATATTTCTTGATGTTGTCGGTGAGGGCGAAGAGAAGCTGCTTGGCATTTTCGGGAGTCATCATCACGCGGCTCACCACCGGAGCCTGCGGCATTCCGGGAGCGGCGAAAATGAAATCGATGAGAAACTCGTTCGGGCCGTGGCCGATCATCGCGAGGTTGGTATATTTGCCGTCGGAGATTTCGGGACGGAGCTGTATCTGAAGCTGATTTTGATTCTGATTATCTGTATTTTCCATTACTTTTTCTTTTTAAAAAATTTTTGAAGGGGCGTATTTGTCCGCGCCCGGGGTTTATTCAACAAAGTTATAAAATTTCTTCTGAATGCGCAATATCGGGAACAGACTCCATGCTCTCTGATAATTCCGTTTCGGCCGCAATCTTTTGCTCTACCGATAGAATTCTGCCGTCGGCCATGCTCACGATTCTGTCGGCGATCGAGGAGATCGTGGGATCGTGGGTGACTATGACGAAGGTCTGGCCGAGACTGTTCCGGAGGTCGGAGATGATGGCGCATATCTCGTCGCGGTTCCGCGAGTCGAGACTTCCTGTCGGCTCATCGGCAAAAATTACCTTTGGTCTGTTTATCAGGGCTCTGGCTATGGCGGCGCGTTGCCTTTCGCCTCCCGACATTTCGGCCGGCTTGTGACGCAGCCTCTCGCCGAGACCGAGCATCCCGAGGAATTCCTCTGCCTCCCTCATGGCCTTTTTTCTGCCCATGCCTCCTATGATCGCCGGAATCGCCACATTCTCCTGTGCGGTGAATTCCGGGAGAAGCTGATGGAACTGGAAGATGAAGCCGATGTTCGAGTTGCGGAATTTCGAGAGCTTTTTGTCGTTGAGGCCGAGAATCTCGGTGCCGTCATACCGCACCGAACCCGAATCGGGCCGATCGAGAGTGCCGGCTATCTGAAGCAGTGTGGTCTTTCCGGCGCCGCTCGGACCGACGATGGTGATGATCTCGTTCTCGCGGATCGAGAGCGAGATATCGTTGAGCACCTTCAGGTTGCCGTATGATTTGTTTATGTTTATTATCTCTATCATGGGAATGGAACATATTTTTATGCGGACGCACGGGCCGTGCGTCCCTACAACGCTCAAGGTTTTCTTCGTGCGTTGTAATCTTCGTGCGTTGTCATTATTGCCTGATGAGATTCAGGATGACCTTGTTGGCGAGGTAGATGCCGAAGATGGCGGGGATGGAGGCGATCGTGCCGTAGCTGCTGCGCTTGTTGCGGGCGTCGAGCTCGATGATGGATGATGTGTGGGGCGGCTCGGTGCTCGCCACGACGTCGAGCCGCCGGCGCATGCCGTCTTTCTTAAGCCTCGTTCTGACGGCTTTGGCAAGTCCGTCGTCGCGCGTCGACCAGATGTCGGTATAGACGATTTTTGTCGGGTCGGTGCGTCCTCCGGCTCCCATCGAGGAGATGACGGGAATCGATTCGCGCATGCAGTGTTCTATGAGCGAGACTTTTGGCGCCACAGTGTCAATGGCGTCTACCACGTAGTCGAAGCCCGCGCCGGCGATCTCTTCCACATTTTCCGGCGTAAGGAACTCTCGGACCGCGGTTACGTTTATCTGCGGATTGATTTCGAGAAACCTTTTCCTAAAAAGCTCGGTTTTCGGCTTGCCTATATCATTGCGCAGGGCTATTATCTGGCGGTTGAGGTTGCTCGGGGCCACATCGTCGGCATCAACGAGCGTAAGGGTGCCGATGTCGGTGCGCGCGAGCATTTCGGCGGCATAGCCTCCTACGCCGCCTGTTCCGACAACAAGCACCGAAGCGCCGGAAAGCCTCTCGACAGCCTCGTCTCCGAGCAACCGGCGAGTCCGGCTGTCCCAGCGCTCTTCGACTGCCTCGTCGACCGGAAGATTACGTTCTTCTGTCATTCCGCGGGCATCCAGCTTCCCTTGAATCCTGTCTCCTCGATTGTCTTGACGATCTCGGCGGCTTTAGCGGCGTCATCGGGTACACCGTGGCATTCGAGCACCTTGTCGGCGTTTTCGAGATCCATGCTCCATTCCATATCGGGGAAACGGTTCTGAACGGCTCCCATGATCGCAGCCTTGCAGCCGCCGCATTTCGCGTTTGTCTTGAATTTCATATCTATTTAAGTTTTTATTTGAGTTTTATGCGTTTAAGTCTCAGTGAGTTCCCGACCACGCAGAGCGAAGAGAGCGCCATTGCCGCCGAGGCATACATCGGAGAGAGCATGAATCCGGCGCTACAGAGAACTCCGGCGGCGAGCGGAATACCCACTATGTTATATATAAACGCCCAAAACAGGTTTTCGCGTATGATCCGGAGCGTGGTTTTCGATAACTTAATGGCTTTCGGCAGCGAGGCGAGCCTGCCTCCGACGAGCGTGAGCTGCGCCACCTCGATGGCGATGTCCGAGCCGCCTCCCATGGCGATGGAGACATCGGCCTCGGCGAGCGCCGCCGAATCGTTGATGCCGTCTCCGGCCATCGCCGTGACGTGGCGGTTGCTGCGAAGCTCCCCGATGCGGGCGCGCTTCTCTTCGGGGCGCACTCCTGCGATCACCTTTTTTATTCCGGCCTCTTCGGCGATGTGACGCGCCGTGTCCTCGCGGTCGCCGGTGAGAAGCTCGACGGTGATGCCCATGTGCCGGAGGGTGGCTATAGTCTCTTTTGCGTCGGGCCTGAGCTCGTCTACAATCCTGAAGGCAAGACAGGGTTTGCTTTCCGAAGCCAAGACCACAACGCCGTCTCCGTCGGCAAGCCAGCCTTGAACAGTGTCGCGAAACACAGACTCGCTCTCTTTCGCGAGGTCGGCCGATCCGATAGAGTATGTGACTCCGTCGTGGCTGCATTTGATGCCAAAGCCGGGAATGTATTCGAAATCACTTATTTCTACGGGCTCTTTTCCTCTCTTTTTAATGCCGGCCGTCAGGGCTTCGGCAAGAGGATGGGTGCTTTTAGTCTCCGCGCTCAGCGTGATCCCTAACAGAAGATCCGTCTCGGCGTCAGTGAAATCACCGTTTTTTGCGATTCCCGTAAGCTCGGGCTTCCCTTCGGTCAGCGTACCGGTCTTGTCGATGACAAGCGTGTCGACTTTGGCGAGCGTCTCAAGCGCTGAGGCGTCTTTGACGAGTATGCCCATTCCGGCGCCTCTGCCGATTCCTACCATCACAGCCGTGGGCGTGGCGAGCCCGAGGGCGCAGGGGCAGGCTATGACGAGCACTGAGACGGCGCAGACAATGGCTACGGGAAGGTACTGGTTGCCGAGAGCCATCCAGATGCAGAAAGTGAGCAGGGAGATCACCATTACAGTGGGGACAAACACTGCCGCTACCTTGTCGACGAGACGCTGTATGGGCGCTTTCGATCCCTGGGCCTCGCGGACGGCGCGGATTATGCGCGAGAGCTCGGTGGCGTCGCCGACGGCTTCGGCCTCGATAGTGAGTGTTCCCAAGCCGTTGACGGTTCCTGCCGATACCTTGTCGCCCTTGCATTTCTCTATGGGGATTGACTCGCCGGTGAGCATGCTTTCGTCGACGGGACTCACGCCTTCTGTTACGATTCCGTCGACCGGAATTTTCTCTCCCGGTCTCACAAGCAGTCTGTCTCCTTTCTTGATTTCCGAAATCCTTACCTTCTGAGTCGATCCGTCATCCTTCACCAGCAGTGCTTCCGACGGCTGCAGCCCCATGAGGGCACGCAGCGCAAGACCTGTCGATCTGCGCGACCGCATCTCCATCATCTTGCCCGTCAGCACGAAGGCGATGATCATTGCCGCCCCCTCGTAGTAGAGGTCGGCGCTCATGCCGTGGATGGCGAGAGCCTCGGGCATGATGGTGTTGAAAAGGCTGAAGAGGAAGCTCACGATGGTTGATATGGCCACGAGACTGTCCATTGACGGAGCCTTGTGGATTAAAGCCTTGAATCCGCGGCGGTAGAAATCCATCCCGCAATAGACCATCACGGTCAGCGTCATGAGCATATACACCCAGGCGGCGCCGTAGAAGTGGATATGGGTCATGCAGAGGACACACAGCGGAATGGTGATCACCCACGCCACTATCACTCTCATTTTCATGAACTGATAGCTTTTCTCCTCCTGCCGCTCCTTCTCCTCGATGGCCTTGGCTTCGGAATCGGCGATGATCATGTCGTAGCCGGCTTCTCTGACGGCTTCGGCGATCTGTTTTGGCGAAACTGCGGAGGGATCCCAGTCTATGGCCACTTCCGAAGATGCGAAATTCACCTCCGCCGACTTGACGCCGGGGATGTCTGACACGGTCTTCTGAACCGTTCCCGCGCAGACGGCGCACATCATGCCCGTCACCGGGAATATCGAGTGTTCTGTCTTATCTTTCCTGACTGCCATAATAAATCCTGGCTGCTGATGTATTCACTGATGTATTCATAGGTTTCTGATTCTCCACTGCTTGGGATAGAGATTGTTGGCCCGGTTGCCGAGATTGTTGACGAATCCGAGCGGGACTCCTTCATATCTCACAACAACGAAACCCCTCGGGAGGTTGGAGCCGAGAATGAGTTGCTCGTGCCGCAGGAAGGAGAGCGCCTGGTCGGGAGTGAGGTCTGCAACAGGATATTTCGATATGTCGAAATCGACAGCTAATGCCGATTCCGGAGCAGCCACTGTTTCCCGGCCCTTGAGGACTGTGCGCGGAATGCCGTTGCTCAGGACTTTGAGCTTCTTCTCTATCTCCCTGACGAGTTTCTCTCTGCCGGAACAGGCTGCGGGATATCTTCCCTCTTTGCGGAAGACGGCGCAGAAGAGCCCTTCGCCTCGGGTGAGATGAGGCATGAACCTCATGCAGGGGTTGGGAGTGTCGATGCCTTTGCGGATTCCCCATTCGGCTGGGAAATCGAGGTCGAAAGGTACGAGCCCTTTCTCCTCGACGAGCCATCTGACGTTCTCCTCGTTTTCAAGGCGGTTGAAGGTGCAGGTGGAATAAATGAGGAAGCCGCCTGGTTTGAGCGTCTCGAAGGCGTCGGCGAGAATCTCCCTCTGCAGCTGGGCGCACTGTCGCAGCAACCCTTCGCTCCATTGGTCGACGGCCACGGGTTCTTTTCTCATCATCCCCTCGCCGGAGCAGGGAGCGTCGACGACCACGATGTCGGCGAATTCTCCAAGCTGGCGGAAGGCTTTGGTCGGCGAGTTGGTGACCATAATGTCGGGATATCCCCATTTGATGAGATTCTCTTTCAGGATCTCGGCGCGGGAGGGGATGAACTCGTTGGCGATCACCAGGGTGCCGTCGGGAACGGCGTTTATGATCGAGGTGGTCTTGCCTCCCGGAGCGGCGCAGAGATCAAGGACCGTTAGCGGGTTCCCGGTGTCGAGAGAGGAGGGGAGAATCCGGTCGACGATGGCTTCGTAGATCATCGACGAGGCATCCTGGACATAGAACGCTCCGGCATGCATCAGCGGGTTGAGGGTGAATTTTGGTCTCGATTCGAGATATCTTCCGCTTTCACACCATTTTACGCGCTCCATATCGCCATATCCGATTTGCGATTCGTCAACCGGCTTGCGGCGGTTCAGCTTCAGCGACACTTCCGGAGCGCGGCTCATGGCGCCGAAAAATCCCTCGGCCTCTTCGCCGAGCATATTCTCTATATTTTGTCTGAATCCTTGTGGAAATTCCATCTGAGAGTGATGAGGAGAGGTTTTTGAACTACTTATTTAACAAAATTAACAAATAAGATGGAAATATAAGGAATCTTGATTTCAAAAAGTGCTCAGCTTTTGTTAATTTTGTAATGATAAGGCCGAATCTTATGAATAGCTTCATAATGTTTACCAACTGCTAATAAAAATCGGGCCTTGTCGGTTAAATATGGAATTAGAAGCCGCATTATACCTTATCCCCGTAAATATCAGCGACGCTCCTCTCGAAAATGTTATTCCTGCGGGAAATCTTGCTATAGTCAGGGAAATTCATCATCTCATCGTGGAGAACCTGCGCACGGCGCGGCGTTTTCTGAAACGGTGGGACAGGAGTTTTGACATTGATTCTATAGAGTTCCACGAGCTCAACGGCCACACGGATCTCAAGGAGGTTTCCTCGTGGCTCGATCCGTTGCGCCGAGGCGTTCCTGTCGGGGTCATGAGCGAGGCGGGATGTCCGGCGGTGGCCGATCCGGGAGCGCTTGCCGTGGAGATCGCGCAGCGCGAGGGGCTGAAGGTCATCCCGCTTGTGGGGCCATCGAGCATCCTGCTCTCTCTGATGGCGTCGGGTTTCAACGGCCAGGGCTTCTGCTTCAACGGTTATCTGCCTATCGACGAAAGCGCCCGGCTTCAGAAAATCAGGGAGCTCGAGCGCGTCTCGGAGAAACAGGACATGACGCAGATATTCATCGAGACTCCTTACCGCAACAACCGGATGGTGCGTTTCCTTGCCGAGAATCTTCGTGGCGACACGATGCTCTGCGTGGCCTGCGACCTTACTGATACGGGCAAGGAGTCTGTAAGGAGCATGCGGGCTTCCGAATGGAGGGATTCAAAGGAAAATTACGATAAACGCCCGGCTATATTTCTGATTTACAAGGGTGCGTCGGCAATTAATTCACGTGGAGGCAAACGCAGATGAGCCGATGTAAAATAAAATTCACCGACCATCCGATGCTCCCGTTTGAAGAATGGGCCGACGAACTCTATCCCGTCGTTCCCGAGGAGTCGCCGGCGCCGGCTGAGCCTCGCGAAGATTATGAGATTGATCCGGAAAACTATATCGACGACAGCCATAATCTCTATTATATCTCTTTCGGATCGGGGTCGAGCGGCAACAGCTGCTATATAGGCACTGAGAAAGGGGGAATAATCATCGATGCCGGAATCAAGAGCGACGACATATCGCGGACCTTGACGTCGTATGGCGTGAAAATGAGTCAGGTCAGGGCGCTGCTGCTCACCCACGACCATTCCGACCATGTCCGTTATGCCTACAATCTGTTGCGCAACAACAAGCATATCCGGCTTTTCTGCACCAACCGTGTGCTTAACGGCATTCTGCGCCGGCATAACATCTCGCGGCGAATCAAAGAATATCATAATCCTATTTTCAAGGAGATTCCATTCAGGATTCTGGATTTCGAGATCACTGCGTTCGAGGTGCCTCACGACGGTTCCGACAATATGGGATTCAACATCGAGTTCGAAGGGCGCCGTTTCGTACTTGCCACCGATCTCGGAGCGGTCCAGGCCCGCGCGCGCCATTATATGAGTCGGGCTAATTATCTTGTGATCGAGGCCAACTATGACCTGAAGATGCTCAGGGAGGGGCGCTATCCCGAATATCTGAAGGCTCGTATACAGACCGAGAACGGCCACATGGACAATATGGCAACTGCCGCTTTTCTCAGGGAAATCATCAATCCGGATCTGAAATATATCTTCCTATGTCATCTTTCGCAAGACAACAATACTCCATCGAAAGCCATCAAGGCGGTTCGCGACGCGCTGCAGGAAGCGGGGAAGAATGTCGGGTGTGCTTCGGAGAGCCCCTCCGACAGGCAGGCCGACGTTCAGCTGATGGCCTTGCCGCGGTTCGAACACACGCGGAGATTCGTTTTCAGATGAGCTGAAGCTCACTCACGGAACCAGCCTTCAATTAATAATTCTTACCTATTCTTCCTTCGGCCTTCATAACTCTGGCTTCTTCTTCCCTCGGCCTTCATAACTCTGGATTCTTCTTCCTTCGGCTAAAGGCCTTCTGGAGGGGTCTTGGTGGCGATGATGCTCAGGAGGGGGCCTTCAAGGCCGTTGGGGGCTACCGAGGCGCGCGTCTCGAAGCGGAGATAGCCGCTGCCGAAATCATATACCACGAGCTGCGTCTCCTCGTCATCGTCAAATTCAGCGGTCTCCACAATATTTTCGGGACTCAGATTCAGGCTTCCCGCAAGATAGCTTTCGAGATAGTCGGGGAGAAGGTCGCCGATCGAGATGTTCCTTATCACTGCCGAAGTCGGTGATATCACATCCACGTCCCAGCTCCCGGGCTGACCCTGGATGTCGGTATAGAGAGGGTGACCCATTCCGTCGGTAAGTATTCCCTCGAAATTATAGTCTGCCGTGTCAAGGGCTTCTCCGACGCGCAGGGCATCGACAATGCTGCGCACCACCATGGCGATGTCGTTGTCGGCATGATATTCTTCGGAGACCGAAGAGGTATCGGCGGCTGCGGTTTCCGGTGATGCATTTCCCGATTTATTGCATGACGAAGGCATTAGAAATGCCATGAAAAGCAATAATAATGATAATAATCGGTTGGATATAGTCTTAATCATCGTTTTGGCTCTAAAACCCAAAAACAGAATTTTGGTGCAAATTTATAGATACTTTTTGAATTACGCTATAAAATCTTAAAAAATGTGAATGAAAATTTTTGAATGCATATAAAAAACAGAGGCATGGCCGGCCTGCTGACCGGTCATGCCTTTGTTTATCGGGATTCAAAGGAATATTTTTCCCTTGATATTATTCCGTTACTTCCGAAGCGATCGCTTCTTCCTGTGCGGTCTCCTTCGTTTCGGTTGCCGGAGTATCGGAAGTGGCGTTTTCAAGTTTCTTCATGATGGAGAAGATGAATGCTGCCGAAAGCAGACAGAGGGCGATGAGGATGCCCCAGATCGCAACGACCGGAATCTTGCCCCACAGAGCCATGGGAATGGATACGAGGTAGTTGCCGATGGCGGTCGCCGCAAACCAGCCTCCCATCATCGAACCCTTGAGCTTCGGAGGAGCCACCTTGCTGACGAAGGAGATGCCCATCGGAGAGAGGAGCAGCTCGGCGAAGGTGAGGAGCAGATAAGTGGAGATGAGCCAGTTGGGAGAAACCGAACCGTTGGTGCCTACGAGATTGAGCGAGGCGAACACCATCACGCAGTATGCGATTCCGGCCATAACCATGCCGTATCCGATCTTGCGGGGTGCGGAAGGCTCTTTGCCTCTCTTGTCGAGCCAGGCGAAGATCGCCATCGAGAAGGGGGTGAGGGCCACTACATAGAAGGGGTTGAACTGCTGGTAGGCGGCGGGGTCGATTCCTGAAACCGGTTCGGGAGTGCCTGTGGCGATATATACCACCACTCCGGCGAGAGCCGCTAAGATCACAGCCGAGATCACCTTGCCTTTCGCTGTCTTGCTCTGGAAGAGGGCGAAGAGGGCGTAGACGCCGGCGGCGATGGCCACGAGAGCCCAGATGTTGAAGCCGATGCGCGTCCAGCCATAGGCGTCGGGACTTGTGCAGCTCTTGGCGAACTCCGTGAGGGTCTGTCCGTTCTGATGGAACACCATCCAGAAGAAGATCACCACCGTGAAGACGAGAAGAAGGGCTACGACACGCTGCTTGGTCTGTTGCGGAGTGAGCTCGGGGCCTGCCGATGCAGCCTGGTTCTTGGCGCCGGCGGCCTTCTTGTCGGTGATGATATGGGCGTAGGTCTTGCGGCCGAGGAAGTAGATGAGGAAGCTGACGATCAGCGAGACGCAGGCGAGTGCGAAGGAATAGGAGCATCCTAAGGAGAAGGCCGAGATATAGTTGGTGGCGAAATCAACGAGCCCGGTGCCGGCCATCCCGCATTCTGAAGCGAAGCTGGAGAGATACTGCGTCAGGAAAGCGGCGAGGTCCTGGCCCTGCTGCATGCCGTTCTGGGTGGCGAACTCGGTCATGGTCTTCAGCTTCTCCGGGTCGGAGGTAAGGGCGGTGAAGCCGTTGCTGTCGATGGCCCAGTTGCATACGGTGGCCGCCATAGGATTGTTGGTGAGGAAGCCGGCGTTGTTGAGCGCGAGATTCTTGAGGCCGATGGCCGCGGAGGGCGCGAACATGGAGCCGATGTTGATCGCCATGTAGAAGAGCGAGAAGGCGGCGTCGCGACGCGACGAATACCTCGGATCGTTATAGAGGTCGCCGACCATCACCTGGAGGTTGCCCTTGAACAGACCCGTGCCGACGGAAATCAGCAGCAGGGCGGCGAACATCATCATCATCGAGAGGTTCGAGCGGATGGGGGTCGGAGCCGACATCAGCGCGTAGCCGACAAACATGATGGCGATTCCCGAAACCACGCATTTGGAGAAACTCCATTTGTCGGCCACCCATCCTCCGACGAGCGGCATGAAATAGACAAGCGCAAGGAATATGGAAAAGATCTGACCTGTCCAGGTAGAATCAAATCCGAACTTCGCCTGAAGATAGAAGAGGAAAATGGCAAGCATGGTGTAATAGCCAAAACGCTCGCCGGTATTGGCTAAGGCCAATACGTACAGTCCTTTAGGTTGGTTCTGAAACATTTTGCAGGTATTTGTGAAAAATTAATAGTCGATTCGCATCGCGGCCTTTGCGGCTTTGAACACAAATTTACGACAATTTTTCATTCATCCAAAACGATTGCTCGCTTTTTGCGGCTTTTTTGGGGGGTATCGTTAGCCGTTCATGTATTTTAACCGTTATGGATTTCTCCGATTGCTTGGTCGATACTTTTGCCGGAAAAAAGATATGGAAAGGAATTTTTCTGATGTTTATGATATGGCGTTGCTGCGAAAGGCTGTGGAAGCATGGCAGCGGATGGATGAGTTTCGTCGCGACCGCGACCGCAACAAGCGTTTCACCTATGGCGATCAGTGGAGCGATTATGTGCCCGTAGAGGGAGGCATGATGCGCGAGGAGGATTATATCCGCTCGCAGGGTAATATCCCTCTTAAGAATAATCTGACACGTCGCCTTGTGCGCAATGTGCTCGGCGTTTTCCGCAACCGCTGGCAACAGCCGGGATGCACCCACCGCGACAGCGCTGAAAAACGGGAGGCCTCGACCATGAACCGCCTTCTGCAGTATAATTCCGACCTCAACCGTCTGGAGGAACTGTATGCCCGCACGATGGAGGAGTTCCTGATCAGCGGACTCGCCATCCATAAGAAATGGTATGGCTCGAGAAACCGCAAGTCGGACTGCTGGACCGATATCGTTCAGCCGGACTGCTTTTTTGCCGATTCCGACGCGCGCGACTGCCGCGGGTGGGATTTCTCGCTTATGGGCGAGATCCATGAGATGGATTTCAATTCTCTCTGTGCCGCCTTTGCCTCGACAAAACATGACCGCGATCGTCTGCGACGCGCCTTCTCCGGCGTGGAGGCGGTTTGGGGTGCGGATGCTATGGGTATAATGAATCAAAAAGGGGCTTTTCAGGAAGAACCGATGTTTCGGGTGTTTGAGATATGGACCCGCAGGTTAGGTCAGGGCTACAGATGCCACGATCAGGAATCCGGGAAATCTTTCTTCGTTTCTTTAGACGATATCGAGGATATTGATAAAGAGAATGAACGCAGAATCGCTTTCGGCAGGCCGTTGATCAGAAGGCACAGGCAGGTATCTGAAGAATGGTGTTATAAGTTCCTCGCCCCTTCGGGGATGGTTCTGGCGGAGGGTGTCTCTCCTTATCGACATGGGATGCATCCTTACGTGATCAAGGCTTATCCATTCATCGACGGCGAGATTCATTCTTTTGTGAGCGATATCATCGATCAGCAGAAATTCACCAACCGGCTTATATCGATGTACGACTGGATTCTTCGTTCGTCGGCCAAGGGTGTGCTGCTCTTTCCCGAGGGAGCGTTGCCGCAGGGTGTGGATATCAACGATGTGGCGGAGGAGTGGAGTCGGTTCAACGGCGTGATCGTCTTTAAGCCGCGTCCGGGAATGCCCTTGCCTCAGCAGGTGAGCTCGAATGCCACCAATATCGGTATCACCGAGCTTCTCAACATCCAGATGAAGATGATGGAGGATATCTCGGGAGTAAACGGCGCGCTTCAGGGGAAGCTCGACAGCGGCTCGATGAGCGGCACGCTTTACGACCAGCAGACACGCAACTCGCTCACCGCATTGGCCGACCTGATGAAGACCTTCGAGGAATTCATCGCCGACGCCACCGAGCGCGACATCTCCAACATCCGCCAGTTCTACACTCCCTCTAAGATCGCCTCCATACTCGGTGACTCTCCTTCAGTCGCTCCCGGGTTCCATCCCCGCCGCAACTTCACCGACCCCGCCTCCGACTTCCGTCTCTCCCTCGCCGACTGATCCCCCTTCACATGCTCTCTGCATCCCCGCTGCCTGAGTCTCCGGCAACGGGGATAAATTAATATTTCAAGTTTCGCAAGTTCCGATGAACTTGAAAACTTGAAGTTTAGGGTTTAAAGTTTAGGTTTAGAGGTTACCGTCTCACTGTGATAACAGGACAAATGGTATTATCTAAACCATAAACCCAAACTGTAAACCAATTTAAATTTACTTGCGAAATTTAAATTAATATATCTATATGAGTCCCGTTTTAACCCTGACACGGCATATTTAAATTAGGCAGGGTGCGATATTTTTATTAACTTAGCAGTGCATATTAACCGTTCGACCTGACAGACAATGAAGTTGTTTAAACAACTTCAATAAATCGATACAGTGCCTTTTTATGATCATACGCTATTTAAATCCCTATATAGACTTGAAAAGCATTCCGCTGCTCTGCATCATTTTTTTTTGTGTTTGTGAGCTGCATGTCTCCGGAGGGGCGGCAGGACTCAGCCGTGCTTGACCGTGCGGACTTTTTGCTTGAGGAATATCCTGATTCCGCGTTGGCTATCCTTAACCGACGTGATATCAGCTCCTTCGGAAGCGAGTCTCAAAAGGCCCGTTTCGCCCTCCTCAAATCGGCTGCTTTAGATAAGACGGGAAAGAATGTGACGCAAGATTCACTCGCGGATATTGCATACAGCTATTACAGCGGCAAGGGTGATCCTTTGCAGAAAGCCATGTCGGCCTTCTACCGTGGCCGTATTTCTCAGAATCAGGGTAATCTGAAGGAGGCATACCTCCGTATGCTCGAGGCATATGACCTTGCATAAGAAGCCGGCTCTGCCTTCTACGCTGCGCAGGCCGCTGCCGAACTTGCGGAGATATGTCTATATGCAAATCATCTCTCCGAAGAGCTGAAATATTCCAAGATTTCACATCATTATTTCCGGAATTATAAAAAGAGAGATTATCTAAGGAATTCGTTGTTCGATCTTGCACGTGCATATTATCATAATCAGGATTATAAACAGGCGATAAAGATATGTGAGCTTTTTTCAAAGTCGAATTTATATTACGATTCGAAATCTCTTGAAGGAAGTGTCAGAGGTCTTATGGGGACATCTTTTTATTTCCTTGGGGATTACAGGAAAGCGATAGATGTTTTAGAGGATATTGAGTATGTAGAAGATGAATCCAACAGGAGAAATTATCAATATATTCTGGCTATGGCTTATGCTAAAAGCGGTGATATGACGAATTTCAGGAGATGTGTCGAAAAATTTAAGCTGGATCCCGCTAATTACCCTCGTATAGGATATGAACTTGCTTTTTCTGCGGGAGAATACAGGGAAGCTATATTTTTTCTTGAAGAAATTGTAAAACGACATGAAGAGATTTATAAGAAACAGATTAATGATGATTTTATATCATTATCCGAGAGGGTTTCATCCGGAAATAAGTATATAAAGGAGGATTCCTTGCAGAAAGAAAACAGGACAATTAAGGTTCTTTTTGTTATCTCTCTCTTTCTTTTGATTATTATAATAGTTTTCGGAATATATTCTTTAAAGGCCAGGAGAAAAGTTATCGAAACTTTGCATGTTCAATACAGTGTTCTTGAAAAAGAACTGGATGAGGAAAGAAGATCAGGATTAATAGAAAGGGGGGGATTTAATAACCGGCTTAAAACTTGTCAGCTGGAATTAAATGCGGTCAGGGTTGAAAATGAAGAACTGAAAGTTCGGGATGTCGCAGTATGGAATGAGATATTTACATTGATGTTTGAAAAGAAAGATATTAATTATATAAAAGGTAGATTTCCGGGTTTATCCGATAATATTGCAGCTGTGTATAGAGACCCCCATGTTATTTTCCCTGTCCTGGAGGAAGTTGCAAAAAGTGTCAACCCGGGTTTGCTCGCTGAATTCAAGGAAAAGATCTGCGTAAAGTCAAATGAGGGCTATGAAATTACAGTCATGTCTATCCTGAGATTTTCTGTCGCTTCTGTCGCGGCTTTTATGGGCGTGGATAAAGATGCGGTTTACAGCAGAAGAAAACGCCTGAAGAATAAGATTAACCGCAGCGGACTGGATAATGCCGACAAGTTCATCAAATGGCTCGGATAGCTCCTGTAACCGATGGGTGTGTAATTTACCGCCTTTAATCGGCATTTGTATGGATAAGAATTATCAGTCATGTCAAAAAGACCAATCTCTTGCCATGAAGGTCTAAATTTAAATTAAGGAATTTTGTATTTGATTGATTTACAATAATTATAATATTGATAAAAGCCTAAATTATTTATAAATAGGCCAATGCTTTTTTAATACAAAACCTTATCTTTGCAAAGTGTTTCAAGTTGCCTCCTTGTCAAAAATAAACACACTTCAGAGTTCTGTATAAATTCTAAAGATCGTTAAATTTATTATCATATCATGAACAAAAGAATAATAATATTGGGGATGGCCTTATTGGTGGCCGGCGGTTTCGGAAGCTATGCAGACGAGACGAATCAGCCAGGTCCGTCGGGGAGTGGCTCAACGGATATTCCTCCGGTGATACTTCCGGATAAAGGGAAAAGAAGATCCAGACCTCTCAACACCATCCGATGTGAGCATGGCTCGGGGTTTATCTCTCTGGCGTTGCCGGCGGGAGTGCAGAGCGCCTCGTTCACGCTTTCCTATGGAGACGATCCTCTTTATTATGGCGTATATCTCGCTTCCGACAGATATGTCTCGATTCCGGACTTATCAGGAGAAATCACAATAGAGATTACGGCTGATAACGGCTCAGTCTATGCCGGAATCCTTAATTTCTGAATGAATGCGGTTTTACCGCAAATTATAAACACTATAAACCAACTAATTATGGAAAAGTTGACAAAACAAGACCTCTCAATGATATTGGGAGGAAGTTCGCAACCGGTCGATTATGATGCCATGTCGTGTGGCGAACTGCAAAATTTTGCGGGTCTATATTGGAATTATATCTCTGACGCCGAGAAAGAGAAGTGGGCTGAAGCATGTCTGAAGAAATGCGGAGGTGCCATAGTTACTCCCACTCAACCAAATCCGACAACTCCGGAAAATTGATAGAGCAGCCTTTCGTAGTTAATACGGCTTACCCAAGTCAGGCCGTATTAACTGTATTAATTGTAAAGCGTGTATTACTTGCTTTTGAAATGGAGAATGACTATGAATAGTTACTCGGAGTAAACCACCACTTAAAAGAATTATATGAAGCAATTATTTATGACAGTCTTTCTGACTATTTTAATTCCTTTATTGTTTCTGTTCACTGAGGGAGTGGCCAATGCACAGAAAATAAACGAATGCCATCCGATAGACTCGGCAATGGTGAAGGTGACTTATACGACAATACAGGTCCTGGACACACTTCATTCTGAACTCGATACAGTTTTGCAGATCAGCAAAATGACTCTGGTTGCCGGACGCAAGGGAAGTGCCTTCTATAATGAAGAGCTTCGCATCCGGGACGAGACTCCTCCGGCGCCTCGTCCCGCAGGTCCCATTGATTATGCAGCGGTTTTCAAGGCGATTAAAAGTGCCCCCTATCGGGATATGGACAAGGTATTCCGCGATTATACAGTCAACAAGACTATCCAGCATCAGAATCACTGTATGGATGGCTGGGAGCTGCTCGAGGACATAGAGAAGCCTGATTGGGAGATCCAGGACTCTACGGCGAATATTCTCGGTTTCAACTGCGTCAAGGCCGTCGGCTATTTCCGTGGCAGAACATGGATCGCATGGTTCGCTCCGGAGTTGCCTTTGCCCGAGGACCCTTGGAAACTCTGTGGTCTTCCCGGAATTATCCTCCGCGCATACGATTCAAAACACCATTATAGCTATGAGGCTACGGGGATAAATACAAAGGATCTTGGCACGGTCGATTATTTCAATTACAGAGTAAGAACTAAGATTCGCGACCGTAGAAAACATCTGATGTTCCGGCGTAAGGCTATGCATACTGATTACAGTACGCAGGTGGCGAGTGCGATGTTAGGGAAGAGATTGGGGAAAGGTGTTTATAAAGATCCTAAGAATTACGATTTTCGTGAGACCGACTATATCCACGTTCCGATGGAGGAATACAGCCGGCAGGATGACTGACGGTCGTCGCCTCTCCTTACGATGCGCGGACGTCTTTAGACAGGAGTACAGGAGAACATGAGCAAAGGGTAAATTCTCAGCTTTTCATATCTCCTGCGGGAGACATAAATTGCATAAAATAAAATATATGAAATATCTTACAGTCTTATTCTTTTTGTTTGTCGGAACAGTATTCGCGTCCTCGGGCGGCGCGAGTGGCCCGGCTGATGACAGCAATGTGTGTTATCCGATGGATTCGGCAATGGTCAGGATCCGATATAATCGGACCTGGGTGAGAGATACCCTTCTTCCGGGTGTCGACTCGGTATTGAACATCAGTCCTGTAACCCTGTTCGCAGGAAAGAAGGGAAGTGCTTTCTATAACGAGGATATAAGGGCCGATGATGAGGCGCCTCATGACTTGGCATATATTGAGGCGATGTTTGGTCCGAATGACAAGTTGTTAAAGGCTATTACTAAGTTGGAGAATGAAAGGCTGTTCCGGGACTATTCAATAGGAAAGACAATCGTGCATCAGAGCTACGGAATGGAGGTCTGGGAACTGCGCGAGGATATAGAGAAGCAGGACTGGGAGATAGAGGACTCGACCATGAATATTCTCGGATTCAACTGTGTCAAGGCCGTCGCCGATTTCCGCGGCAGAAAGTGGATCGCCTGGTTTGCTCCGGAGTTGCCGTTGCCGGAGGGTCCCTGGAAACTCTGCGGACTGCCGGGAATCATCCTCAGGGCATACGATTCGAAACACCACTATACTTACGAGGCGATGGATATCGACACTAAGAATCCGGGTACGGTAGACTATTTCAACTACCGCAACAGGCTGAGAATAAGGGATCGTCGCAAAGGGTTGATGTTCCGTCGCAAGGCGATGCATTCAGACCATAATCTCAAGATGATCCGTGCCATAGTCGGGGACAAGGCTCCCAAGCGTTTAAAGTCAAGCGGCCCCAAGAACTATGATTTCCAGGAAACCGACTATATCCATGTCCCGATGGAGGAATACAGCCGGCAGGATGATTGAAAAGTGTGAAATACGGATTTAAGAAACTGTCTAAATTTCTTTAGAAAAAATTATTATAAGAAATCTTTCAAAGCTTTTAAGAATCTTTTTGGCTGTTTTCGCCAAGTTTCGCAGTCGAAACCGAGAGGTTTCTCCTTTCTCAACTTGCGAAACCAGCTCAAAAATCTTCTCAAAATCCTTTGAAAATAAATTTAAACAATTTCTAATCGTTATTTGTGTTTTGACTTTCATTAATTGCTGCGTATAAATTTGTTAAGAACCACTTATATCATTTCTATATTATATTCCGCGACCGCTCCGCGGTCGTTTGGTTTGTGATCTTCATCCCCGGGTCAAATCGGTTTGCCGATTTGACCCGGGGCTATAATCCGTGACCGCTCCGCGGTCGATCTTATTCTCTGATCGTTGGGTTATCCCTGTAACCCGTATATTTTTAGCGGAGGTGGATTAATGGAAACAGCAACGTGGCCGGAGGTTTGACCCTGGCAAGGGTCACGGATGGTAGCCCCGGGTAGGGAAAGGCATTTGCCTTTCCACACCCGGGGTAGATTAGCGGTGTGAATTACGGCCGAGGTGCGGTCGCGCATACAAATCACAGAATGCAAGAGATGTATACATTTAATTAGTAATTACACTCAAAATTTAAATTCGTGTTAAAAGTAAACACACTCTTAGTTTCATTGGGAATGGAATGATGAAGCAAAAGAAAAACGGAGGATGCGGGAAGCATCCTCCGTTTCGGTTGTATGGGGTAGGGGTGAAATTGCGGGATTATTTGGTTACGCGCTCGAGCCAGCTTACCATGCCGAACATCACGCCCATCGAGACGAGGCAGACGCTGAGGAAGACGGTCCAGGCCACCCAGATGGGGCAGGCGTTGTAGATCAGCGGGCCGATCCAGAGCAGAAGGTTACCGCAGGCTGTGGCGCCGAGCCAGAGGCCCTGGCAGAGTCCCTGCATGTGCTGGGGTGCTACCTTGGATACGAACGAGAGGCCGAGAGGCGATATGAAAAGCTCCGCTACGGTAAGGAAGAAGTAGAGCACGAAGAGTACCCAGGGCCCTGTCTTCATTCCTGCGGATACGGCTGCGGGAAGCGCCTTGAATTCCTCTGCCGAGGGATATCCCTTGATGCCGGAGAATATGGCTAAGAATACGTATGCTAAACCGGCCAGACCCATACCGATGGCGATCTTGCGCGGAGTTGAGATCTCTTTGCCGCGGCGTGAAAGCATCGAGAAGAGCCACATCACGACCGGAGTGAGGACAATCACATAGAAGGGGTTGAGTGCCTGCCAGATTTCAGGCTGGATGGAGTCGGTCTTTACGAAGTCGCGGGCGAAAAGCGAGAGCGATGTTCCGTTCTGATGGAACGAGAACCAGAAGAAGATAGCGATGCCGAGCACTGCGAAGAGGGCCGCCATACGCTGTTTGATCTCCTTTGCCATGCGGGCTTTCTCCTCGGGAGTGTATTGCTGAACTTCTCCTTTCGCTTTCTTTGCGGGCGAGGGGAGGCCGTTCTTTGTGAAGTAGAAGATGGAGAGCGATATCAGCATGGCGCATACCGAAGCGATGAAGGAATAGTGGATACCTGTGTTGAAGACGTTCAGATAGGTTGTGCAGAATTCCTGGATGTTGCCTGCGGCGTTTCCTCCGACCTGCGTGATGAGCGCGTAGAGGTTGTTGAGGTTCTGTTGGTTCATGCTGTCGGTGAGGCTCAGATACTCATGGCAGAGAGCGGGAAGCGAGGCGTTGTAGATGAGGCCGTTCTGGTCGAGCCACCAGCTGCGGAGCAACGGAGCCACGAACGGAGCGATCACGCCGCCGATGTTGATGAAGACATAGAAGATCTGGAAGCCGGAGTCGCGCTGGCTTGCGTAGCGCGGGTTGTCGTAGAGCTGACCCACGATTGCCTGCAGGTTGCCCTTGAACAGACCGTTGCCGAAAGCGATGAAGAAGAGCGCGGCGCATGTGAGCGTCAGAAGGGCCGTGTGGTTTTCGTTTGTGGCGAAAATAGGAATTGAGAGCACGATGTATCCCACGGTCATGATTACAAGACCCCAGATGATGGTTGATTTGTAATTCTGTGTCTTATCGGCTATAAGACCGCCGACAAGGCTCAACACGTAGATGCCGGCGTAAAAGAATGAATAAATGAGTGCGCTTGTTTCTTCGTTCAGACCGAATTTTGAACAAAGGAACAAGACGAGGACGGCATTCATGATGTAATAGCCGAACCGCTCACCCATATTACTCAACGCGGCGGGGATAAGTCCCTTGGGTTGGTTTTTAAACATGATGATTAGGTTAAGTTATTATTGTTTTTAATTTAAATTTCCCAGGTAATTTAAATTGGTTTATAGTTTGAGTGTAGGGTTTAGATAATACCATTTGTCCTACTATCTAAGTCGGGCGGTAATCTCTAAACCTAAACCTTAAACTTTAAACTTCATTTAATTATCAATGGTTTTATTTGGCTTCATCGAGCATCTTAAAGGCCTTGGCGTAATTGCGAATCTGCTTCACCATTGCCACCAGGCCGTTGCTGCGCGTGGGGCTGAGGTGCTCCGAGAGGCCTATTCGGTCGATGAAGTAGAGGTCGGAGTCAAGGATCTCGTCGGGAGTGCGGTGGTTGAGCACGCGCATCAGCAGGGCGACGATTCCTTTGACGATGAGGGCGTCGGAGTCGGCTTCGAAGTCGATGGTGCCGTCGGGATTCCGCTTGGCGGCGATCCAGACGCGGCTCTGACAGCCCTCGATGAGATTGGCAGGAATCTTGTCGGCCTCCGGAAAGGGGGACAGCGTGTTGCCGAGCTCAATGATATATGCGTAACGGTCCATCCAGTCGGTAAGACCTTCGAATTCATCGATTATTTCGTCTTGTGTCTCGTTTATAGTCATAATATATGTTCGTATCGGAGAAGCAGATGTTTTTTCGGAGAAAGAAATCGAAGCCCGACAAGGGTTGAGCCGGAGCCGAGCTGATGTTTCCCCGCTTCAAAGTTAATAAAAATCCTAATATAAACGATAAAAAATGCTAAAGATTTGTTATATCTAAACAAAAGGATTAACTTTGTGCCTGTAAAAGCAACAACGGCGGAAAATCCGCCAGAAAGGGTCTTTTTTTTCCGGATCACTCGTTTGTGATGCCGAACCGAGAAAAAGGATTCTTTATTTTTTAATAACCATCCGTCCCCATGATAACGATTTAAAAGGTTTTTCAAAAGGGACAATTAACATATAAAACGCATTATGGCAAGCTATCTAACCCAGGAAGGCTACAACAGGAAGATGGAGGAGCTGGCGGCCCTTGAGGCGCAGCGTCCCGCCATCAAGCAGGCTATCGCTGAGGCCCGTGACAAGGGCGATCTCTCGGAGAATGCCGAGTATGACGCCGCGAAGGAGGCCCAGGGCATGCTGGAAATGAAAATCGCAAAACTTAAAGAGCTTTTAGCCGGCTCGCGAATCATCGACGACAGCAATCTTAACACCGAGGAAGTTCAGATTCTTAACAAAGTTACCATCAGGAACACAGCCAACGGAATGACAATGGCCTATACTATCGTGACCGAAAGCGAGGCTAATTTCCGCGAGCAGAAAATCGCTTCAAACACCCCTATTGCCCAGGCGCTTCTCGGCCACAAGGTCGGAGAGGTCGTGCCTGTAAAGGTTCCCGCCGGACTTATGAATTTCGAAATCGTAAAAATTGAGATTTGACATGACTATCTTTTCAAGAATCATAGCAGGCGAGATACCGAGCTACAAGGTGGCTGAAGACGACAGATTCTATGCTTTCCTCGACATCAATCCGGTGAACTGGGGGCATACGCTCGTGGTTCCCAAACAGGAGACCGACTATATCTTCGATCTGCCCGACAAGACTCTCGGCGATATGATGATCTTCGCCAAGAAAGTGGCCGAAGGAATCAAGAAGACCATCCCCTGCAGGAAAGTGGGCGTGGCTGTGCTCGGCCTGGAGGTGCCTCACGCGCATATCCACCTCATCCCGATCGAGAACGAGGGAGATATGGATTTCCGTAAGAAAATCTCAAATCCCGATTCGGCAAAGATGCACAGCATTGCGGCTGACATCGCCGAAAACGTTGAATTATAAACCTCAAAATTATAAAAATCTGATTCGGTGCATCTAAATGCGCCGAATTTTTTATATATTTACCTCTGAATTTGTTATATCTAAGTAAGACTAAGTAAGACTAAGTAAGACTAAGTAAGACTAAGTAAGACTAAGGATAAAGATATTATAAAGATATTATATGGAAAATTTCAGATTTTATTCTCCGACAGAATTTATTTTCGGACGTGATACTCAGAAAGATTGCGGAAAGGCCCTGAAACGCTACGGCGCGGCAAAAGTGATGATCGTCTACGGCAGCGACCGCATCAAGGCCAGCGGTCTTCTTAAGGAGATCGAGGATTCTATCGCAGCCGAGGGAATCGAGTTTTGCGAATACGGCGGCATAAAGCCCAATCCGACGGCCGAGAATGTCTATGGAGGAATCGCCAGGGCGGTTTCCGAAGGAGTCAATTTCCTGCTTGCCGTCGGAGGCGGCTCGCCTATCGACGCAGCCAAGGGAATCGCCATGGGCGCCGTCTATAGCGGCGATTTCTGGGATTTCTATTGCGGAAAGGCCACGCCGGCAGCCGCCCTGCCTGTGGGCGTCGTGCTCACCATCCCCGCCGCCGGAAGCGAGGGCAGCGGCAATTCCGTGATCACCAACGAGAAAACCCATCAGAAGATATCCGTAAGATATCCCTTCATGCTTCGTCCGCTTTTCGCGATAATGAACCCTGAGCTGACATATTCGCTGCCCTGGTTCCAGACGGCCTGCGGAATCGTCGACATGATGGCGCATATTTTCGAGCGCTATTTCTCGAACACTCCTCAGACGCAGCTTGTCGACGCATATTCAGAGGCTATAATGCGCGACATCGCCGACCAGGCACTTACCCTGAAGCTTGACGGCGAGAACTACGCCGCCCGCGCCGACATCATGTGGGCCGGAACGCTCGCCCACAACGGCCTCTGCGGCGTGGGCAAAGAGGAGGACTGGGCTTCCCATCGCCTCGAGCATGAGATATCGGCATTCTACGATGTCGCTCACGGAGCCGGCCTGGCAGTCATCATCCCGGCCTGGATGAAATTATGCGCCGAGAGAAACCCCGACAAGCTCTGGCGTTTCGCCATCAACGTGATGTCGGTCAATCCCGCGGGCAAGGAGACAATGGAGATAATCGACGAAGGCATCAGCGAGCTCAAGAATTTCTATCACGACCTCGGACTGACCACCAGCCTCCGCGAGCTTGTCGGCAAAGAGCCTGACATCGACATGATGGTGGAGTCGCTTCATCGAAACATGGGCGACACTCTCGGATGCTATGTCCCTCTCTCGATGGACGACTGCCGCGAAATTTATAAGATTGCGCTCGAGGGCTGACCGCACGGACGCTTCAGCTCACTGATTTTCCCCATTCATTAATTTGTAAATATTATTCAAGTTCCGCAAGTTCCAATGAACTTGAAAACTTGAAGTTTAGGGTTTAAAGTCTGGGTTTAGAGGTTACCGCCACACTGTGATAACAGGACAAATGGTATTATCTAAACCTTAAACCCAAACTGTAAACCAATTTAAATTTACTTGCGAAATTTAAATAAATATTATTATATGGACGCACGCTTTGAGATTAAGAATTTTATAAAGATATATGAAACCAGCTTCATAGAGAACTGGGATCTTCCGGCATTGTCCAACTATGTGTCGGGGAAGACTATGACCTACGGCGATATGGCCCGTTCGATAGCCATGATTCATCTTTTTTACAAATCCATAGGTCTCAGGAAGGGCGCCAAGATCGCCCTCTGCGGGAAAGACTCCCCGGAATGGGTGCTGATATATATGGCTACCGTGACATACGGAGCCGTCATCGTTCCGATACTCGCGGAGTTCAACCCTGTCGACATAACGCATATCGTCAATCATTCCGAAGCGGATCTCCTTTATGTGAACAATTCGATATGGGATTCGATAGAGGCCGACCGGCTTCTTAATGTCAAGGGCGCGCTTTCGATCGAGAAATGGGATCTTCTTTACGAGCGCAACGGCGACGAACTTTCACGCAGCATCCGTCTGCTGAAGCGTCGTTTCCGCAAGCTATATCCCAAAGGCTATCGTTCGGAAGACGTCAGATATGCCGACCGCTCGAATGAAGAGGTGGCCGAGATAAACTATACCTCCGGGACGACCGGATTCTCCAAGGGCGTGATGCTTACGGGGGAGAACCTCGCCGGCAACGTATGTTTCGGCATCAACACCGTTCTGCATTTCCGAGGCTCGCGAGCCCTGGCCTTCCTCCCGCTTGCCCATGCCTACGGCTGCGCCTTCGACATGCTTACCCCCCTCGCCGTCGGGTCGCATATCACTCTTTTAGGCAAGACTCCGTCGCCGAAAATCCTGCTCAAGGCTCTCTCCGAGGTAAAGCCGCATCTTGTGATATGCGTGCCTCTGATTCTTGAGAAGATTTATAAGAACCAGATCCTGCCGATGATCTCGAAAGGAACGATGCGCTGGACACTTGCGGTGCCTTTCCTTGATTCTTTCATTTATTCAAAGATCAGAAAGAAACTCGTCGATGCGTTCGGCGGTGAATTCGAGGAGGTGATAGTGGGTGGAGCTCCGCTGAATCATGAGGTGGAGGATTTCCTTCATAAGATTAAATTCCCGTTTACCGTGGGCTACGGCATGACGGAATGCGGCCCCCTTATCTCATATACTCCCTGGCGCGAGTTCGAGCCCGCCTCCTCGGGCCGGACGCTCCCGACGATGGAAACCCGTATAATATCGCCCGACCCGGAGAACGTTCCCGGAGAGATTTGCGTGCGTGGTTCGAACGTGATGAAGGGATATTATAAGAATCCCGTTGCCACGGAAGACGTTTTTCGCGACGGCTGGCTCCTCACCGGAGACATGGGTACGCGCAGTGCCGACGGAACGCTTTTCCTTAAGGGAAGGTCAAAGACAATGATCCTTACCGCTTCCGGACAGAACATCTATCCCGAAGAGATTGAAGCCAAGCTCAACAATATGCCGTTTGTGGCGGAGAGCCTGATAGTGGAGCGCGACGGCAAGCTCGTGGGCCTTGTATATCCGGATTTCGACGCTCTCGACCGCTTCGATGTCTCATATAACGATATGGACTCGACGATGGAGAACGTCCGTCAGGAACTTAACAAACTTGTGGCGCCATACGAGCGTATCGCAAAGATAGTCCTGATGCCCAACGAGTTCGAGAAGACTCCGAAGCGTTCGATCAAGCGTTTCCTCTACACCCGCTGATCCTTTGAAACAGCTATCAGTATGGTGTCAGTTTCCGATTTTTGAATTATCCCGGGCGAGTCTCTTCTGCTGGCGGTTGTATTGATCTTCCTTAATGCGGTATTTCATCTTTTCATAAATCAGCATTCCGATCAATGCGATGATGACCAGGACTCCGGCCACAATCAGGAATGCCTCCAGCGCCCATCTCACCGCTCCGAGCACCAGACAGAGGATCGCTCCGCATATCGCCACGGTAAGTGTCCATAGAACGATCTTAAGCCATATCGCGTGAGCGTCCGCCCTTCTTTTCTGGATTTCAACTTCTTCTCTTTCCATAGTATTATAGTTTTTATCTTTTGAATAGGAATTCAGTTTCCCGTAAGTGAAGCTTCTGAACAAAAAATATCTTCTAAAGCGATGCCGGAAAAGCTGTCGCTTTAGAAGATAACAAATCTATGTTGGCCGAGGTTTTACTTCACCAGGAGGTGGTCGCCTGTCTCGCGGACGATGTTCTCATAATATTTCTTGTCGTAGCCTCCGAATTTGGGATACTGCGGAATGCCGTGTTTCGTGACCTTGAACTTACCGTCTTTGTCGGTATATTTGATGTTTCCGTCCATAAACTTGACGAAAAGGTATTTCCCGAGTTCACGGTATGCGTCGGTGGCTTCTCTGGCAATTTCAGCCCCCTCTTTATTTACAGAGGCTACATAGTCGGCATAATGGCCGGCGTTGACCATGTCGGCAAGCTCCTTGTCGCGGGCCTCGCGGGAGGAACGGTATTTCTCCTCAAGCGGTTCCTGGACCTTGCGGATGTCGGGAATCATGAGGTCATAGCGGTTATAGGCCTGGTTGGCGACCCAGTTTGTCATCCAGAAATTGGAATCGAACGAAAAATTGTTTACGTCTCCGTGCTCGAGTTCCGCGGGGATCTCGGTCATGCCGCAGTAGAAGGGCATGTAGACGCTGGTGTTGGTGTCGTCGGTGCCGAACCAGAGTATGCCTCCGACGGGGTCGGGGAGCCAGTCGCGGCTCTGGCTCACGAAGCTCCAGCCGGTCTGCTGGGTGGCTATGGCGCGCTCCATGGAGTAGGTCTTGCCGTCAACCTCGAAATCAGCGGGACGCCAGCGGTAGGGAACGTGGTTCGGGCCGGCGCCTACATCCTTTGTCATGTCGAGCGGAGTGCCTTCATAATGGTCGCGCATGCTCCATTCCATATCCTTCAGGCTCACCTTCTTGTCAGGAATGATATAGAGCGGCATCGGCTCGTCGCTCTTGCCCACGCACCAGTCGTAATATTTGTCGGCCTCCGGTTTGAAACGGCGGAAATAGCTCCAGACGCGGGCATCGCAGCTGCGGCGTTTGTCGGGCTCGTGCTTGCTGTAGGCGTCGGCAAACGAGAAATCCTCATCCTTGCCGGAGAAATATCCTCTCTTGCGGGCGAAAGAGATCACATCTTTGGAATATTTCACATTCTCTTTGTCCTTCATGTTGACCTTGCGGATTCGCGGCTCGTTGGCATGGCCTGAAATGGCGTCGTCCGGGATTCGGACGGCGATCCATACGGCACCCTTCTCGGCGCCCTTGCCGATCATCTCCATCACCCAGACCTCGTTCTTGTCGGCGATCGAGAACGATTCGCCCGAAGAGGCATATCCGTATTTATTCACAAGCTCTCCCATCAGGTCGATGGCCTCGCGGGCGGTCCTGGCGCGTTCGAGGGCGATCTGGATAAGCGAGCCGTAATCGATGATGGCAGTGCCTGTGGTGTCGACAAGCTCGCGGTGGCCTCCCCAGGTCGATTCTCCGATGGCAAGCTGATGCTCGTTCATGTTGCCTACTACGTTGTAGGTTCTTTCAGGCTGAGGGATCTCGCCTAAGGGTTTGTTGGTGTCCCATTCGATCACTTTTCTCATCTCCCCGGGGCGATGGAAGGCTGCCGGGGTATGGGTCAGCATACCGTAGAGATTGTGTGAGTCGGCCGCGTATGTCACCATGACAGAGCCGTCGGTTGTCGCTTTCTTTCCTGCTATCAGGTTTGTGCATGCCTCGGCTGAGGGAGCCGCAGCGGCAGTCAGCGCCGCAATAGCTAAGACTTTAAGTTTATTCATATCGTTATCAGTTTTGATTATCAATTTTTAATTTATTAATTCAAAATCCATGTCGGCGTCAGCCAATTCAACATTCAACATTACTCCGGCGTCAGCCCTAATTCAACATTCAACATTCAAAATTGCCTCAGATCCAGGTCGCTTTCTTCCAGATATATTCGAGCGGGCCGTGGTTGTGCCTGCCGACCCAGAAGCGGCAGAAGAGATACTGCAGAAGGAAGACTCCGATCCCGAGGAATTCGCTGGCAGTGATGCCAAGCTGGGCATAGAGACCCCAGTGGTAGAAGATGAAGGACCCGATGATTCCCTGGGTCACGTAGTTGGTCATGCTCATCTTGCCGTATGGGATGAGGAGGGCGAGTACGCGCGAAAGACGTGTGGTGCAGTAGTATCCGTAAAGGATTCCGCAGACGAGAATAAGCATGAAACAGAGTTTCGAGAGCGACGAGAGGATTATTCGAAGAGGAGTGAGGATGTTCTTGCTTTCGATGTAGTTGCCAGCCATATTGTTCAGGCCGGAGAGCGGGAAATAGAGCAGAAGGGCGACAGCGAGCACCCAGCCCCAGTATCTGAGGTTTTTCTTAAGGAACCAGCCCTGCCGGCCTATGAGCATTCCGGCCATGAAAAGCCCGGCGGTCTGGAAGATTCGGCCGTTCTCCCAGGCCCATACGAGCGAGAAGAGCTGTCCCTCCCAGATATTCACCTTGACGGTTTCCCAGAAAGTCCCTCCCGATTGTGCCACATTGGTCGCGGCCCAGAAAACGCCGGAATTGAGCTCGACGGGGGCATAGTCGGGCGAGATAAGGGCTCGGATTATCTGATATATGCAGAGCGGCTGAAGCATACAGATGCCGATGAGCCAGAGAAGAGTCTTGTTGGAAAGACGGCAGGTGAGAACGAGGACGAATCCGACGAGCGAGTACATCACCAGAATCTCGCCGGTGAAGAAGCAGGCATTTATGTTGCCTATTATAAAAAGGAGAATCAGTCGCCAGCAGAAGCGCAGCCGGAAGTCGTTCCCTTTCATGCGCTGGTTGTCATGCTGGATAAAGAAGCTGAAGCCGAAGAGGAGCGCGAAGATAGCGTAGGCCTTGCCGCCGAATGCGAAGAAGAGACCGTCCCATATCGCCTTGTCGCAGAAATTCAGAAACGGGCTTTGCCCCGAAGTGTCGGGAAAAGAGTAGAAGTTAAAATGCTCGATGAAGTGCAGGAGGATGATCGCCATCACAGCGAATCCCCTCATCACATCCGCCACATCGACGCGGGCGTGTTTCTTGATGTTGTCCATGTCAGTTCGATATATGGTTTGGTTAGGTTGTTTCCTGACGGCCGCGAAATCCCGCTCACTGCGCAGGCAGCCCGGTGTCGGCCGCAAATTCGCGATATTATGACAAAGTTAATGAATTTTATTGTAATTTTGTGAATTAAAAAGGGAAATCCCCCCTTGAATGCGTTTATAACGATAGAATACTAATTTTTTCGCACAGTGTTTCGATTGTGCAACCATTGAAATATGAGTCTTGAAAATGAAAATATCGTTTCCGCACCTGAGGAAATGAAAGATGAGAATACAAATGAGAATATCGGAGCCGGGAATGTGGCGCCGATAGAGGAAAACACGGATACCTTCGCCGATCTCGGTGTGGCTCCGGCCTTTCTGAAGGCCATTGAGGAACTTGGATTCGTGCATCCTATGCCGATCCAGAAGATGGTGATTCCCCATCTTCTCGAAAAGGAGGGAGATGTGATCGGTCTTGCGCAGACAGGCACCGGCAAGACAGCGGCTTTCGGCCTGCCCGTCCTGCAGAGAATAGATGTTTCCAAGAGAGTGCCGCAGGCGCTGATAATCGCGCCGACGCGTGAACTGTGTCTCCAGATCGCCGGCGATCTGGCAGATTTCTCGAAATATGTGGAGGCTATAAAGATCCTTCCCGTCTATGGCGGCTCAAGCATAGAGAGCCAGATACGTTCTCTCGAGAAAGGCGTTCAGGTTATCGTAGCCACTCCGGGTCGTCTTATCGACCTGATCAAGCGCGGTGTGGTGAAACTCGATGATGTCCATACCGTTATCCTCGACGAGGCCGACGAGATGCTCAATATGGGTTTCCTCGACGATATCGACGAGATTCTCTCGCATGTTCCCGAAGACAGGAAGATGCTGATGTTCTCCGCCACGATGCCTTCGGAAATCGCGAGTATCGCCCGCAAGTATATGAAGGATGCGGTTGAGTTTGTGGCCGGAAATAAAAACGAAGGGGCAAAGAACGTGCGCCATATCTATTATATGGTGAAGGCGCATGACAAATATCTTGCCTTGAAGCGCGTTGTCGACAACAGTCCCAACATCTACGGCATCATCTTCTGCCGCACCAAAAAGGAAACGCAGGAGATCGCCGACAAGCTCATTGCCGACGGCTATAACGCCGACTGTCTGCACGGTGACCTCTCGCAGGCGCAGCGCGACCTCTCGATGAAGAAATTCCGCGACCACGTCACCCAGCTCCTTGTCGCCACCGATGTTGCAGCCCGCGGTCTTGACGTCGACGACCTCACCCATGTGATCAACTACGGCCTGCCTGACGACGTCGCCGTCTATACCCACCGAAGCGGGCGTACGGGACGCGCCAATAAGACCGGTGTCTCCATCGCGATTATCCACTCGAGAGAGAAAAACAAACTCAGGCTCATCGAAAAGAAAATCGGCAAGGAATTCGAATACAGGAAGGTCCCCACTCCGGAGCATATCATCGAGAAGCAGCTTTATAATCTCGCCGACCGCCTTGAAAGGGTTGAGGTGAACGAGGCTGAAATAAGCAAGTATCTGCCCGGGGTGAGCAAAAAGCTCGAATGGCTCTCGGAGGAGGATTTGCTGAAGAGAGTGCTTTCGCTCGAGTTCAACCGTCTGCTCGCATATTATCAGAATATGCCCGACATAGACCTCAACGAGTCGAAGAAAGGAAATAAGGGCGATTCCGACGGCTCCGGGCGCAGGGAGAAAAAAGACAAAGACCGCCGCTACGCCGAGGAGGGTTACGAACGCCTTATGGTCAACGTCGGCAAGTCGAGAGGTTTCTTCCCCGGGAATCTCATGGAGCTGGTAAACCGTAATGTCCAGGGCCCGAAGCCGGAGATCGGCCGCATTGACCTTATGCCGGGATATACGCTTTTCGATGTCAGGAAGGATGACGTTAAGCGTGTGCTTTCGGCATTGAAAAACGTGAACTTCTTCGGCGACCGCATCCATGCCGAAGTCGCCGATGATACCGACTATTCCGCCGAGACCCGACGTGGCAGGGGAAAGGTGAAAGGTTCTAAAGCTGATCGGCCGGCTAAAAAGGAAAAGAGCGCGAAGAAGGAGAAAACAGCCGGAACAAAAAAATCCGCCTCGAAGTCAATCGACTTGGAGATTCCCGAATGGGGCAAGCCAAAATCGAAGGAGAAAAAGGGGAAGAAAAAGGAAGCAAAGGAGAAGATGAAGGTTTCCAAACCCAAATATAACGGGAATTACGACATATTCATGAAGAAATAGGATTCCCAGAAATTTACTTAAGCGAATTCAATTAAAATATCATAAATGAAAAAGATACTCTCCATATTGCTTCTTTTTTGCGGAGCATTCAACAGTTTTGCCGACTATCCGGTGCTCCCGGATACGGTGACGGCGTCGGATGCTTTTGTGAAGCTGCCGCTCGAGACGCTTGATCTCCTGAGCACCTCCACACGCATGGATATGCTCGATTTCTTTGCCGCCGACAGCGTCTACAAGGCGGTGAATTCAATGCAGGGAGAATCATTCCTGAAGAAAGTGAGGCCCGATTATCTCGAGGTCTCGCTCACTCCGGTTTCGGTTATGTCGATAAGCATGCTGCCTTATAGAAAAGGGGAGATAGTGATGACGGCATATACGATCGGAGACAATGACGAGGCTTTCGACACAGACATCGAGTTTTTCGACGGCGACTACAAGAAGTTGCCGCGCGATAGGTTCATCAGACTCCCCGAGCTGGACGATTTCTTCAGCTATCCCGACAAAAAAGCAAGGGAGCGTGTGGAGGAACTTATACCTTTTCCGACAGTGAAATATGTCTCCGATCCCGACAGCCTGACGTTGATCGCCACTCTTACCTGCGACCAGATAATGAGCCCCGAGGATATGGCGTCGATAAAGAAATTTATGAAGAGCCGGCTGGTTTATAAATGGAACGGCAGGAAATTTGTCTTGCAGAAAAAATAGCGATCAGGCGGAATTTTAGACTATCAAGTATTATCTTTGCAAAAAATTAAAACAACATACATGGAACGTAAAGTAAGAGTAAGGTTCGCACCTTCCCCCACCGGCCCCCTCCATATCGGAGGCATCCGCACGGCATTGTATAATTATCTGTTTGCCCGTCGTCACGGCGGCAGCATGATCCTGCGCATCGAGGATACCGACAGCCGTCGGTTTGTTCCCGGCGCGGAAGAATATATCAATGAGTCGCTCGCCTGGCTCGGCATCGGTATCGACGAGGGCGTCAGAGAGGGCGGCGAATACGGGCCGTACAAGCAGAGCGAGCGCCGCGACATCTACCGTCGTTACGTGAAGCAGCTTCTTGACTCCGACAAGGCCTACATCGCCTTCGATACTCCCGAGGAGCTTGAGGCCGCGAGAGCCGCAACCCCGAATTTCCAGTATGACGCCTCGACGCGCGGCAACATGCGTAATTCGCTGACCATGCCGGCCGAGGAGGTGAAGCGTCTCATCGATGAAGGCACGCAGTATGTGGTGCGCTTCAAGATAGATCCCGACCGCGAGGTGAAGGTCAACGACCTTATCCGCGGAGAGGTTACGGTGAACTCCAATATCCTTGACGACAAGGTTCTCTATAAGAGTGCCGACGATCTGCCTACATATCACCTTGCCAATATCGTCGACGACCACCTGATGGAGGTGAGCCACGTTATCCGCGGCGAGGAGTGGCTCCCGTCGGCTCCGTTGCACGTGCTTCTCTACGAGGCCTTCGGCTGGAGCGACACAATGCCGGAGTTCGTGCATCTGCCGCTTCTACTGAAGCCGGTCGGCAACGGCAAGCTTTCAAAACGCGACGGCGACAAGCTTGGCTTCCCCGTCTTTCCGCTCGAATGGCATGATCCGAAGAGCGGCGACATCTCCTCGGGATACCGTGAGCAGGGTTATCTGCCTGAGGCCGTGGTCAACTTCCTGGCGCTTCTCGGATGGAATCCCGGCGACGACAGCGAGGTCATGTCGATGCAGGAGCTTATCGACAAGTTCTCTTTCGAACATTGCTCGAAAGCCGGCGCGAAGTTCGATTTCAAGAAAGGGATCTGGTTCAATCATGAGTATCTGATGAAGAAAGACGATAATGAGCTGGCCGATCTCTTCATGCCTGTTCTGGAAGAGAAGGGCATCGCCGGATTCTCAAAGGAATATGTGGCAAAGGCTCTGGGCATGGTCAAGGGTCGCGCCAACCTTATTCCCGATCTCTGGGACCAGGCCGATTTCTTCTTTGTGGCTCCCGAAACATACGCCGAAAAGGATGTAAGAAAGAGGTGGAGCGCCGAGACTCCCGCGATCATGGAGGAGCTTATAGCCGTTCTCGAGACTATCGACGACATGACATCGGCCAATGCCGAGAAGATCGTTCTCGACTGGATCGAATCGAAAGGCTATCATTTAGGCAACGTGATGAACGCCTTCCGTCTGGCAGTTGTCGGCGCCTGCCGCGGCCCGCACATGTTCGATATTACCGAGCTGATGCCCCGCGAGGAGGTCGTCGGACGAATCAGAAAGGCGGTCGAAAGGATTCCCGTTCCGGAGAAATGAGACACCCCACTGAATTGCATTTGGTTTTGAATTCGTCGAAAAATGCTTTAATCAGGTTGAATAACCGATTTGGCTACCCTTATTGACGAATTTAAACCCCTAAATATTTGGATTGCGCGGCTCCTGCATCTTGCAGGAGCCGCGCAATTTAGTTATATTTGCATTTGGAAATGAACAGATTCCTTATAATCTATTTTGACTGCGGTTGCGGAATGAAGTCATGCCCGCCGTATTTTACATGAAATAACTAACCTGACTTATATAATGAAATTATCCCGAATTAGACAGACAGTGGCTGCTTTGCTCGTTTTGAGCGGGCTTGCAACCGCCAACGCCGATTTGCCGCAAAAGGCGTCGGATGTTATTGAGATTATCGATAAGGTCAACACTACCTGGCAGACCAATCATCCCAAGCATGGAAGATCGTTTTGGGACAATGCCGCCTACCATACCGGAAATATGGAGGCGTATAAGCTGACCGGGAACAAGAAATATCTCGACTATTCCACCGAATGGGCCAGGCACAATCAATGGAAGGGAGCCAAGGGCAACGACAGATCGAGATGGAAATATTCTTACGGCGAGAGCGATGATTTCGTGCTTTTCGGCGACTATCAGATCTGTTTCCAGACCTATGCCGACCTTTACAATATCTCTCCGTCGCCCGAGAAGATCGCCCGCGCCCGGGAGGTGATGGAATACGAGATGTCGACTCCGAAAAACGATTACTGGTGGTGGGCCGACGGACTTTATATGGTCATGCCTGTAATGACGAAGCTCTATAATATCACGGGTAACCAGCAGTATCTTGACAAACTTTACGAATACTGGACATTCGCCAACAGCATCATGTATGACCCCGAGACGGGGCTCTACTACCGCGACGGCAAATATGTCTATCCTAAGCATAAGAGTGCCAACGGCAAGAAGGATTTCTGGGCGCGCGGCGACGGATGGGTTCTTGCGGCACTGGCTAAGGTGATTCAGGATCTCCCTGCAAACGCTCCCCACCGTCAGGAGTATGTAGACCGTTATCTGACGATGGCAAAGGCCGTGAAGGCCGCTCAGCGTCCCGAAGGCTACTGGACACGCTCCATGCTCGACCCCGAGCATGCTCCCGGTCCTGAAACCAGCGGAACTGCTTTCTTTACTTACGGTCTCCTCTGGGGTATCAACAACGGTTTTCTCTCTGAAGCCGAATATCTCCCGACTGTAACGAAAGCATGGGATTACCTGCAGAACACCGCCCTCCAGGAGGACGGAACCGTAGGCTACGTTCAGCCTATCGGCGAGAAGGCAATCCCCGGTCAGGTTGTGAACCAGAAGTCTACAGCCAATTTCGGAACAGGCGCATATCTGCTTGCCGCCTGCGAGCTTGCCCGATACATTCAGAACAGAGAGAATAAGGCTAATCCGAAAGTAATCACCATCAATACGGCAAAGAAGGGAGCTAAAATTCCCTCTACAATGTATGGCCTTTTCTTCGAGGACATCAACTATGGCGCCGACGGCGGTCTATATGCCGAGAAGATCAAGAACCGCTCTTTCGAATTCCCCGATCCCCTGATGGGATGGACTTCGACCGGTAAGGTCGTTGTCAAGAATGACGGCCCTTTCGCGCGCAATCCTAAATATGTGGAGCTGCAGGCCGCCGGCCACGGCCACAAACATACATCCCTCACCAACGAAGGCTATTTCGGCGTTTCCGTCGAGAAGGATTCTCTTTATAAATATACGATGTATGCCCGCGTTCCCGACGGCAAGACTTCGAAGGTGCGTGTCGAGCTTATCGACGAGGCTGCCGATGCCGAGAGCCAGGTGCTCGCCTCCGCAACAATCGAGGTGTCGGGCAAGGACTGGAAGCAGTATGCCGCCGACCTCAGACCTTATCAGACTGTAGTGAAGGGCAAGCTCCGCGTCTTCCTCTGCAAGCCTGAGACAACCGTCGATCTCGAGCATATCTCGCTTTTCCCGGCAAACAATGTGTTCGGACTTCGCGCCGATCTGGTTCAGAAACTCAAGGACCTTAACCCCGGAGTGTTCCGCTTCCCCGGCGGATGCATCGTGGAAGGTACGGATCTCGCCACCCGCTATCAGTGGAAGAACACCGTGGGCGCTCCCGAAAACCGTCCTCTCAACGAAAACCGCTGGCAGTATACCTTCACCCACCGTTTCTTCCCCGACTATTACCAGAGCTACGGCCTCGGATTCTACGAATATTTCCTTCTCAGCGAGCTTCTCGGCGCCGAACCTCTTCCGGTTCTTAACGTCGGTCTCGCATGCCAGTATCAGAATAACGACGAATCGGCCCATGTCGCCGTCGCCGACCTCGATCCTTATATTCAGGATGCCCTCGATCTCGTAGAGTTCTCCAACGGCCCTGTTTCGAGCAAATGGGGCGCGCTCCGCGCCGAGATGGGCCATCCGGAGCCTTTCAATCTGAAGTTTCTCGCTGTGGGCAACGAGCAGTGGGGCGAGGATTACGTGAAACGTCTCGCTCCCTTCGTTAAGGCTCTCCGCAAGCAGCATCCCGAGATAAAGATCATCGGTTCGTCAGGTCCCAACTCGGAGGGCAAGGATTTCGATTACCTCTGGCCTGAGATGAAGAATCTGAAGGTCGATCTCGTAGACGAGCATTTCTATCGTCCTGAAGACTGGTTCCTCAGTCAGGGAAAACGCTATGACGGTTACGACCGCAAGGGCCCGAAAGTTTTTGCCGGTGAATATGCCTGCCACGGCCGCGGCAACAAGCGCAATCATTTCGACGCCGCTCTTCTTGAGGCGGCCTTCATGACGGGCCTTGAGAGAAACGCCGATGTCGTGGAAATGGCTACATACGCTCCTCTTTTCGCTCATGTCGAGGGATGGCAGTGGCGTCCGGACCTGATCTGGTTCGACAATCTCCGCAGCATGCCGACGGCAAGTTACTACGTTCAGCAGATGTATGGCAAGAACAAGGGATCGATGGTTGTTCCGACGAGCATGGGCAAGGAACCGGTTGCCGGACTTCCCGGTCAGGACGGTCTCTTCGCTTCTACCGCCTTCGATGAGGCAACCGGAGAATATATCGTGAAGATCGCCAACACCGGCATCTATAACCAGACAGTGGATCTCGATTTCAAAGGGCTGAAGAAGAAACTGTTCAACAGCTATTCAGTCGAAACGCTCCATGCCGACCATAATGCCGAGAACAAGCTCGACCGTCAGGATATGGTAAAGCCGGTGAAGAACGAAGTCAATATCGAACCGACAGCCAGTGTGAAGGTTACTGTTCCCGCCAAGACATTCGCGGTTTATAGATTTAAATAATGAATAATATGAAGAAGTTTATTCTCAGCATAGGAATTGCGGCGGTCGCTTCAGTCGCCTTGGCCGATTCAAACGTGGTTACCGTCGCGCTTCGTCCCGACGCCAATGCCCCGGTCATCCCCAAGGAGATCTACGGGCAGTTTGCCGAACACCTCGGCTCATGCATCTATGGCGGCCTCTGGGTCGGACCCGATTCAAAGATACCGAACCAGAACGGTTACCGTACCGACGTGCTCAACGCACTCAAGGAGCTTAAGGTTCCCGTGCTTCGCTGGCCGGGAGGCTGTTTCGCCGATGAGTATCACTGGCGTGACGGTATCGGAGATCCGGCGCTTCGTCCCAGAATGGTTAACAACAACTGGGGAGGCACCGTCGAGGACAATTCTTTCGGAACAAACGAGTTCTTCAACCTCTGCGAGCTGATCGGCGCCGAGCCCTACCTGAGCGGCAACGTCGGTAGCGGAACAGTGGAGGAACTCGCCAAATGGGTTGAATATATCACGGCCGAGAGCGGCCCCATGGCTGAACTGCGCCGTCAGAACGGCAGGGAGAAACCCTGGCACCTTAAATATCTCGGTGTCGGCAACGAAAGCTGGGGTTGCGGCGGCAACTTCACGCCCGAATATTATGCCGATGTATATCGTCGCTATCAGACGTATTGCCGCGAGTTCAACGGCAACAAGCTTTATAAGATAGCCTCCGGCGCCAGCGACTATGACTATAACTGGACGGACGTGATGATGAAGAAGGCCGGCCGTTTCATGAACGGAATCTCACTCCATTATTATACCGTTACCGGCTGGAGCGGCAAGAAGGGCTCTGCACTCGATTTCACTGACGAGGATTATTACTGGACGCTCGGCAAGTGCCTCGAGATCGCACCCGTGATCCGCCGCCACTGCGACATCATGGATAAATATGACGCCCGCAAGCGCGTCGGCCTGCTCGTCGACGAGTGGGGAACCTGGTGGGACGAAGAGCCCGGCACTATCCGCGGCCATCTCTATCAGCAGAACACGCTTCGCGACGCCATGGTGGCTGCCCTTTCTCTTAATGTCTTCCATACATTCGCCGACCGCGTGAAGATGGCCAACATCGCCCAGATCGCCAACGTGCTCCAGGCTATGGTGCTTACAAAAGACGACAAGATGGTCCTCACCCCGACATATTATGTGTTCAAGATGTATCGCCCGCACCAGGACGCCAAGTTCATTCCTGTCCAGGTCTCCACGCCGATAATGGACGTGAGAGGCGACCGCAAGGTGCCGGTTGTTGACGCCACGGCTTCCTTAAAAGATGGAAAATATTGCGTTTCGCTGGTGAATACCGACCTTGAGAAAGGAGTGACAGTGACCGTAAGTCTCGGCGGAGCTGCCGGAAAGAATCTCAAGGGAGAGATCCTTACCGGAGCGAAGGCTAATTCCTATAATGATTTCTCGATGCCTGAGCAGGTCAACCTGAAACCGTTTGCCGGTGCGATGGTGAAAAACGGCGTCATGACCGTGGAGATGCCTTCGAAATCGATCGTTACTCTTACGTTTGAATAATCCGTTTCATCGTGGTTTTGAGAAATATCGTGGTTTTGAGAAATAGAGCCGTTTTACGCGTATATTAGAATGAAACGACAGAAACTGCGATAGATGTTTCAAATGGAAATAAATTAAATCAGAAACAGTTTAACATCTAAAATATATTATTATGGATATGTTTTCATTGGAAGGAAAGGTAGCGCTCGTAACAGGCGCTGTCTATGGAATCGGAATGGCAATCGCGCGCGCGTTCGCCGCAGCCGGAGCCAAAATAGTATACAACACCAACAGCGAGGATGGCCTCAGGATGGGTGAGGAAAACTATAAGAAATATGGTATCGACGCAAAGGGATATCTTTGCGACGTAACCAAGGAAGAGGAGGTAAAGGCTATGGTCGAGGATATCGAGAAGACCGTCGGCACCATCGACATTCTTGTCAACAACGCCGGTATCATCAAGCGCATCCCGATGACAGAGATGAAGGCTGAGGAATTCCGTCAGGTCATCGACATCGACCTCGTGGGTCCGTTCATCTGCTCGAAGGCCGTGATCCCCTCTATGATCAAGAAGGGCGCCGGCAAGATCATCAACATCTGCTCCATGATGAGCGAGCTCGGCCGCGAGACAGTTTCCGCTTACGCCGCAGCCAAGGGCGGTCTGAAGATGCTTACCCGCAACATCTGCTCCGAATATGGTGAATACAACATCCAGTGTAACGGCATCGGCCCGGGTTACATCGCAACTCCGCAGACAGCTCCTCTCCGCGAGCGTCAGGCCGACGGCAGCCGTCATCCGTTCGACTCCTTCATCATCGCCAAGACTCCGGCAGCCCGCTGGGGCACACCGGAAGACCTCATGGGGCCGGCAGTATTCCTGGCTTCGAAGGCAAGTGATTTCGTGAACGGACACGTCCTTTATGTCGACGGCGGTATCCTCGCCTACATCGGCAAACAGCCCTGATAATTTAATTAACCCTGTGTCAATATATAGTTAATGGTTGAGAGGCAATCGCCGGAGCAGTGATTGTTCCGGTGGTTGCTCTTTTCTCTTTATCCAGCAGGAAAGATTTTGTTGACATAAATCATTTGAGTAAGTGATATAATTGATTTATATTTACTTAGCTAACCTAAATCAGATGGAAGAAGTTTTTAAATATATAATCGGACTTGGAGCCGCCGTGATGATGCCTGTGATCTTCACGATCTTAGGCGTCTGTATAGGCATCAAGTTCGGTGACGCTCTCAAGGCCGGTCTCAAGGTCGGCGTCGGTTTCGTAGGTCTGTCGATCGTGACGGCCCTGCTGACCTCCGCGCTTGGTCCGGCCCTTGATTCGGTCGTAAAGAATTATGACCTCCAGCTCTCTGTCTTCGACATGGGCTGGCCTGCCGCCGCATCCGTGGCCTATAACACGGCTGTAGGCGCCTTTATCATTCCCGTGTGTCTTGGCGTGAACCTCATCATGCTTTTCACCAAGACCACCCGCACGGTCAATATCGACCTCTGGAACTACTGGCATTTCGCCTTCATCGGCGCCGTGATCTATTTCGCCTGCGATTCCCTTGCATGGGGGTTCTTCGGAGCTATCGTCTGCTACATCATCACGTTGATCATCGCCGATATGACCGCGCTCAGGTTCCAGCGTTTCTACGACGGCATGGAGGGCATCTCCATTCCGCAGCCTTTCTGCGCCGCATACGCTCCTTTTGCCTGGCTGATCAACAAAGGCCTTGACAGAATCCCCGGCTTCGACAAGCTGGAGATTGACGCCGAGGGCCTGAAACGCAAGTTCGGCGTGCTCGGCGAACCTTTGTTCCTCGGTGTTATCGTGGGCATAGGCATCGGCTGTCTGGCCTGCAAGAGCTGGGCTGAGATCGTCGATAATATCCCGATGATTCTCGGTCTCGGTATCAAGATGGGAGCCGTGATGGAGTTGATCCCGCGCGTTACGGTGCTCTTCATCGAAGGTCTGCGTCCTATCTCGGAGGCTACCCGCAGTCTGATCGCCCGCAAATTCAAGGGTGCCGACGGTCTTAACATCGGCATGAGTCCCGCGCTGGTGATCGGTCATCCGACGACTCTGGTCGTCTCGCTGCTCCTTATCCCGGTGACTCTGCTTCTTGCTGTGGTGCTCCCTGGCAACCGCTTCCTGCCGCTTGCCTCGCTTGCCGGAATGTTCTACCTCTTCCCCCTCGTTCTCCCTTTCACAAGGGGTAACGTGATCAAGACCTTCATTGTAGGTCTTGTGGCGATCGTCGGCGGTCTCTACATGGTGACGAGCCTCGCTCCCTATTTCACTTTCGCGGCCAAGGATGTGTTCATCGCCACTCACGACAGTGCCGTTGCCATCCCCGAAGGATTCGAAGGGGGAAGTCTTGACTTCGCCGCCAGCCCGCTGGCCTGGGTTCTCTTCCAGCTTGTCCACGGATGGAAATGGATCGGTGCGGGAATTCTGGTTGTCAGTACGATGGGTCTTATGGTCTGGAACCGTGTGCTGATCATCCGCAACCAGAAGAAGATGGTTGCCGCCGGCTCCGACGTGCTTCAGAGCGAGGAATAATGAATAAATATTAATAACCTTTATATTAGGAATATCATGTCAAAAGTAATAACACTTGGGGAAATAATGCTCCGTCTTTCACCTAACGGATGTTACCGTTTCACGGAGGTCGACAGATTCGACGTGATCTGGGGCGGAGGCGAGGCAAACGTGGCAGTCAGCTGCGCCAATTATGGCCATGACGCCTACTTTGTATCAAAACTTCCTAAACATGAGATAGGACAGGGCGCTGTCAACGCCCTCCGCCGTTACGGCGTCCATACCGACTACATCACCCGCGGCGGTAACCGCGTGGGTATTTATTATTGCGAGACCGGTGCTTCGATGCGTCCCTCGAAGGTGATCTACGATCGTGCCGGCTCGGCCATCGCGGAAGCCGATCCTTCGGATTTCGATTTCGACGCCATCATGAAGGGTGCTGACTGGTTCCACTGGAGCGGAATCACGCCCGCCATCTCCGACAAGGCCGCCGAACTCACCAAACTTGCCTGCCAGGCCGCCAAACGCAACGGCGTGAAGGTCTCGGTAGACCTTAATTTCCGTAAAAAACTCTGGACTCCCGAAAAGGCTCGTTCCGTGATGGTTCCCCTGATGGAATATGTAGACGTATGTATCGGCAACGAAGAGGATGCCGATCTCTGCCTCGGCTTCAAGCCTGACGCAGACGTTGAGGGCGGCGACACATCGGCCGAGGGATACAAGGGTATCTTCAAGGCCATGGCAGAGAAATTCGGTTTCGAGATCGTGGCCTCGACCCTTCGCGAGAGCTTCTCCGCAACCCATAACGGCTGGAAGGCCCTGGCTTACGACGGGGAGAAGTTCTACGAGTCGAAACGTTACGACATCAACCCGATCATCGACCGCGTCGGCGGCGGCGACTCGTTCTCCGGCGGTCTTATCCACGGCTTGCTGACGATGGATTCCGTTCAGGACGCTCTTGAATTCGCGGTGGCTGCTTCGGCTCTGAAGCAGACCATCCCCGGCGACTTCAACCTGGTTTCGGCCGAAGAGGTGAAGGCTCTCGCCGGAGGTTCGGCCAACGGACGCGTGCAGAGATAATCTGAAAGATTAGAATTTAGAAATTATGGCAAAGTTCGATAAAATCACAGTATTGGGCAAGCTCTCACAGGCTCCGATGGTGCCGGTGTTCTACCACAAGGATGTGGAGACGGCGAAGGCTGTAGTGAAGGCTTGCTATGACGGCGGCGTCCGTCTTTTTGAGTTTACCAACCGCGGCGATTTCGCCCACGAGGTCTTCTCGGAGGTGGTGAAGTTCGCGGCTAAGGAATGCCCGGAGATGGCTATCGGTGTGGGATCCATTGTCGAGCCCGGCACAGCCTCTCTATATATGCAGCTCGGCGCCTGCTTCGTCGTCGGCCCGTTGTTCAACCCGGAGATCGCCAAAGTCTGCAACCGTCGCGGCATCCCTTATATTCCCGGATGCGGCAGCGTCTCGGAGATCGGTTTCGCACAGGAGGTGGGCTGCGAGGTCTGCAAGCTCTTCCCCGGCGACGTGCTCGGCCCGAAGATGGTGAAAGGTCTCATGGCTCCGATGCCATGGTCGAAGATCATGGTCACCGGCGGCGTGGAGCCTACGGAAGAGAATCTCGCTTCCTGGTTCAAGGCCGGCGCCTTCTGCGTGGGAATGGGTTCGAAACTCTTCCCGAAGGATAAGGTCGCAGCCGGCGACTGGAAGTATGTCTCCGACAAATGCGCCGAGTGCTTCGAAATTATTTCCAGACTTTAAACAGCCACTTAACAACTGAAAATAGAATGAAAAAATTATTATTTGCAGCTGCTTTCGCATTGGCAGCTTTCGGCGCTAACGCGCAGACACATTATACGATTCAGCGAGAGTGCCATCCTGATGACGTGAAGAATTATGACACAGCGAAGCTGCGCGAGCGTTTCGGCATGGAGAAGGTTATGGTCGCCGATGAGATCAACCTTACCTATTCTCTTTACGACCGTCTGATTTTCGGCGGTGCTGTTCCTGCGACAAAGCCTCTGAAGCTCGAGACCATCGATCCTCTGAAGGCCAACTACTTCCTGGAGCGTCGCGAACTCGGCGTCATCAATATCGGCGGCGACGGTATTGTTGAGGTTGACGGCAAGGCTTACGAGCTTCATTTCAAGGACGCTCTCTATGTAGGCCGCGGCAACAAGGAAGTTGTCTTCAAGAGCAAGGACGCTTCGAAGCCCGCCAAGTTCTACATCAACTCCACGACGGCCCATAAGGCTTATCCTGTTCAGCTCGTAACCATCGACGGCCGCAAGGGTTCTCTGAAAGCCAATTCGTTTGCCGCCGGCAAGATGGAGGAGAGCAACGACCGCGTGATCAACCAGCTTATCGTGAACAACGTGCTCAAGGAGGGCCCCTGCCAGCTTCAGATGGGACTGACGGAGCTTAAGCCGGGTTCTGTATGGAACACAATGCCGGCCCACACACACGACCGTCGTGTTGAGGCTTATTTCTATTTCAACGTGCCTGAGGGCAACGCCATCTGCCATCTGATGGGCGAGCCGCAGGAGACACGCGTGGTATGGCTCGGCAACGAGCAGGCCATCATGTCGCCCGAATGGTCGATCCATGCAGCCGCAGGTACAAGCAACTACATGTTCATCTGGGGCATGGGTGGCGAGAACCTCGACTACAGCGACATGGACAAAGTGAAATACACTGAAATGAGATAACGGATAATCTATTTAATCCCTACTGCTTATTGCCCGACGTCCGGATTCCTCGCGAATCCAGGCGCCGGGCAATTCTTTTATCAGCGGGGAGTGTCGAGCCAGGGTGATTCGTCGAGGATGAAGTTGATGAAGTCGTTGTAGGGTTTCTGGATCTTCATGTATCCGAAGATGGAGTCGACGGCGTTGCCGGAGGTCATGAAAGAGTCGGCGACGGGAGCGTATGTGGTGTAATCGCGGGGCTTGAGCAGGTCGATATGTTCCCAGTCTTTCGGAAAACCCTTGGGAGCGGTCTTGAGCAGGTCATTCCCGATCTGCTTATATACCGAACGGAATTCCGGATTCTCTATTATCTCGAGATATTCATCTACATTGTCATAAATTGATTTGCGGATCTCTTTGAGCAAAGGGGCGGGGGGGCACCAGCTGCCCCCGGCCATCAAGGAATTTCCCGGTTCAAGATGCACGTAATAGCCGGCGCGATAGCTCTTCTTATTTCCTTTGGGGCAGATGTAGATACCGATATGCGTCTTATATGGCGTCTTGTCGAGTGAGAAACGGGTATCGCGATAAATACGGTATGTGCAATCGGAAGGGGAGAGGCGTGCCGCGTCCGGATCGATCTCCGAGAGTCGGTTTATCAGCGACTGCGTGAAATCATCCACCTTTGCCTTTACTTCGAGATATCTCTCTTTATTGTCGTTGAACCATTCACGGTTGTTGTTCTGCCTTAAATCCTTGAGAAACTTATATACTGTCTTCATTTATTCTTATGTAATTTAATAGTATTCGTAGGTTATTGAGGTGACGCGGAATTCGGTGCGCCGGTTTATCTGGTCGGCGATTTCCTGTTGTTCGGGTTCCAGACTATTTACAAATGTCTCATCAAGAACCGTGCCAATCGGGAATTGAGGAAATTCGCGGCTCAGTCTGACAGTTATAGTTTTCGGCACGCTTTCACCATATCCTTTCCAGGAGAGACGGTCCTGCTGGATTCCCGCTGCGATGAGATAGTCGACAACGCTTTTCGCGCGACGGTCGGAAAGCCTGACGTTGTATTCATCGGAGCCTTTGCGGTCGGTGTGCGCTCCCATTTCGATGGTTACGTTGGGATTGTCGTTCATCATCGCAACAACCTCGTCGAGGGCCGTCTTCGATTCCGGCCTGAGCGTTGCCTTGTCGAAGTCGTAGAAGATATTCTCGATTACCTGCGGCTTGTTGACGGCCGCCAGAATGAAATCCACCTCATATTCGGCATCCTCCTCTTCCATGCCGGATGCGAATTCCTGTTTCTGGTTCAGATAGCCGGGTGCCCCGGCCTTCATCACATAGTTGACGCCTCTGTCGAGCTTGAAGCTGAAGCTTCCATCGTCTTTTGCCACGGCCTTCTGGTTCGATCCGTCGTCACCCACTATGCGGATCACGGCGCCCTTCACCGGTTCCTCGTCGCGATCGAGCACCATCCCCGAGATCGAGACCTTTATCTGCGGAAGAACGAAACTGTAGATATGGTCATATCCGTGGGCGTCGTTGCGATTGGAGCTGATGAAGCCCTCTTCTCCGTTGCCGAAGGTGATTCCGAAGTCGTCTCCGCTGCTGTTCATCGGAATTCCCATATTCTCCACGCTCCAGTGGTCGCGGGTGGAGTTGAGGTCGGCGCGGAAGATGTCGAGGGCTCCGAAGCCGGGATGACCGTCGGAGGAGAAATAGAGCGTCGTGTCGTTGCGTAGAAAGGGAAACATCTCGTCGCCGGCTGTATTGATCGAGCTTCCGAGATTCTCGGGTATGTTCCTGTGGCTGTCGAGACGTATGCGCCATATATCCTTGCCCCCGTAGCCTCCTTTCATGTCTGAACTGAAATAGAGGTACCTCCCGTCCGGGGAGATGGCGGGATGTCCGAAAGCGGAGATGGAATCGGAGGAGATCTCAAATCTTTGCGGGGCGCTCCAGCTTGCATCGGAACGGCGGGATGTGTAGATCTCCACCGATGAATCGGCCGATGGATTTTCTTTGGCTACTGTGAGATACATCGTCTGGCCGTCGGGCGAGAAACAGATGATTCCCTCGTCGGCTTCCGTGTTTAGCTCTCCTTTGGCCGGCTCGGGACGTTTCCATACTCCTTTCTCATCTTTTGTGGAGAAGAAAATGTCGGAATTTTTCGTACCCGTGATTTCAGATATCTTTTTACCGGTAGCTTTTTCTGTGGAAGAGGTGAAATATAGGGTGTTCAGAGATCGGTCGAGGTATATCGGCGAGAAATCCGCCCTTCGCGAATTGAATATGCGCGCCTCCTTCACTACATATCTGGTTCTCTTGCCATTTTTTGCCTCGATCGCCTTGCGGCAACCGCGGATTCCTTCGGTAGCGAGCCGGTTCCCGGGAAAGATATTCAGAAACGAGTCGTAAGCCTCGATAGCCCGGCTGTAATTGCCTTCGGCCTGCAGCGAGCGTCCGAGATAATAGTATAGCATTGAATCCGGATAACTGTATCTCGCCGCGTTCCGGTAGGCGGTGGCAGCCTTGCTGTTCTGATTGATCCTGCGGTAACAGGTGGCCATCTTATAGGCCACTTCTCCTTTGAGCGACCGCTCCGTGCTGGGGTTAAGCCGGTTGTAGATTCCGCGGTAGTTTTTCGCTGCCTCAAAATACTCTCCTTTAGCCATCATGTCGTCGGCCACGGAGAGTTTCGATGGCTTGCACCCTCCGGCGAGCAGAAAGATGACTGATATAAAAAGAAAAGCGTTGATTCTTATGAAGGATCTCATATAGAATCAACGCTAAATTCAAGAGAATATTTTTGCCGAGAACTGCTTATTTCTTTGTTCTGCGTTTCGCACCGGTGGTTTTCTCTATTCCGCAGGCGATTTCGTTGAAGATTTCGTCAACTATACCCGAACCGTTGATAGGAATGTATTTACCCTCTGTCGTATAATACTCCTTAAGCGGGTGAGTCTGGCTGTGATATACTTTGAGACGGTTCTTGATGGTGTCGATGTTGTCGTCGGCGCGACCTGTCTCTTTGCCGCGGTTGATCATTCTTTCCACGAGTTCTTCTTCGGGCACTTCGAGTCCGATGACGGCGTGCAGGTCAGTGCCGCGTTTGCGGAGCAGCTCCTTGAGTGCTTCGGCCTGAGGGATGGTGCGGGGGAATCCGTCGAAAACCACGCCCTCTTTGCCGGCGGCCTGCTCTTCAAGCACGTTGTCGAGGATCTGGATCATCAGGTCATCAGGTATGAGCTGACCCTTCGAGATATAATCATTTGCTATTTTGCCGAGTTCGGTGCCGCGTTTGATGTGGTCGCGTAGTACGTCGCCGGTAGAGATGTGAAATAAACCGAATTCATCGATTATTTTAGCGCTCTGAGTGCCTTTGCCGCTACCGGGAGCGCCGAATAATACAATATTCAACATAATATAAAGTTTTGGGTGTTATTGTTCATTGGTATTGATTGGAAGGATTTCCCTGGCCTTATTCCTCCTCCCGGATCACGTAGATGTCCTTGAGGTTTCTGACTTTCCCGTCGAGGTCAAGGCCGTATCCGATAATGAACTTCGGAGGGATGGCAAACGCCACGTAATCGGGCTGGAATCCGGTCTTGGAGCTTTCAGGTTTGTGAAGGAGTGTTGCGAACCGGATAGAGTGCGGATTCCGTTTCTTAAGGTCTTCCACCATTTTCACGGCAGTCAGGCCTGTATCGACAATATCCTCGATTATCACCACATCGCGGCCCCGGATGTCCTCCTTAAGTCCTATGATCTCTTTGACAGTCCCGGTTGAGGAAGTGCCTTCATAGCTTGAATATTTAACAAAGGTTATCTTCGAATCGTTCATCCCGATCTCGCGGATAAGATCGGCGGCAAACATGAAGGCGCCGTTTAGGACACAAATGAAAAGAGGGGATGCTCCCTGGAGATCGTGTCTTATTTCCTCAGCCACTCTCTTGACCTGAGCGGCGATTTCATCGCGTTTGAGATACGGCACAAAAGTAAGGCCGTCGACGGTAATTTTTTCTTCCATTCTGTTTCAGAAGCTGTTTTCTGGAGATTTACTCGTTTGTTCAGTCCACAAAAAATGCGCCGTGTCGTTAAAACGACGCCTTCTTAGGAACTTACCTACAAAGGTAACTAAACGGCATCAGAAATCAAAGAAAAATCCGCCTTTTCAAAGGGCGGATTGAAACATTATACAATGGTTCGGTAAATTTTGAGGCTGACCAGTCTCGGCTAAGCCGCTAATTG